>JALQTR010000043.1 GCA_023260835.1 Paracoccaceae bacterium
ATCTAGAACACGAACAATTCAAAAAGTGTGTGTTCGGTGTGTTTTTGAAATGCACACGCTTAGCGTGCATTTTGTTTTCTTAAGTCATTATTTTTATTGATTTAAGTGGTGCCCGGGGGCGGAATCGAACCACCGACACGAGGATTTTCAATCCACTGCTCTACCCCTGAGCTACCCGGGCACGGGATGCGTGCAATCACGCTGGGTAGGGGCGTGTTAAGTGAAGCGTGCTGGCTTGTCCAGATGGAAACGCTGTAATTTGTGAAAAATAATACCTGATATTGGCGGCAATGCCAAAACAGCCTGCTTGCGCTGGCGTGCGTGAATGTGCAGGGTTGGGGTTGCAAATGAATGGGGTCCAAATGATTGCATTACATGATATTCTATCTGCAGCGCGCCGGATTTCTGGGGTGGCGGATCATACACCGATGGTGCCATCGCCATTTATGTCCGCAGCCACGCAACATCCGTTTTTTCTGAAGCTGGAAAACACCCAAGCCACGGGGGCGTTTAAGCTGCGCGGGGCGCTGAATGCGGTTGCGTCATTACCGTCTGATGCGCGGGGGGTTGTTTGCTGCTCGACCGGCAATCATGGTCGTGGTGTGGCCTATGCCGCGGCACAGCGTGGGCTGCGGGCGGTGATTTGCATGTCCAATCTGGTCCCGCAGGCCAAGGTGGATGGCATCCGTGCATTGGGCGCCGAGGTGCGCATCGAAGGGGTCAGTCAAGATTATGCGTTGGCCGCGGCGCAGCGGCTGGTGCAGGCCGAAGGGTTGATTGACATTTCGCCCTTTGACGACCCGCTGGTGATCGCGGGGCAGGGGACCATCGGGCTGGAAATGCTGTCGGCACAGCCGGATTTGCAGCATCTTTTGGTTCCGCTGTCGGGGGGTGGGTTGGCCGCGGGCGTGGCCTGTGCGGCCAAAGCCATTAACCCAAAGATCAAGGTGACGGGCATCACCATGGACCGCGGGGCGGCGATGGATGCGTCCATCCGCGCGGGCCGTCCGATTATCGTGCCTGAATTTCCGTCTTTGGCAGACAGTTTGGGCGGCGGGATTGGGATGGAAAATCAACTGTCCTTTCCAATGTGCCGCGACCTGCTGGACGATGTCATTTTGGTCACAGAAGAAGAGATTTACCACGCCATGCAGGTTCTGTATTACGAGGATCGCATCGTGGCCGAAGGAGCCTGTGTGGTGGGGATGGCGGCCTGTTTATCGGGCAAAATCACCCCTCAGGGGCCAACCGCAACGATCATTACAGGCCGCAATGTAGATATGTACCAATTCACCCAAGTTATTACAGGTCAGGATATTGAATTGGGTGAATACACAGTGAAAGGACAACCCTATGCCCAGCCCATCGCGTGATATCCGAATTGTCACCGAACCCCAGCTGCGCGCTGTTTTAGATCTGAACCCGCCGCTTGTGGATGTGGTCGAGGCGGCATTTGCAGCCTTGGGCCGCGATCAAGTGATCATGCCCCCCATCTTGTCAATGGACCTGCCGCAGGCCAACGGCGAGGTGGACGTGAAAACCGCCTATATCGAGGGGTTTGACGGGTTCGCAATTAAGGTATCGCCAGGGTTTTTTGATAACCCTGGGCTGGGGCTGCCGTCGTTGAATGGGTTGATGGTGTTATTTTGCGCCAAAACGGGTTTGGTGCGGGCGGTGTTTTTGGACAATGGGTATTTGACCGATCTGCGAACCGCTGCGGCGGGGGCTGTGGCCGCCCGCCATCTGGCGCCCGCGCAGGTGGATGTGGCGGGTGTTTTGGGCACTGGCGTGCAGGCGCGGCTGCAACTGAAAGCAGCCTATCTTGAACGTCAGTTCAATCGCGCCTTGATATGGGGGCGTGACGCGGACAAGGCCGCGGCTTGCGCTGCGGAATTGTCAGCGGATCTGGGGATCGAGGTGCAGCCCTGCGCAGGCATTGCGGATTTGGTTGCACAAAGCCAGCTGGTCATCACCACCACGCCGGCGCGTGATCCGTTGATCACGGCGGATATGTTGCACCCGGGGCTGCATATCACCGCAATGGGGTCTGATCAGCATGGCAAATGTGAAATTGCCCCTGATGCACTGGCCGCTGCGGATCTGTATCTGTGCGATCGCATCAGCCAATGCGAAACCTCGGGCGAATTAGAACGCGCCTTGGCGGCGCAGGTTTCTGTGGATCCGATTGAATTGGGGCAGGTTTTGTTGGACGCTTCCAAGGGCCGGACTTCGGACACGCAGATAACAATCTGCGATTTGACAGGGACAGGCGCACAGGATACGGCGATTGCAACCTATGCGCTGGGCGCGTTGGGGGATGCGGGGACCTTGATCCGGGGGTAACATGATCCAAGTCGATGCGCGTGATGTTGCAATTTTGGCTGCCCTGTGTCGGGATGGCCGTATGTCCAAGGCGGCATTGGCGCAGCAGGTGGGCCTGTCCGCCACACCCTGTTGGAATCGTCTGCGCCGGCTAGAGGATGCCGGCCTGATCGAAAGCTATCACGCCAAAATCAACCTGCGCAAACTGGCCCCGCATATCACGGTGTTTGTGCTGGCTGAATTGCGCGATCACACCGCGGCCAGCTTTCGTGCCTTCGAAGCGGCGGTAAATCGTTATGACGAGGTCACCGCCTGCTGGGCGGTGGGCGGCGGGTATGATTACCTGATCCAGATTGTCACCCGCGATATCGATGCCTATCAGCAGCTGGTGGATGATATGCTGGATGCGCGGCTGGGTCTGGCGCGGTATTTCACCTATATCGTCACCAAAACGGTCAAACAGGGCGCAATGCTGCCATTTGACGTTCTTCTGGGCGCTGATCCAGAATAGATGATTCATCTTAAAATCATCAATTTTAAAGTTGAATCATCTGCGCGGCGGCGCAAATTCAATTGCCAAAGATTGCAGAAATTGGATAGGCCTGCATTGTAACCTCGGGCGTGGTCCGGGATCATAGGTAAGGAAAGACATATGCTGAAAAATGACCAGCTTGAACAATGGGATCGTGAAAACTTTTTCCACCCATCGACCCATTTGGCTGAATTCGCCCGCGGGAATATCCCGCAGCGCGTGGTAACAGGCGGGCAGGGGTGCCATATTGAAGACCGTGATGGCAACCGTTTGTTGGATGCGTTTGCTGGCCTTTACTGTGTGAATGTTGGGTATGGCCGCAGCGATATCGCCGATGCGATTGCTGATCAGGCCCGCGAATTGGCCTATTACCATTCCTATGTCGGTCACGGGACCGAGGCCTCGATCACTTTGGCGAAAATGGTTTTGGACCGCGCGCCATCGCATATGTCGAAGGTGTATTTTGGTCTGTCTGGATCGGATGCCAATGAAACCAACATTAAATTGGTCTGGTATTACAACAATATCCTTGGCCGGCCCGAGAAGAAGAAAATCATTTCGCGCTGGCGTGGTTATCACGGCTCGGGGTTGATGACGGGGTCGTTGACAGGGCTAGAGCTGTTTCACAAGAAATTCGATCTGCCTTTGGCGCAGGTCATCCACACCGAAGCGCCCTATTACTATCGCCGCCCTGATCTGGCGATGGATGAGGCCGCCTTCACCGCCCATTGCGCGGCCGAGCTTGAGGCGCTGATCGAACGCGAAGGCGCCGATACCATCGCCGCCTTCATTGGCGAGCCGGTTCTGGGCACCGGTGGCATTGTTCCGCCCCCCGCCGGATATTGGGCGGCCATTCAGGCCGTTTTGGAAAAACATGATATCCTACTGATCGCGGATGAAGTGGTCACCGGCTTTGGCCGTTTGGGGACAATGTTTGGGTCCGAACATTACGGGCTGAAGCCTGATTTGATCACGATTGCAAAGGGGCTGACATCGGCCTATGCGCCGCTGTCGGGGTCAATCGTGTCGGATAAAATGTGGAAAGTTCTGGAACAAGGCACCGACGAAAATGGCCCCATCGGCCATGGTTGGACCTATTCGGCGCACCCCATTGGGGCCGCAGCAGGTGTGGCCAATTTGCGCCTGATTGATGACTTGAACCTGGTCCAAAATGCCGGCGAAACCGGTGCCTATTTCAATGCGGCAATGCGGGACGCACTGGCTGGCCATGCCCATGTGGGCGAGGTGCGCGGCGAAGGCATGCTGTGCGCGGTGGAATTTGTCCGCGACAAGGGTAATCGCACCTTCTTTGATGCGTCCGAAAAGGTTGGACCATCGGTTGCTGCGGCCCTGCTCGAGCATAACATCATCGCCCGCGCTATGCCGCAGGGGGATATCTTGGGCTTTGCCCCACCCTTCTGCCTGACCCGCGCCGAAGCGGATGAAGTGGTTGCCAAAACTGCAGCGGCTGTGAAAACGGTTCTGGGGTAATTCCCCACGATATCAATAAAAAACCCGCCCAATTCGGGCGGGTTTTTTTGTGCCAGGCGATGTCCGCCTTAGGGGTAGAAGATTTGGCTGATATGCTTGGCTTCAGCAAAAAACAGCCAGCGTTCCACCACAACCCCAATGCCGATCAGCAGCACAGCCAACGCGATTGACAACCACGCGGGCAATAAAGCCGCCCCCGTCGCTGCGATCAGTGCGATGGGCAGTAAAAACAGGCATAGAAACATGATCTTGCGCAGTTTTTCGGCATGTTTGCGCCCCACTTGAAACCCCATTTCGCGCATCACGAAATTGGGCCGAGTGTGGGGCGGGTCCAGCGGGGTTATGGTTGCCCCCTGCCAGCCAAAGGCGCGGGCAAGGCTGGACAGCGGTGCCGCACCATCGATGCGGCGCAGGTAATGCCATTTCATCGCCGCAGTCGCGCCCAGCAGGATTAATCCCAGCCCTGCATCGCCTGCCGTTAAGACGCCAAAGGCCACAAGATAAAGCGCCCATAACGCATATCCTGTGCTGGCGGCCAATGCCAAATAGATCATTGGAACCAAACGCATATTCCACGCCGCAATGGTGCGCAGGCTGGCATAGATCATTCCGGTTGTGAACACCGTCACTGCCGCCCCAACCATGGACAGCGCTGCCAAATGATTGGCCCATTCTGTGCCAATCCGTGTGATACCCGACAGCCACAACAGCCCCGCAGGGACATAGGTCAAGACCGCCGCAACCCCTTCGCGCGACAACCAAGAAGACCGCCACTGGCTAAACGCGCGCCAAGCGCGTTTAGGATGGCCCAAATGGAACGTGGATGACAACAGCCCCGCTGTGATCAGCGCCAGTGCCGCAGACAGGGCAAAGATGAAGGGCCATTGCGTGTGTGACACGCGCCCCATGATCTGCGCCCAAGACAGCCAAAACAGCAGGCCATAGCCAGCACCTGATGAGGTGGTGAAGAAGATAACGGAATAGGCTGGATGCATGACGCGGGCTCCCTTAACGGCCGCTCAGGGCTTTAT
Source organism: Paracoccaceae bacterium (assembly GCA_023260835.1). Lineage (GTDB taxonomy): Bacteria > Pseudomonadota > Alphaproteobacteria > Rhodobacterales > Rhodobacteraceae > JALQTR01. Next base: position 5,377 of record JALQTR010000043.1, read on the forward strand.
CCGCCCAAGCAAAGAGTTTCTCCATAGGTGATCCACCAGCCGCGCTCGGGTCGAGCGGCGCGGGGGCGCAGCCTTCGGTGATCTGTGGGGCATGCTGGGTGCCTTTGCGCGGGGGCAGATATTTGTTCACCGGTTCATACCCGAAATGATCCAGCAGATTGAACCCATCACGGTCCTTAACCGATTGGCTGACGGCGCTGGTGGGGTCGTTCAAATCGCCAAAGGCGCGCGCGCCGGTTGGGCAGGCGCGGACACAGGCGGGTTGGCGATCTTCGGGGGCAAGGGTGTCATTGTAAATGCGATCCACACATAATGTGCATTTCTTCATCACACCATCATCATGGTCATATTCGCGCGCACCATAAGGGCAGGCCCAGGAACATAATTTGCAGCCAATGCAGGTGTCGGGGTTGACCAGGACGATCCCATCTTCTTCGCGTTTATAGCTTGCGCCGGTTGGGCAGACAGTCACGCAGGCGGCATTGTCGCAATGCAGGCAAGAGCGGGGGAAATGGACGGTGCCTTTGAAATGGGCATTGTCTACCTCATAACTGTGGACACGGTTTAACCATGCGCCCGATGGGTCGGCGCCATAGGGGTCGTGATCCGACAGGGGCGCGCTGTAGCCGCCGGTGTTCCATTCTTTGCAGCTGGTCGCGCAGGCCTGACAACCGACACAGATGTCCAGATCGATCACCAGCCCCATTTTCTTTGCAGTGGTTTTTGGCAAACTTGTCATATCACTGCCCCCGCTTGAAATCTGCACCATAGGCCAGCTTGCTGGGCGATGGTGGCTGCGATGCATGTCCCAATGGTTCGAACCGTGGTTCAGTTTCGCCCGCGCCATCGGCCCGGGTGATATTCACGCGCAAATCAAACCATGCGGCTTGCCCGGTGATCGGGTCCGAATTGGAATAGCGATACCCCCCGCCCCCTTCGGGCAGAAGTTCCGAAATCAGATGGTTCAGCAAGAACCCCTGATTGCTTTCGGGGGCATCGTTAGACAGGCCCCAGGCGCCTTTGCGTTTGCCAATGGCGTTCCATGTCCAGACGGTATGGGGGTTGACCCCGTCCATCAGGCGCACTTGGCATTTCACGCGGCCCAGATGCGATGAAATCCAGACCCAATCATCATCGGCCACGCCCGCGGCGTCGCCCACGCTGCGGTGGATATACAGGCGGTTGGCCGCTGTAATTTGCCGCAGCCATGCGTTTTGGGATCCCCAAGAGTGATACATATGCATCGGACGCTGGGTGATTGCGTGCAGCGGGAAGGTGGTGGTGTCGACCATCTGCGCCTCGAACGGTTCATACCAGAAGGGCAGGGGATCAAAATGTGTGGCCAGACGGTCCTGATGGCCTGCGGGCGCGGGCCGTGGCCCTTTGCCCTGCCCCGCCAGGCGGAACTTTTGCAGCGGTTCAATGTACAGCTGAAAAATCACCGGATCGGCATCCCCGCGGAATCCCATCCCATGCGCCCATGCCAAATAATCCGCATTGGCATGTTTGAAATAGGCCTGTTCAGGTGGCAGCTTATGTTCGAAAAACGCGCCGTTTTCGATGTAACGTTGCAGCTGATCGGGGTTGGGCGCGCCAATCCCAACCTCGGTGCCGTCCTTGCCGCGGAACCCTGCCAGCGGGCCAAGCCCTGGTTTGCGCTGGTGGTTGGTGATGTAATCGGCATAGCCGCCAGGATAGGCGGGAGATCCATCTTCGGCCACGAACCCTGGCAGGTTCAGGCGCGCGCCCAGATCCAGCAGCACCTCTTGGAAACCGCGTACATCGCGGTCGGGGTCAACCACCGGCCAACGGATTGCATCGGCGGCGGCGTCTGCGTCCGAAATTGGGCGATCCAGCAGGCTGATGCAATCCCACCGCTCCAGATAGGTGGTATCGGGCAGGATCAGATCGGCAAAAGGCACCGTTTCGGAATAATAGGCATCGGAATAGATGATTTTGGGGATCACATAATCGCCGTTTTCATCGGTTTTGGTCAGCGCATCCAATGTGCCGGGGACGTTCATCGAACTGTTCCACGCCATATTCGCCATATACATGAACAGCACATCAATCCCATAAGGGTCTTTTTGCGCCGCATTGTTGATGACCATATGCATCATGCCATGCGCCGACATTGGCGCATCCCAGCTGAATCCCTTGTCGATCCGCGCGGGGGCATCGCCGTCCAGCAGCAGATGCTCGGGCCCCATGGGGAAACCCAGATGCGGGCCGGCCAAGGGCGTGTTGGGCGCAACATGGTCTGGTGCGCCATGCGGGCGCAGCGCAGGGGGCAGCTCCTTTGGGTAGGGCGGTTTATACCGAAAGCCCCCCGGGCAATCGATCGATCCCAGAACGATCTGCAACACGTGCAGCATACGGCAGGTTTGGAACCCGTTGGAATGGGCCGAAATACCGCGCATGGCGTGCATGGACACGGGGCGGCCGATCATTTTGTCATGTTTGCGGCCGGTCCAATCGGTCCAGGGTTGGTCGATGGTGATTTCTTCTTTGAAGGCGACATGGGCCAGTTCCGCGGCGATTTTGCGAATTTGCGCCGCTGGCACGCCGGTTTTGTCCTCGACCGCCTCGGGGGTATAGTCATCTGACAAGAAGCGTTCCGCCAACAGGGTAAACACAGGGCGCAGGCGGCGGCCATCGGGGGCGGTACGATCCCCCACCAGCGCAGGCTGCGCGTCTTTGTCCATGGCATGGGTAAACCCGTCTTTGGCAGCGTCCCAAATCAGCGCGCGGCCCTGATCATCGCGGGCAAACAGCCCATCATCATCTGCGCCTGGCGCATCGATCACCAACCAAGGCGCATTTGTGTACCGCGCCAGATAGGACAGATCGACATTTTGTGTGCGAAACAGCTCATGCAGCAGGGCGCCAACAAACAGACCATCGGTTCCTGGGCGTATGCCCACCCAATCATCCGCCACCGCATTATATCCAGTGCGAACCGGGTTCACAGACACCACTTTGGCGCCGCGGGCCTTCAGTTTGCCAATGCCGATTTTAATCGGGTTGCTGGCATGGTCTTCGGCGACACCGAACAGCATGAAATATTTTGTATGTTCCCAATCGGGGTCGCCAAATTCCCAAAAGGCCCCGCCCATGGTATAAAGGCCCGCTGCGGCCATATTCACCGAACAAAACCCGCCATGGGCGGCGAAATTTGGGGTGCCGTATTGTTGCGCCCACCATCCGGTCAGGGATTGGCTTTGGTCGCGGCCGGTGAAGAACGCAAGGCGTTTGGGGTCGCGGCCGCGTACTTCGCCCAGCCAATCGGTGGCAAGGGATAATGCCTCATCCCAAGTGATTTCTTCGAATTGGCCAGATCCGCGGGGGCCGACGCGTTTCATCGGGGCGCGCAGACGGGCGGGGGAATAATGCTGCATAATGCCGGCGCTGCCTTTGCCGCACAGCACGCCCTTATTCACCGGATGATCGCGGTTGCCGTCGATATAACGGACTTTACCATCTTTCAGATGCACATTGATGCCACAGCGGCAGGCACACATGTAACAGGTGGTTTGGCGAATTTCGCCAGTGGATTCGTGCAAAGAAACGGTCATTGGGCGGCCTTTATACAGCGACAATCCGCCACAGTTTAAACAATGTATGCGCTTACATGCAATAGAGCCAGATGCTTTCTTCCTTTGGTCCAGATGATCTGGGGCTGATCAGGTGGCGGGGGCTGCGCTGCTGCGCCCCGCGCCCAGGCTGCGCCATAAGATGATGGCGATAATGCCCATATTCAGCAGGTTAAACGCGACCCCGTTCCAGATTGCCAAATTATACGACCCTGTTGCGTCATAGATCACGCCGGTCAACCAGCCGCCCAAGGCCATACCCATGATGGTGGCCATCATGACAAACCCGACCCATCGGCCAGCCTCGCGCGCGGGCATATATTCGCGCACAATCACGGCATAGGCGGGTACAATGCCCCCCTGTGACAGGCCAAAAATGGTCGACACGATATAAAGCGAGATCATCCCATCAAAAGGCAGATACAGCGCCAGCGCGATACATTGCAGGGTTGATCCCAGCAGCAGCGTTTTCAATCCACCCAGCCGGTCGGATAGAAAGCCCGACACAAGGCGGCTGCCAACGCCGCCCAACAACATGACCGCCAACATTTGCGCGCCAACCGCAGGACCAAACCCCAGATCCACGCAAAAGGCGACAATATGCACCTGCGGCATCGACATGGCGACACAGCACCCAATTCCAGCCAGACCCAAGGCCCAAGCCAAGGGTCGTGGCGCCATGGACAGGGTTTGCAGCCGCGCTGCAGAGGCGGTTTCCGACTGCGCAATCGCATGATCGGGCAGTTTGCGCCGCAAAGTCAGGGTCAGCGGGATCATAATGATCAGGCTGAGGATCGCCAGCGTGGCATAAACCGCGCGCCACCCATCTGTTTCCAACTGCCCCGCCAAAACCAGCGGCCAAAACGCGCCCGACAGGTAATTGCCACTGGCGGCGATGGCCACGGCCACCCCGCGGCGGCGCAAGAACCAATGCGAAATATCCGCGATAAGCGGGCCAAATGTGGTGGCGGTCCCAAACCCCAGGGCGAATTGCACCGCCGACAGCGCCCAGATATTCGGCGATAAGGTCGCACCATAAAACGCCGCCGCATTCAGCGCCGAAGCGCCAATTAATGTGGCCACAATGCCAAAGCGATCGACCAAACGGCCAATGATAAAATTGCCCAAGGCAAAGCCCAGCATCGTGGTGGTATAGGGCAAAGAGGCATCGGCCCGTGTCAGCCCATATTCGGTTTCCACCGCGGGCAGGATCACAATAATGGCCCACATCCCGACATTGCCAATTGTGGCGATGATCAGGGAGATGGCCAATCTGGCCCAGGAATAGGTGCTGTCAAGGATGCTCATTCCGGCACGCTAGGCGCGCGCCGGGGCCATGTCAAAGCAAAAGCATAAGGCCAGATGGGTTTACCGCGGCTGATAAAAATCGCAGCTTTCATCACGGCGGGCCAGCCACCAGCCCGATTGCTGCGGCCAGTTGTCATAGGATGGGTCCGCGCCGAAATACTGTGCCGCATGCAGTGGCCAATTGGGATCATAAAGCGCCTCGCGCGCGATGGCGGCCAGATCGGCCTGACCCTGTGCAATAATGTCATTTGCTTGCTGCGGGTGGGTGATCAGGCCCACGGCCATGGTGGGAATGCCTGCTTCGCGGCGGATGCGGTCGGCAAAGGGCACCTGGAACCCCGGCTGGCGTTTGCCGCCGGCGGCGGCGGTGGCGGCACCGGCAATTCCGCCGGATGAGCAATCAATCACATCCACCCCAACCGCTTTGGCCGCGGTGGCAAGGGCGACACTGTCATCCAAGTCCCAGCCCCCTTCGGCCCCATCGACGGCGGAAATTCGCAAAAACAGCGGCATATCATCGGGCATCACATCGCGCAGCGCCGCGGCGATGCGCAGTGGCAGGCGCATGCGGCCGCCGCGGTCGCCGCCGTAATCATCTGTGCGCAGGTTCGACAGGGGCGACAGGAAGCTGTGCAGCAGATACCCATGCGCGGCGTGCAGCTCGATGATCTTATATCCTGCGGCAATCGCTCGGGCGGCTGCCGTGCAGTAATCGTCAACCAATTGGTCAATTTCAGACAGATCAAGCGCATGCGGCATGGGCCATCCATCAGCCACTGGGGTGTCCGATGGCCCTGCTGGGGTCCATCCCATATCCCCGCGCGCGGTGTCATCGGGGCCCAGCGGGCCATTGCCATACCAGGGGCGTTGCATCCCTGATTTGCGCCCCGCATGGCCCAGCTGCACCGCAGGCACCGCCCCATGCAGCGTCAGGAATTGCGTCACCCGCGCATGGCTTGCGATCTGGCTATCATCCCACAGTCCCGGGCATCCATGTGTGATGCGGCCCGATTTTTGCACCGCGGTTGCTTCGGCGAAAATAATCCCCGCCCCGCCCATGGCAAAGCGGCCCAAATGCACCAGATGCCAATCATCCATATGCCCCTCATGTGCGCGATATTGGCACATGGGCGATATCACGGTGCGATTGCGTGCGGTCACACCGCGGCAGGTGAAGGGGGTAAAAAGCGGTTCGGTCATTGCGGATCCTTGGCTGTGTTTCGGTGCCGATCAAGGGCACGGGTCAGTTCATTGTAAAGGCTGATGCGCTCATCCTCGGTCAGGAAGGCGCCGATTTCAACTTCGCGGCCATTGCCCGATAAGGTGACATAATTGGGCAGCCGCCCGCCGGTTTCATGCAGATTGCTGCGCGCCCAATAGGCGTTACAATCCCATGTCAGCGGGGCGGATTTGCGGCGGATATGGGTCAGTTGAACCTGCGTGGGTGTTAGGATCAGGCGTTCGCGGATATCCCCATCGCGGTAGGATCGTTCAAGCCCCCACCACAGCGCCGCCACAGCGCCCAGCAAAAACGGCAGCATCCCCCATAACAGGATTGTTCCCAACAGGGTGAATAATGGCAGTATGATCAAAAAGAAGGTGATCAGGATCATCGCCGCAAAGCCGCGCCGCGGCAAGGATCGGTGCGGCCAAAGCGTCAGGTCAGTTTGATCGGATGATTCGGTCCAGCGATAGGGCATGTGTCACTGTGATTGTTTCTGGTGTCGCCCTTGAACATAGCGCCCCATCCCCTGATGGCAATATGACAAGGCCTAAAACACGCCATTTGGTGACGCCAGTGGCCGCAATTAAAACGGCCCCGCAGGGGTCTGCGGGGCCGTTTGTTCGTTCAGGTCACACTGTGATTAGTGTGCTGGGCTTTTGTCCCAGTCTTCACGCTTTGGCAGCTGCTCAAACGTATGCTCTGGTGGTGGGCTGGGCAGGGTCCATTCCAACGTGTCGGCATATTCGTTCCAGTAGTTGGCGCGCGATTCGCGACGACCAGCCAGCAGGGTGTAGGCCATGATCCCGAAGAACAGCAGGAAGGAAGCGAAGGAAATCATCGCACCGATCGAGCTGATCTTGTTCCAATAGGCGAATGCCTCGGGGTAGTCGATGTAACGACGTGGCATCCCCTGACGGCCCAAGAAGTGCTGCGGGAAGAAGGTGATGTTTACACCGATGAAGAACATCCAGAAGTGAACTTTCCCCAAAAATTCTGGGTACTGACGGCCGGACATTTTCGCCATGTAGAAGTAGATCCCTGCAAAGATGCAGAAGGCCGCCCCCATGGACATGGTGTAGTGGAAGTGCGCCACAACATAATAGGTGTCGTGATAGGCGCGGTCGACCGCTGCTTGGCTGAGCACGATACCGGTTACACCACCAACGGTGAACAGGATCAAGAAGCCCATGGCGAACAACATTGGGGTTTTGAACTCGATCGAGCCGCCCCACATCGTCGCAATCCATGAGAAGATTTTAACCCCAGTTGGAACCGCAATCACCATGGTCGCCAGCATGAAATAGGTCTGCTGGGTCAGCGACATCCCAACGGTGTACATATGGTGCGCCCAAACCACAAAGCCCAATGCGCCAATCGCGATCAGCGCCCAAACCATGGGCAGATAGCCAAAGATTGGTTTGCGTGAGAAGGTGCCGATGATGTGGCTGATCAGGCCAAAGCCAGGCAGAACCACAATGTACACTTCGGGGTGACCAAAGAACCACAGGATGTGCTGGTACAGGATCGGATCCCCACCGCCGGCTGGGTTAAAGAAGGTCGTGCCAAAGTTACGATCGGTCAGCAGCATGGTGATGGCGCCAGCCAGAACAGGCAAGGACAGAAGGATCAACCAAGCGGTCACAAAGATCGACCATGCAAACAGTGGAACCTTGAACAGCGTCATGCCAGGGGCGCGCATGTTCAAGAAGGTGGTGATGATGTTGATCGCACCCAAGATCGAGCTTGCGCCCGAAACGTGTACGGCGAAGATCGCCAGATCCATCGAGTATCCGCCTTCGTTGGTTGACAACGGCGGGTACAGAACCCAACCCACACCGGACCCCAGCTGGTCGTTGCCGCCAGGTGCCAGCATGGATGCAACACCCAAAGAGGTCCCAACGAAATACAGCCAGAAGGACAGGTTGTTCAGACGGGGGAAGGCCATATCCGGCGCGCCGATCTGCAGTGGCATGAAATAGTTGCCAAAGCCGCCAAACAGCGCGGGAATCACCACAAAGAACATCATCAGAACGCCGTGATAGGTGATCATTACGTTCCACAAATGCCCGTTTGGGGTACAAGGCGTTGCAGCATCTTTAACCAGACGCGCGCCTTCCAGACACATGTATTGAACGCCAGGCTCCATCAGCTCTAGGCGCATAAAGACGGTGAAAGTGACCGAAATGAACCCGGCAAGTGCCGCAACCACCAGATAGAGGACGCCAATGTCCTTGTGGTTAGTGGACATAAACCAACGGGTAAAGAAACCGCGGTTGTCCTCGTGTTCGTGGCCGTGAATGGCTGCATCTGCCATGTGTGCCTCCTGCATTTTAAACACATTTGGGGGCCCGCGAAACACATTCACGAAACCCAATTCGATAGCGCCTTTTACTGCGCCTTTGTCGGCGGGGCAATCTTCATATTTGATTTAGATCAAGAAAAATTGCCGCGCCTGATGTTTTTGTCTGGCTTATTGCGCCACAGATGCCAAATAGGCCGCGACATCATCGCCGCCTTTTTTCAGCTTGAAGGACATTTTAGAACGCCCTTCACCGCCATGGGTTTTGATGAATTTGCTGGGATCCGCGACATACTCGGCCAGCAATTCTTCGGTCCAGACCAAGCCGCCCTCGCCAACGGCGGTCAGGCCTTTCGAGCTTTGCTTATGTCCACCGGCCTGTGCGCCGATAATGCCGTAAAGGTTGGGGCCGGTTTTGCCGCCCTTGTAAATCTGTGTGCCATCGGGGGCTTTGATTTCATGGCAAGATTTGCATTTTTTGAATGTTTTTTCACCGGCAGCGGCATCCCCGGCGATGGCGGGGGCGGCAAAGCCAAGGCCCAATGCGGCGATGACGACGGCGCGTTTGATGGTGGATGTCATTGGTCAGTCTCCTGATTTGAACCATTAATGGGCAGGGGGTCCCGCCCTTGATTTGGTAAATAGCATGGGTGGATGAAAAATCACACGGTCTTATCGGGGCAAAATGTCCCACCCTGTGATGAACAGGGTAATATGAAAAAAGGCGTTTATCTCATCGGTGCTTGGCGATAGACAGGGCCAAATTGATCTTCATTGAAGGGCATACATCATGGGCGCGAAGGTATTTATCGACGGCGAAGCCGGCACAACGGGGCTGCAAATTCGGGCGCGGCTGGATGCGCGTGATGACATTACCTTGATCCAATTGCCGGATGATTTGCGCAAAGACGCTGGCGCGCGGCGTGATGCCTTTGCGCAGGCGGATGTGGCGATTCTGTGCCTGCCGGATGAGGCGGCGCGCGAATCTGTGGCGCTGGCGCAGGATTTGGATGTGCGGTTCATTGATGCCTCGACCGCGCATCGTGTTGATCCCAATTGGGTGTTTGGTTTGCCTGAATTGGGCGCAGATCAGCGCGCGGCGATTCAGGCGGCGCGTTTTGTGTCCAATCCTGGCTGCTATTCCACCGGCGCGATTTTGATGTTGGCGCCATTGGTGGCCGCAGGGTTGTTGCCTGTGGATTGGGCAGTCAGCATCAACGCGGTCAGCGGCTATTCAGGCGGTGGCAAGGCGCTGATCGGCGAATATCAAGGCGGCAGCGCGCCGGCGCATTTTGTCTATGCCACAGGCCAGCAGCACAAACATTTGCCCGAGATCATGGCCCGCACCGGATTGACGCGGCAGCCAATTTTTGTGCCCAGCGTGGGGAATTTTGAACAGGGTATGGCTGTGCAAATCCCGCTGCACCTGTCGGATTTGCCCGGCGCGCCCAACATGAAGGATCTGCACGCGGCCCTTGCCGCGCATTATGCAGGCGGGCGCTTTGTCAGCGTGCAAGATTTGGCCGACCAAGAATCCCGCATTATCCCAACCGCGCTGAATGACACCAACCGCGCAGAAATTTCTGTGCGCGGGGATGCCGCTACGGGCCGCGTTGTGTTGATTGCAGTCTTGGACAATCTGGGCAAAGGCGCATCCGGCGCCGCGGTTCAGAACCTGAACCTGATGATCGGCGCGGATGAAGGTGCGGCCCTATCATAAGTTAATCGAGCTTATGTAAGTTATTAAGCTCGATAGTATATGTGTTCTATCCTATCGGGCTTAATATGTTGTCTTTAATTCATATCTTATTTTGATTAGAATATTCTCTGATACGCAATCGAGGGTCGCATTATGATTAAAAAGGCGTTTTTAGCAACATGTCTAAGTGTTTGCATCTCAGCCCCGACGTTGGCTGAGCCAACATTAGGATTTGGTCTAAACGTGGCATTTGGACAAAATCCAGTTGATGCCGGCTTTAGTGTGCGCATCTTTTCAGAAGATAAACCAAATCGACCAGGTGCGTCTTTGGGTGTTGATTACATGACGCGTAATAAAACATGGCGCGCGGCTGCTGGATTGGCTTATATGTTCGACGATTCCTATGTCGAGCTTAATCGCGGCTTTGATTACGGCGCGCGCGCATTTAATTATGGCTTTGGTATTGGCAGCGCCGAGACCGAATAGACTTACACAGCCTTGAAATGCTTTGACAGCTTCAGCCCTTGGCCTTGGTAATTTGATGCAATTTCCTGCCCGTACAGGGTTTCAGGCACGTCCGTCATGCGTTCATACACCAGACGCCCGACAACCTGCCCATGTTCCAAAACAAACGGGGATTCGTGGCAACGCACTTCCAAAACGCCGCGCGAACCTGCACCGCCAGCATTTTGATGGCCAAAACCGGGATCGAAAAAGCCCGCATAATGAACACGGAATTCTCCAACCATGGCCAAAAACGGGGCCATTTCGGCCGCATATTGCGGTGGGATGTGCACCGCTTCGCGGCTGACAAGAATGTAAAATGCACCAGGGTCCAAAATGATCTGTCCGGTTTTGCTGTGAATTTCTTCCCAATAATCGGCCGGGTCGTAATGGCCAATTTTATCCAGATCAATAACGCCTGTGTGGGGTTTGGCGCGGTAGCCGACCAATGTGCCATTGGCCGGTTGCAGATCCACCGAAAACCCCAAACCCCCATCAATCACGGCTGGGCCATCAACCAGCGTTTCTTGTGTATGTAATGCGCGCAGCGCCTCATCATCCAGCACCGCATGGCCCATGCGGAAGCGGATTTGGTTCAATCGCTGCCCCGGGCGCACCAGCACCGAAAAGGACCGGGGGCAGATTTCAGCATAAAGCGGGCCGCTATACCCCTGCGGTATGCGGTCAAATTCTGTCCCATCATCGGTGATCACCCGTGTAAGCAGATCCAACCGCCCGGTCGAGCTTTTGGCATTTGCAACCGCCTGAATATCACCTGGCAGTGCCAACCCCTCTTGCAGCTCGACCACATAAACGCAGCCCTTTTCCAGCACCGCGCCTGGGCCCAGATCAATCTGATGCATTTCAAAATCCTGCAGGCGCTGCGCCACACTGCGCCCCTTGCCGGGCAAAAAGGATGCGCGCACGCGCCATGCCTTTTGCCCCAGACGCAAATCCAAACTGGCTGGCTGGATCTGCCCGCTCAGGGCGGGCGCCTGCAGGGTGATTTGGCCCGCGTCTATCATCTGGGCAATTTTCTGGCTGGGGATGACACCGTGCATGGCGGGCCTCGTCAATTCGTAAACATTAGGGGACATCTGCGGGTTTTATGCCAGATTTGCAAGCGTGCAGTTTATCGGGGGCTTGCGCCCTTGGGGCTGTGGCCTTAATGCTGCGGGCAATATGTCACGCGCCGATGGGGGCTTTATAAATGCGTCTTTCCCGATATTTTCTTCCCGTTCTTAAAGAAACGCCGTCCGAGGCACAGATTGCCAGCCACCGGCTGATGCTGCGCGCTGGGATGATCAAACAATCCAGCGCTGGGATTTATTCTTGGCTGCCCTTGGGGTTCAAGGTGCTGCGCAAATTGGAAAATATAGTGCATGAGGAACAGATCCGCGCGGGCCACATCCCCATGCTGATGCCCACGCTGCAATCGGCCGACCTGTGGCGCGAAAGCGGCCGCTATGATGATTACGGCCAAGAAATGCTGCGGATCAAAGACCGCCATGACCGCGATATGCTGTACGGCCCCACGAATGAGGAATTGATCACCGATATCTTCCGCAGCCATGTGGGCAGCTATAAGGATCTGCCGCTGACGCTGTACCACATTCAGTGGAAATTCCGTGATGAAATCCGCCCCCGGTTCGGGGTGATGCGCGGGCGTGAATTTTACATGAAGGACGGGTATAATTTTGACCTGACGAAGGAAGATGCGCTGCACGCCTATAACCGTCATTTGGTCAGCTATCTGCGCACCTATGAACGCATGGGGCTGCAAGCCATTCCAATGCGTGCTGATGGCGGCCCAATCGGCGGCGATTACACACATGAATTCCTGGTTCTGGCCGAAACTGGCGAATCAGAGGTGTTTTATGATTCCGAAATCACCGATCTGAAATTTGGGGATCGTGCGATTGATTATGATGATGTTGCACAGTGTCAGGCTGTGCTGGAAGAATTCACCAGCCGTTATGCCCGCACCGATGAAACCCATGACGAGGCACTGTTCCAACAGGTGCCCGAAGACCGCCGCCGCGTGGCGCGTGGGATCGAAGTGGGGCAGATCTTCTATTTCGGGACGAAATATTCCGATGCGATGGGCGCCACGGTGCAAGGCCCTGATGGCAAAATGACCCCGGTGCATATGGGCAGCCACGGTATCGGCGTCAGCCGTTTGATGGGCGCGATTATTGAGGCAAGCCATGACGATAATGGCATCATCTGGCCCGAGGGCGTGACGCCGTTCCATGTTGGCATTGTGAACCTGAAACAAGGTGACGAAGAAGCCGATGCCGCCTGTGACGCGCTCTACAGCAGCTTCACCGCATTGGGGCTAGAGCCTTTATACGATGACCGCAATGAACGCGCGGGTGGCAAATTCGCCACGATGGACCTGATCGGTCTGCCTTGGCGGATCACGGTTGGGCCTCGCGGTTTGAAAAATGGCGTGGTCGAGGTCACCTGCCGCCGCACCGGCGCCAGCGAAGAACTGCCCCCCGAAGCCGCCGTTCAGAAAATCGCACAGATTTACGCGACCCTGTAACCCCACCTAATAAAAGGCCACACCATGTCCCATTCTGATGTGAAAACACCAATGCGATCGGGGTCTTGCGGGCCTTTGACGGGCCGCGCCGATGTGCCGGGGGATAAATCGATATCCCACCGGGCGCTGATCTTTGGTGCGATGGCGGTTGGGCATACGAAAATCACCGGCCTGTTGGAAGGCCAGGATGTTCTGGATACGGCCAAAGCTATGCGGTCCTTTGGGGCTGATGTCACCCGCGATGCAGATGGTGTGTGGCATGTGCATGGCGTAGGGGTTGGCGGGTTCGCCGAACCCGATCACGTGATTGACTGCGGCAATTCCGGCACTGGGGTGCGGCTGATCATGGGGGCCATGGCCACCAGTCCGATCAGTGCGACCTTTACGGGGGATGCCAGTTTGAACAAACGCCCCATGGCGCGGGTGACGGACCCGCTGGCGCTGTTTGGGGCGCAGGCGGTTGGACGCAGCGGCGGGCGACTGCCGATGACGATTGTGGGTGCGGCCGATCCCGTGCCGGTGACCTATACCGTGCCGGTGCCATCGGCGCAGGTGAAATCCGCGGTTTTGCTGGCCGCGCTGAATGCCCCCGGTCAAACCACCGTGATCGAACGCGAGGCCACCCGCGATCACACTGAACGCATGCTGGCAGGCTTTGGCGCGGATATCCGCGTGGAAGAGACCGATGCGGGCCGGGTCATTACCCTGACCGGCCAGCCCGAGCTGACCCCCCAAACCATCACCGTGCCGCGCGATCCATCCAGTGCGGCCTTTCCGGTTTGTGCGGCGCTGATCACGCCAGGTTCGGACGTGTTGGTGCCAACGATTGGCCTGAACCCCACGCGGGCGGGTTTGTTCACCACGCTGCAAGAGATGGGTGCCGATCTGACATTCGAAAACCTGCGCGAAGAAGGGGGCGAACCCGTTGCAGATTTGCGCGCGCGTTACTCGCCCAATATGCACGGTGTGACTGTGCCGCCTGAACGCGCCGCGTCAATGATTGATGAATACCCCATATTGTCTGTGGTCGCAGCCAATGCGACCGGCACAACCCAGATGCATGGCGTTGCCGAATTGCGCGTCAAAGAAAGCGACCGAATTGCGGCCATGGCCGATGGGTTGCGCGCCTGTGGGGTGACGGTTGATGACGGTCCCGACTGGTGGTCGGTCACGGGGCTGGGCGCGGGCAATGTGCCCGGCGGCGCCACCTGTGCCAGCCATTTGGATCACCGCATTGCCATGTCTTTCTTGATTTTGGGCATGGCTGCGCAAAACGCGGTCAGCGTCGATGACGGCGAACCGATTGCCACTTCCTTCCCGATCTTCGAAACACTGATGAACGGCCTTGGGGCCGGGATCGAACGGATCTGATGGGGTTTGCGGTTGCCATTGATGGACCGGCTGCGGCGGGCAAGGGCACCATTGCTCGGGCATTGGCGGATCGGTTTCATCTGGCCTATTTGGATACCGGATCGCTGTATCGGGCTGTGGGGGCCAAGGTGCAGGATGGGATGACCCCGCTGGACGCCGCGCGGGGCCTTTGCCCAGCGGATTTGGCCCGTGATGATCTGCGCAGCGCCGAAGCGGGCCAGGCCGCATCCCAAGTGGCGGCCCTGCCCGATGTGCGCGCCGCCTTGGTGGACTTTCAACGCGCCTTTGCCGCGCAAGAGGGCGGCGCGGTTTTGGATGGGCGCGATATTGGCACCGTGATCTGCCCAGATGCGCAGGTCAAATTATTCATCACCGCCAGCGCCCAGGTGCGCACGCAGCGCCGCCTGGCCGAACTGCGCGCCGCTGGAAGCGATATTGGCTTCGAAGAATTGTTAAAACAGGTGCAGGATCGCGATCACCGCGACAGCACCCGCGCCGATGCCCCCCTGCGCCCCGCTGATGATGCGGTGCTGATTGATACCACAGATATGGATATTCAAACGGCCATCGCCGCAGCCGCCGATGTGATCGCGGCAAAACGGCTTTAAGCGCTTACTAACCCTGCCCCCCTTGCATGCCAGTGCGGCCTTGCCTAATCCTTTTCCCTGAACGTGCACAATCGGGGGGGATGGGATGAAACAGGTCAGCATCGGGCCAAACGGGCCAAAGGCCGCCAATTTGGGCATTGGGGCCATGTCGTTTTCGGATTTTTACGGGTCGACAAGCGATGAAAACTCGTTTGCCCTGTTGGATGCCGCGATTGCCGCGGGGGTCACGCATATTGACACCTCGAACGTTTATGGCATGGGGCGGTCGGAACGGGCCATTGGCGCCTATATTGCACAAAATGGCGGGGCGGCGCTGCGCGATAAGCTGCACATCGCAACCAAGGCAGGCATTGCCCGCGATGCGGATGGCAATCGCTGTTTCAACAATGCCGCGGATTACCTTGAGGCCGAGCTGGACGGATCCTTGGCGCGTATGGGAACCGATTATGTCGACCTGTTCTATATCCACCGCCGTGAGGCCGAGCGCCCGATTGAAGAGGTTACCGAAACACTGGTCCGTTTGATTGAAAAAGGCAAAATCCGCAGCCTTGGGTTTTCCGAAATTGCCCCATCATCCCTGCGCCGCGCCGCGGCGGTGCATCCCGTGGCGGCGGTGCAATCGGAATATTCGCTGGGCACACGCGCGCCTGAATTGGGGCTGCTGCAGGCCTGCGCCGAACTCGGCACGGCCTTTGTCGCCTTTTCGCCGGTGATGCGGTCGCAATTAACCGATCATCCATTATCCCCAGATGCCGTGGCGCAGCTGCCGTTTTTGGCAAAAAACCCGCGGTTTATGGCGCCAAATTATGCAGCCAATCAGGCACAGGTGGATCGCCTGCGGGCGCTGGCGGCGGATACGGGTGTGTCCACCGCGGCGCTGGCGATTGCTTGGGTGTTGCACCAAGGCCCGCATATCATGGCCATTCCTGGCACGCGCAGCACCGCCCATTTTGCCCAACTGCTGGAAGGGGCGCAGCTGCAATTATCAGCCGAGGCCATCGCCCAGATCGAGGCGATACTGCCCGTTGGCTGGGCGCATGGTGACCGCTATGACGCGGAACAATGGGTTGGGCCAGAGCGGTTCTCATAACACCCCAGCCATACCCAATGAATCGCTTGCATAAAGGGCGAAAACCCAGTAAGCGCGCCTGTGTTGACAGGATGGGCCCGCTTTGGCGGGCTTCTTTTCCTATGCGACCAATGATGTTCAAGACCGGTGGACCCAACCATCTGGCCAGTAAAATGACGAAAAAGGACTGAAACTTATGTGCTCTAAAGCCACGATGGAGGAATTCGAAGCCCTCCTGAATGAAAGCTTCGAAATTGACACCCCAGATGAGGGGTCTGTTGTTAAAGGCAAAGTGATCGCAATTGAAGCGGGCTATGCCATCATCGACGTAGGCTACAAAATGGAAGGCCGCGTTGATCTGAAAGAATTTGCAAACCCAGGCGAAGCGCCCACCGTTGCTGTTGGCGACGAGGTCGAGGTGTTCCTACGTTCGGCTGAAAACTCCAAAGGCGAAGCCGTGCTGAGCCGTGAGATGGCCCGCCGCGAAGAAGCCTGGGATCGTCTGGAAAAAGCCTATGCCGATGATGGTGTTACAAACATTTATGTTGATAGCACTGGGCTAAATGTAGACG
>JALQTR010000155.1 GCA_023260835.1 Paracoccaceae bacterium
ATGACACCGTGTAAATGAACCCGTCATAGCTGACAGTGTATTCCTCGCCAGAACCTTCAGCCGTTTTTCCGCCTGCGGCGTCAGTTTCGTGCGCGGCTTGGTGGTCAGATAGGCATAGGCGCGGGTTTTCGCACGCCCCACCCGGCCACGGATTTGATACAGCTGCGCCAGGCCAAACATATCGGCGCGATGCACGATCAGCGTATTCGCCGATGGAATATCCAGCCCCGATTCAACAATCGTCGTGGCCAGCAGTACATCATATTGCCCATCATAAAAGGCATTCATCCGATCATCCAATTCGCCCGCTGCCATTTGCCCATGCGCGGTGATGAACCGCAATTCAGGCATTTGGTCGCGCAAAAACGCCTCGATCTCGGGCAGGTCGGAAATACGCGGGACGACGTAAAAGCTCTGCCCGCCGCGGTAATGTTCGCGCAGCAGGGCCTCGCGGATGGTAACGGGGTCATATTCGCACACATAGGTGCGAATCGCCAAACGATCGACGGGCGGGGTGGCGATGATCGACAAATCACGGATCCCCGAAAGTGACAGCTGCAAAGTGCGCGGGATGGGCGTGGCGGTCAGGGTCAGCACGTGGACATCACTGCGCAGCTGTTTCAGCCGTTCTTTATGGCCCACGCCGAAATGCTGTTCTTCGTCCACGATCATCAGGCCCAGATTGGCAAATTGGATCCCCTTGGCCAGCAGGGCATGGGTGCCGATGACAATATCCACCGTGCCATCGGCCATGCCCTTACGGGTCTTGTCCGCCTCTTTGGCGGATACAAACCGTGACAGCTGCCGCACCTGCAGGGGAAACCCGCGAAAGCGTTCAGCAAATCCTTTGGCGTGTTGGCGTGCCAGCAACGTTGTGGGGGCAATCACCGCCACCTGCACACCGGACATCGCCGCAACAAAAGCGGCGCGCAGCGCCACTTCGGTTTTGCCAAAACCCACATCGCCACAGACCAAACGGTCCATCGGCTGACCCGATGACAGATCGGATAAAACATCCCCAATGGCCGACAGCTGATCATCCGTTTCTTCATAGGGAAAGCGCGCGCAGAAGCTTTCATATACCCCGGTGCCGGGGTCCAAAACGGGCGCGCGGCGCAGGCTGCGTTCGGCGGCAATGCGGATCAATTTATCCGCCATTTCGCGAATGCGTTGTTTCAGCGCGGCCTTCTTCGCCTGCCAAGCCCCGCCGCCCAGCCGATCCAAAAGCCCCTCATCATGGCCATACCGGCTGAGCAGTTCGATGTTTTCCACCGGCAAATACAGCCGTGCCTGATCGGCATATTCCAGCGTCAGGCATTCATGCGCGGCACCGGCGGCGGTGATGACCTCCATCCCCAAAAACCGGCCGATACCGTGATCGACATGCACGACCAGATCACCGGGGGACAGCGATTGCGCCTCGGTCAGGAAGTTGTCCGCCTTACGCTTTTTGGATGAGGCGCGGATCAGACGATCGCCCAGAATGTCCTGTTCGCAAATCACTGTCAGGTCTTTGGCTTCGAACCCTGCCTCAAGCGGCCAAACAGCGATGTACAGATTACCGACGCTCAGGCTGCGGGCGTCTGTGATGGGTTTGGCGCCGTGCAGCCCCTCATCCTCCAAAAGGCCTTTCAAGCGATCCGCCGCCCCAGCAGAATAGGCCGCAATCACCACCGCGGATGTGGCCATCCGCGTCTTGATATGGCCGACAAGCGCAGCAAACAGATTTGTCCCCTCGGCTTGACGTTCGGGGGCAAAATTGCGGCCAATTTTGGCCCCCGCATTGGTAACGCCCGCCCCTGTGGGCTGGGGCAGCTGCGCCAACTGAACCACGCGGCGCATGGCCAACCCTGAATCCCAGGCCGCATCATCCAGATAAAGCGCCTGGGGCGGGACGGGTTTATAAACTGTTTCGCCGCCCATGCGGCGATCCTCCATCGCCAAACGGCGGGTTTCATATTTATCCACGATGCCGTCCCAGCGCGCGGCGCGTGCGGCGCTCAGCTGATCATCCAGGCTGATGGAGGCGGTGGGGACGTAATCAAAGATCGTTTCCAACTGTTCATGGAAAAAGGGCAGCCAATGTTCAACGCCTTGGTGTTTGCGTCCGGCGCTGACGGCTTCATATAAGGGATCATCGGTGCGCGCGGCGCCAAACGCGATGCGGTAATTTTGCCGAAACCGCGTAATGGCGGCATCATCCATCAGGACCTCGGACACCGGGGACAGTTCCACCTGTGTCAACTTTTCTGTGCTGCGCTGGGTTGCTGGGTCAAACCCGCGCGCACCATCCAGAATATCGCCAAACAGATCCAATCGGATCGGCCCGTTTTGTCCGGGGGGGAAGACATCAATAATCCCGCCGCGAATGGCAAAATCGCCAGGTTCCGCCACCGTGGGGGCGGGGGAAAACCCCATGCGGGTCAGATAATCGCGCAGCGCCGTTTCATCCACCCGCTCGCCCACTTGCGCGCGAAAGCTGGTTTTGCGCAGCACATCGCGGGCCGGCACATATTGCGTGGCCGCGTTCAGCGTTGTCAGCAAGACAAACCGCGCCGGAGGGCGGTGCAGCAGCCCCGCCAGTGTGGCCATACGCGCAGCCGACACTTCGGCATTGGGTGACACCCGATCATAGGGCAAACAATCCCACGCAGGGAACACAAACACGGGCAGATCAGGGGCAAAGAACCGCAGCGCATCGGCCATCGCGCGCAGGCGTTTATCATCCCGCGCAACATGGATCAGCGGGGTATCGCGCTTTTGTGCCTCGGCGCATAACAGCTGGGCGTCGAATCCTTCGGGGGCGCCGCTGATTGTGACGTGATCATTTGATTTGGCCATATCTGCCCCTTGGATCCTGACTGGGCCGCCGGCCCACCCTCTTGCACTGCGCGCCATTCCATGCCACCCATTTGCCAAAGGTGCAAGAAGATGAGGCCCCCATGCGACCAGTATCCGCCCCCTTTCCCGCCGCGCGCTTCCGCCGCGCCCGCGCTGATGGCGCACGCCGCGCATTGATCCGCGAAAACCACGTCACGGTCGAGGACCTGATCTGGCCCGTTTTTGTGCGCGATGGCGTGGGGGTGCGCGAAGAAATTGCATCCATGCCAGGGGTTTACCGCCTGTCCGTTGATCTGATCGCCGAAGAAGCACAGGCCGCGGCCGAATTGGGCATTCCGGCGATTTGCCTGTTTCCCTACACCGACCCCGCGCTGAAAACCCGCGATTGCGCCGAGGCGTGGAACTCCGAAAACCTGTCGAACCGCGCCACCCGCGCGATCAAAGCCGCCGCCCCCGGTATCGCGGTCATGAGCGATGTCGCCCTCGACCCCTATAACGCCGATGGGCATGATGGATTCGTGGTGGATGGCAAAATCCTGAACGATGAAACGGTCGAGGCGCTGGTCAAACAGGCCCTATCGCAGGCCGAAGCGGGGGTGGATATCATCGGTCCATCCGACATGATGGATGGCCGCATCGGCGCGTTGCGATCCGCATTGGAATCGGCGGGGCATAAGGATGTTCTGTTGATGAGCTACAGCGCGAAATACGCCAGCGGCTTTTATGGCCCATTCCGCGATGCGGTGGGGGCGTCAGGCGCGCTGAAGGGCGATAAGCTGAGCTATCAAATGGATCCGGCCAACAGCGACGAGGCCCTGCGCCTGATCGAACGCGATCTGGCCGAGGGCGCGGATATGGTAATGATCAAACCCGGCATGCCCTATTTGGACATCTGCCGCCGCGTGAAAGACACATTTGGCGCGCCCACCTATGCCTATCAGGTGTCAGGCGAATATGCGATGCTGAAAGGCGCCATGCTGAACGGCTGGTTGGATCCCGATAAGGTGATGATGGAAAGCCTGCTGTCGTTCAAACGTGCCGGCTGTGATGGGATCTTGACCTATTTCGCCCCAGAGGCCGCGCGCCGGCTGCAAAAGGGGTAGGCGCAAATCAGCCAAAACCCCGCATTGCCAAGTGACAAGCCGATCCAGCTTTGGTATTATAAGGGGTAAGAGGTCTGATCAAACCACCCATCAGAGGTGTGCCAGACCCCGAAGACGAGCAGTATTTTTATCAGAGGCAGACAAAATGACCCTTCTTTCACGACGCAATTTCGCAGCGGGCCTTGCGGCCCTATCCTTGGCCGCCTGCAGCGGTGGCGCGGATGGCAATGCGGCCTTTATTCTGGACGCGCGCGCAGATGAAACGCTGGCGCAGCTATATGAAAATTACCCATCCGCCCGTGATTTGTCCGAAAAAGCCGCAGGGATGTTGATCATGCCTGTCGTCACCGAAGCGGGGTTCATCGCCGGTGCGGCCTATGGCAAGGGTGTTTTGCGCATCAATGGCGCAACAGTTGATTATTACACAATGCTGAAGGGCAACTTCGGCTTCCAAATCGGCGGACAGCAATATGCCCATGTTCTGTTTTTCATGACCGAAGACGCACTGGCAGATTTCCGCAATGGGGATGGCTGGTCCGCAGGCGCCGGCGTGGAATTTGCCACGTTGCAAGGCGGCGATGGTGTGCGCGCCGACACCACCACATCGCGCAGCCCCGTTGTGGCCGTGGTCTTTGGTCAGGCTGGTCTGCGCGCCGAAGCCACGCTGGAAGGCACGAAATATTCGCGCATCGTTCCCTAATTTTGATAGCCGCCCGTTTGATGCCAGCGGGCGGCATCTTCGATCATCTGCGGCAGGGTAGATCGCGCGGCCTGCCAACCCAAGATGCGGGCTGCGCGATCACTGCCAGACACCAACCGCACCGCATCCCCAGCCCGCCGGGGCGCAAATTCATGTGGCACGGGGCGGCCCAGCACCTGCGCCGTGGCTTGCAACACCTGCATGACAGATGCCCCCTGCCCTGTGCCCAGATTGAACCGCTGGGCCCCCTGAACCTGCGCCAGATGATCCAGCGCCAACAAATGCGCATCGATCAGATCGCTGACATGCAGATAATCCCGAATACAGGTGCCATCTGGGGTGGGGTAATCTGTGCCAAACACGGTCAATGGATCACCGCCCTGCGCCGCCGCCGCAATCGCAAGCGGGATCAAATGCGTTTCAGGCCGATGGCATTCGCCAATCCGCGCCTGCGGATCTGCCCCAGCCACATTGAAATACCGCAGCGCCGCCGCGCGCAACCCATGCGCCTGGGCAAAATGATCCAGCATATCTTCAATCGCACGCTTTGACGCGCCATAGGCGTTCAGCGGGTTTTGTTTGCTGCCTTCGTGCAGATTATCCCCATTCGCATCCCCAAAAATGGCGCAGGTGGATGAAAACACCAACCGATCGCAGCCCGCAGCCACCATGGCCTGCAGCAAATTCAACGCCCCCATCACATTCACCCGCCAATAGGCACCAGGGTCCACCGCTGCCTGCCCCACCAGGGACAGGCCCGCAAAATGCATCACCGCCACGGGTTTGAAACGATCAAATGCCGCCGCGATGGCCGATGGATCCAGCAAATCGCCGTGAACCAGCGGACCAAATTGCACCGCATCGCGCCAGCCCGTCGACAAATTATCAAACGCCACTGGGGTAAACCCGCGTTGCGCCAAGGCCGCGCAGGCATGCGATCCAATATACCCCGCGCCGCCCGTCACCAAAATATGCTCTGCCATGGTTACCCCCATTTACCAATCACCAGCCTATTTAATTCCTTGGCGGAACCACAAGCGGGAATTTGGCCCCAAAAGCGTCCAATCCCTGCAGATTTCAAGATTAATCTTTGTTTCGCCCCCATCAAGCATTGCGCCCTATATGCTGGCGGTGATATACAGTTAACCAACTACATATTGAGATTACACCCAAAAGCGAGAGAAGCCTTGAGCGACACACCGCAAACCCCCGAAACGGGCGATCAAGACGCCCCACCCCCCACCACCTATGAGGGGCCAAGCATCTCGATCACGCAAGAGATGAAAACCGCCTATTTGGATTACGCCATGTCGGTGATCGTGTCCCGCGCGATCCCCGATTTGCGCGACGGTCTGAAACCGGTGCATCGGCGGATCCTTTATGCGATGCATGAAACCGGCAATACCTATGATAAATCATACCGCAAATCGGCGCGTCCGGTTGGTGATGTGATGGGGAAATACCACCCGCATGGCGACAGCGCGATCTATGATGCGCTGGTGCGGATGGCGCAGGATTTTTCCATGTCGCTGCCGCTGCTGGATGGGCAGGGGAACTTTGGGTCCATGGACGGGGACAGCCCCGCCGCCATGCGTTACACCGAAGTGCGCATGGATAAGCCCGCGTCCTTCCTTTTGGCCGATATCGACATGGAAACGGTCGATTTTCAAGACAATTACGATGGCAAAGACCGCGAACCCACGGTTCTGCCCGCACGTTTCCCCAATATGCTGGTCAATGGCGCAGGCGGTATCGCGGTTGGGATGGCCACCAATATCCCGCCGCATAATCTGGGCGAAGTGGTCGATGCCACGCTGGCGCTGATGGAGATCTGCTCGTTGCTGTCGCGACGCGCTTCGAGTTTGGCGCGGAACTCACGTAGGTACTCGTTCAGCACGATACTGGCCGTTGACGGCGTGTAACGATGCATATAGATCAGCGCATTGAATGTGCCTTTGGGACTT
>JALQTR010000173.1 GCA_023260835.1 Paracoccaceae bacterium
ACTTCCGCAGTCGTTTCCCACTTGGCTCGGGTTGTCGCGTACTCCGGAGTCATCGGGCTACCGTCGAACTGGGTAAGTTCAAAAGTGCGCCCTTTAGACAGGTTCATGTTGTGGGGTAAAGCAACGAAGCCTTTGCCGCGCAGGCGCTTGCGGTGAACAAGGGGCTTGGCCTTGATCCGGCCAAGGTCAATCCGAATGGCGGCGCCATTGCCTTGGGTCATCCCGTCGGTGCCACGGGGGCCATCATCACCTTGAAAGCGCTTTATGAGCTCGAGCGCATTGGCGGATCAAAAGCGCTGATCACCATGTGCATCGGTGGCGGGCAGGGGATTGCGATTGCAATCGAACGGCTGTGATCCGGCAGGCGCTTTTTATCCTGGCGGCGCTGGGGCTGTTATCAGCCCCAGCGCGTGCATCGGATGCCGCGATCGAGGCGATGCAGGATTACATGATGTTCCAACCCTATGAATCGGGCATCATCCTGCCGCAGCAGATTGACAAATCAGTGTTTGACGCGGCCCATTTCATCGACACGCGCAGCGCCGATCAATTCGCCGCCGCCACCATACCTGGCGCAGTGAATATCGAATGGCGCGAGGTGCTGGACCGGATGGATGACATCCCAACATCCCAAATGGTGATCCTGTTTTGCAATACTGGCAGCTTGTCCGCCCAAGCCACCTTTGCCCTGCGCGTTGCTGGGCGTGAAAATGTGCTGGTGCTGCAATCTGGTTTTACCGGCTGGCAAAGCACCGCCGTCTATCGGCCGGACTGACCCCAGCTTGCCTTTCCTGACAGCGCGCGCTAGCCTTGCGTATATGTCATGAAAGGTACGCCCCCATGCGGTTTTTACCCAATCGAAAACAGTTCAGGGACCTCAGCGAACAGCAGGTTCTGGCCCTTGCCATTTCATCCGAGGAAGATGACGCCCGCATTTACCGATCCTATGCCCAAATGCTGCGCAGCGAATTCCCCGATACGGCGAAAATTTTTGACGCCATGGCCAAAGAAGAGGATGGCCACCGCGCCCAGCTGATCGCCATGCATGAGGCCCGCTTTGGCCCCACGGTGCCGCTTATTCGGCGCGAACATGTGGCGGGGTTTTACGCCCGCCGCCCGATCTGGCTGGTGGAAAACCTTGGGCTGGACCGCATCCGCGCCGAGGCCGAAGCGATGGAACGTGACGCACAGCAATTTTACCACAAAGCCGCCGGACGCAGCACCGATGCCGCGACGCGCAAATTGTTGGGCGATCTGGCCGCCGCCGAAGCCGCCCATCAGTGTAAGGCCGAAGAATTGGAAGCGGCGCATTTGGATGATGACGCCCGCGCCGCCGAAGATCGCAATGCCCACCGCCAATTTGTGCTGACATGGGTGCAGCCTGGTTTGGCGGGGCTGATGGATGGGTCCGTGTCGACCTTGGCACCGATTTTTGCCACCGCTTTTGCCACGCAGGACACTTGGACGACCTTTTTGGTTGGGCTGGCTGCCTCTGTCGGGGCGGGGATTTCCATGGGGTTCACCGAAGCCGCGTCGGATGATGGGGAATTATCGGGCCGCGGGTCGCCGTTCAAACGGGGGCTGTCATCTGGTGTTATGACCACATTGGGGGGCTTGGGCCATGCCTTGCCCTATTTGATCCCGGATTTTTGGACCGCGACCTTTTTGGCCTTCTTTATCGTGTTTGTAGAACTGTGGGCGATTGTGTGGATTCAAAACAAATTCATGCAGACCCCATTTTTGCGCGCCACGTTTCAGGTGGTGCTGGGGGGCGCGTTGGTCTTTGCCGCTGGCGCGCTGATCGGGTCGGGCTGACGCGCATTAGATTTTTGGGCGAATCTATGCTACCATAGGTTTTATAATTAACAACCAAAGGGAGCAATCGTCATGGATAATCTGGAATTCACCTTTGAAATTAAGGATGGCGCGGATCGGTTTGATTTAAAACCGGCCGAGGTGGACGCCGATCGTGCCCCCGATCACACCGATGACAGCGGCCCGATCGAAGGGTTCATCATCGGCCCCAGCCCCCAAGGGCGCAAATGGGAAATGAAGGTGGTGTCCATCGGCAACTGGCCCGAGGTTAAGACCGAAACCTGTTACAAACGCGTGCGCATCCCGCTGGATGGTTGGACCAAAGTCCCCTATCCCTGCGCATGGCGGCGTACCTGTAACAAAACGTGGTATCTGTCGATTGTGTATAACGGCGCGGGATCGGATTTGCCCGGCAATATCGAACAGATCATCAAGGATTGTGCCGAAATCGCCCTGATCCCTGCACTGCCGCTGCTGCTGGCGGGGCAGGTGGGCGCGGCTGTGACGGCGTTTCTTGAGGCATTTAAGACCTGCCTGATCACCAAGGGTATCCAAGAGGTCGGCAAATTTTCCGCCGGATTTGATTCGCGCAAAACCTGCGGTGCTTGGCAGCGGATCTAGGGGCAGCGGTTTGGCGCAGATCGGCCCTAGGCCATCCACCACCGTTCGGCCATGCGTGCCCCGTCCATCGGCCAGACTGCGCTGGTGGATGCGGGGATGTGCAGACGGGTATGGTGGGCGATGTTATGGCCCGCAAAGGGGCGCGGGTCGCGGGACAGGTCTGGCGTTGCCGTCACCTGGGCGGGGATCTGACGCGCGGTGAACCCATCAGGCAGGTTGGTGTCTTGCATCAGCGCCGCATCCACCTTGCGCGCCAGCAGCAGATCCTGCCCGCGCTTTATATCTGGCACGGCGGTCAGGCGAATTTCGTCGAACCATCCGGCTTGGCCGTCTTTGTAATGCGTTGAAACGCGGCGACCCTCGAACAGGTTGTCCGCCAGATGGACCGGCCGATACAGGCCCGTTCCAATCCCATCGGCCATGGCGCGGTCTATGTTGGGCGCAGGCAGCATGATCAGGTGATAATCCGACAGCAGCAGGGGAAAATCGCTGCGCGGGCTGTGCAATGAAATGCGCAGCCTATGCCGCGATGGGGTTTGGATGCGTTTGATCAAATTTGTAATGTGATATGCGCCGGATCTGGGGTCTTGATGCAGGCGCAATGACGCCGCCGCATCGCGCGCGTCAAAGGATTTTCCATTGTGAAACAGCGCATCCGCACGCAGGGTTATATCCCACACCAACCCTGACGGATCGCTGCGCCAATCGCGGGCCAATTCACCCTGCAGCACCCCATCGGGGCCAATTTGGGTCAGCGTATCAAATACCGCGCCCTGCGCGGCGGCCATCGCAAACAGGTTCCCCGTCATCTTCCGCGGATCAAACCCCGCCATCCCCCCGGGCAGGGCGGCGCGCAGCAACCCGCCTTGTTTGGCGCGCGCAAAGCTGGGCATACCGGCCGCAGCCAACATCGCGGCCGCAGCACCGGCGGACAGCAGATTTCGACGCAGCACTGTGTTGGTCATGGGTTTTGGGTCCTGCCCCTGTGGTTCCAGCGCAGATCAGCTTAGCGAAATTCGCGCCAAGGAAAACCCCCCATTTGCGGCTTTATCACTTTGGGCGATTTGATCGGTGGCATCGACCAAGGCGCGGGCAATGCCAGGTTCTGAAATGGCATGCCCGGCGTGTTTAATCATACGCAGCCGTGCATTGGGCCAGACCTGCGCCAAATCATAGGCGGTTTTGGGTGGACAGATCATGTCATATCGCCCCTGCACAATCACCCCCGGGATATGCGCGATTTTGCGCATATTGGGCAGGATTTGCTGATCATCGGATAAGAAACAGCCATGCATGAAATAATGGTTTTCCAAACGGGCAAAGGCGCGGGCGTAATCACAACCCGGTTCGCCCCCGTATCCGTCTGATTCGATAGATGCCAGCGCGTTTTCCCAGGCGGCCCATTGGCGGGCAAATTTCAATTCGGCCCGCATATCGCCGCTGAACAGGCGTTTGTGATAGGCGGCGATCATATCGCCGTGCTCATCTGCGGGGATCCCATTGACAAATCGCGCCCAAGCATCGGGCCAAAACAGGGCCGCCGCGCCGCCATAAAACCAATCCAATTCGGCCCGCGTGCCGGTGAAGACCCCGCGCAGCACCAGATGGGTGGTGTGCGCCGGATGCGCCTGCGCATAGATCAGCGCCAGCGTCGCCCCCCAGCTGCCGCCAAAGACCGCCCAGCGATCCACCCCCAATTGCGTGCGGATCTGCTCGATATCCGCAACCAGATCCCATGTGGTGTTATTGACAACGCTGGCAAAGGGTTTTGATTTGCCACAGCCACGCTGATCAAAGCAGATGATGCGAAATAGGGCCGGATTGGCAAAGCGGCGCAATGTGGGGCTGCTGCCGCCGCCGGGGCCGCCATGCAGGATCAACAGGGGGATGCCATCGGGATTGCCTGATTGTTCCAGATAAATCTGATGACCTCCGCCCACATCCACCATGCGCTGATCAAAGGGCGCAATGGGCGGATAAAGATAGGTATCTGCGCGGTTTTGGTCCAAGACTTTTCCCCAACAGTGAACTATATAGATGCAGATAGCTTGAAACTCGCATCCGCAAAGGACCATGGCATGAGCCACGCGCCAATGACAACCGTTGATCCCGAAGAAATCCGCAAGTTCGAGGCCATGGCCGCCGAATGGTGGGACCCCGATGGCAAGTTCAAACCGCTGCATATGCTGAACCCCTGCCGGCTGGATTATATCACCACGCAAATTGCCGAAGAATTTGACCGCGATTTGGCGCAGGCCCAGCCCTTTGCCGGGCTTCGTATTCTGGACATTGGCTGCGGGGGCGGGCTGCTGTGTGAACCCATGGCGCGACTGGGCGCCACAGTGGTGGGCGTGGATGCAGCCGCGCGCAATATCCCCGTGGCGCAGGCCCATGCGGCGCAATCGGGTTTGCAGATTGATTACCGTCACACCACCGCCGAAGACATGGCTGCCGCGGGCGAACAGTTTGATGTGGTTTTGAATATGGAGGTGGTGGAACATGTCGCGGATCCGCAGGCCTATTTGACTGCCTGCGCCGCGCTGTTGCGCCAAGGCGGGTTGATGATCTGTTCAACCATCAACCGTAATCCCAAAAGTTACATGATGGCGATTATTGGTGCGGAACATGTGATGCGCTGGCTGCCCAAAGGCACACATGAATGGCGCAAATTCATCACGCCGGATGAGCTGTTTGATTTGATTGCCAATGCTGGACTGCGCCCGGTTGATCGGCAAGGGTTCGTGTTCAACCCCCTGTCCTGGCAATGGCGGTTAAGCGATCGGGATTTATCGGTGAATTACGTCACCGCCAGTATAAAACCCTAACAACGGGGGCTGGAAAGGGGGGCGGGTTTTTGCCCCCATCGAGGGGGCCAAAACCCGTGCGCCCCTGACGGGCTGCGGGCGCCATGGAATTGGCGTGGTATAAAGTGCTGCTAGAAGGGTGTTTGTGCGCGGATTTTGAGCCCGCGGCCAGATTGCGGGTGATTAAAGCGCAATTCCAGCGCGTGCAGCATCAGCCGATCCGCCGCATCCAGCGCCGCGCCCGTGGCATAGAAAGGGTCGCCCAAAATAGGATGGCCCAGCGCCTGCATATGCACCCGCAGCTGGTGGCTACGCCCGGTTTGCGGAAACAGCTGCACCCGCGTTTCAGTCCCCAGCCGTTTTTGCACCTTGTAATCGGTGATCGCCTGTTTGCCCGTTTCGTGACAGATTTTTTGCAGCGGGCGGTTGGGCCAATCGACGATCAACGGCAGGTCAATCTGCCCCTGATCCTGCGCCACATCCCCATAAACGCGGGCAATGTAGGTCTTTTTGGTTTTGCGCGCTTCGAACTGCATCGACAGGTGCCGCTGCGCGTGGGGCGAGAGGGCAAACACCATGACGCCTGAAGTATCTCGGTCCAACCGATGCACCAAAAGCGCCTCGGGGAAGGCGGCCTGCACGCGCGTCAGCAGGCAATCGGCCAGATGCGCACCCCGTCCAGGCACCGACAGCAGCCCCGATGGCTTATCAACGCATAATACATCATGGTCCTGATGCAGCACCTGAAGCGGTGTTTGGGGTGGGGTATAATCCATCCCCCTAGCCCCGCGCCTTGCGGCGCATCTGCGCCAGAATCCCCCATGAATACAACACCAGCGCCACCCAGATCAGGGCAAACGCCCCCAGCCGCAGCGGGCTGACAGGTTCGCGGAAGATGAAAATGGCGGTCAGCAGGATCATCGTGGGGGCGACATATTGCATGATCCCAATGGTCGATAGGCGCAGCCGTTTGGCCCCATTGGCATACAGCACCAGTGGGATTGCCGTCACCACCCCGCAGCCCATCAACAGGGCCTGATCAAGCCCCGTGCCCCCAGTGAAATGATTGGCGCCTTGGGCGTTCATCCAGATCAAAAACCCAATGGCACAGGGGAACAGCAAAATCACCTCTAGCAAGAAACCCTGATTTGGACCGATCGGCATGGATTTTTTGAAAAACGCATAAAAGCCCCAGGACACCGTCAGACCAATGGCCACCCAAGGCAGGCTGCCTGCATCCAACGTTAGGATCACCACCGCGACAAAGGCCAACCCAATGGCCAGCTGCTGGATCGGGCTGGGCCGTTCACCCAGTAAAACAGCGCCCAAAACAATCGAAAACAGCGGGTTGATGTAATACCCCAATGCCGCCTGTACCGCCTGACCCGATGCAATGGCATATACATAGGTGGCCCAGTTGACCGAGATCAGCGTGGCGGTGACCAGCCCCATCAGCACCATATTGCGATTTGTCAGCGCCGCGCGAATATCTGCGACCCGCCCCAATGCCAACGCCATGACCCCCGCCACCGGCAGCGACCAGATGATGCGATGGGCCACAACCTCGAGTGGGGGCACATGGGCCAGCTGATGCATATAAAGCGGCAAAAACCCCCACAGCAGATAGGCCGACATGGCAAAGGCCAGCCCAGCAGGGGTATCTTGGTTTTGTGCGGGGGTTTGGGACATCTGGCCCTCTTTCACCTATGGAAGATTGCCTTGGTCCTTACGCCCCTTTTTGGGGCAGGCCAAGGGGGTCTGCGCCCCCGCTATCCGTCCAGATCGGCCCAGCGAAGCTGCGTGTTGCGGGTCACAGCGCGGGTGAGGCGCTTGCCGACCACGTTGTCAAACTCATACCCTGGGATCTCGCCCGATCCGGGGCGGCGCGCCCAGATGTCAGCCTCGGTTATCACGTGGCCGGCGGGCAGGTCGGCATCGGCCACCACAGATGCGCGGGCGAAACGGTACACATCTTCTTCGGCGTCACTGCGCGATTTGGGATTATTGGCGGCGATCCATATCTCGCGCGAACGATCAATGATATGGCGCAATTCGGACGGGTCCATGGAATTGATGATATCCGGCCCCTTGCGATAGCGGCTGTCAGTGTAATGCCGTTCCAAAATACAGGCCCCCAACGCGACCGAGGCCAGCGCCATTTCCGGCCCAATCGAATGATCCGAAAACCCAACCGGCACCCCGGGGAAGGCGTCTTGCAATTCACGCACCCCCGCCAGCGAAACAATTTGGGGTGGGCTGGGATACAGATTGGTACATTCCAGCAGTGCATAGGGCACGCCCGATGCGGCCAGAATGTCCACACTGGCACGAAGCGTGTCGATCGTTTGCATCCCGGTCGAGAAAATCACCGGCTTTCCCTTGCGTGCGATATGGCGGATCAACGGCAGGTTATCAGCCTCGCCCGATCCGATCTTATAGGCCAGAACCCCCATATCCTCTAGCGCGTCTGCGGCGGCGCGGGAAAACGGTGTGGACAGGTAAATCATCCCCAAAGATTCGGTATGGGCCTTCAGTTCAGCCTCCTCCTCGATCGACAGGGCGCAGGCGGCCATCACATCCCAGATGGACACATCGGCATTGGGGGGGAAGATGGATTTGGCCTCGGGGGTCATTTCATCCTCGATGATGTGGGTTTGGTGTTTGATACATTCGCACCCGCTTTGCGCGGCCAAGGTCACCATTTCTTTGGCGACACTCAGATCGCCCCCATGGTTGATGCCAAT
The DNA here is from genome assembly GCA_023260835.1 of Paracoccaceae bacterium. Taxonomy (GTDB): domain Bacteria; phylum Pseudomonadota; class Alphaproteobacteria; order Rhodobacterales; family Rhodobacteraceae; genus JALQTR01. The sequence continues at coordinate 7,985 of JALQTR010000173.1, forward strand.
TTCAGCGATGACAAGGGGGGGGTGATTTGGGCCAATCTCGCGCTGTCCGATTTTCATGGGGGTGCCTTTGGGTTGGAGTGATATGCACGCCATATTACCGCATCTGCGGCAAAGCGCCAGATAGGGTTTGGGGGTAAATCACCGGGCTGTCAGCCTGCGCCGGCGCATCCCTTGGCCCTTTGCATGCAGCACATCGCTTGCGCAAAGGGTCGCCGCGCGGTAGGACCATAGAAACCACCCAAGGGACGGCTATGGCTCGGAAAATCAATTTCGTTACTGGCACGCGCGCCGATTTTGGCAAATTGGAACCATTGGCCATTGCGGCCCGTGATGCGGGGCATGAGGTCAGCTTTACCGCCACCGGCATGCATATGCTGGAACGATACGGTCTGACCAAGCTTGAGGTGCACCGGATCGAAGGCGTGCGCGTGTATGAATTGCTGAACCAACGGGTGGGTGATCCGCAGGATCTGATCCTGGCCAAAACCGTGATGGGCCTGTCGGATTTGTTCCGCGAGACGCAGCCCGATCTGGTGGTGTTTCACGGCGACCGGATCGAGGCGCTGGCCTGCGCGCTGGTCTGTGCGACAAATTACATCCGATCCGCCCATATCGAAGGCGGCGAGGTGTCCGGCACCATCGACGAAATGCTGCGCCACTGTAACACCAAATTGGCGGCGTTTCATTTTGTGTCGTCGGATGATGCCAAGGCGAGGGTGATGCGGCTGGGCGAGGCGGCGGGTCGTATCCATGTGATCGGATCGCCCGAATTGGATTTCCATGCCCGCCCTGCGCCGGTGGATTTGGCCGAGGTGCGCGCGCGCTATCAAATTCCCTTCGATGATTTTGGCATTGCGGTGTTTCATCCGGTAACGTCGGAAACCGCCACGATGGGGCAGCAGGCGGATGATCTGTTCGCGGCACTGGACGCCAGCGGGCGTAATTTCGTGGTGATTGCTCCCAATAATGACCCAGGGTCAGATGCGATTTTCGCCGCGCTGGATCGTTTGCCGGCAGATCGGTTTCGGATCATCCCGTCGATGCGGTTTGGGTATTTTTCCTGCCTGATGAAAGAGGCAGCGGTGATGGTGGGCAATTCATCCGCTGGGGTGCGCGAGGCGCCGTTTTTGGGTCTGCCATCACTGGACATCGGCACACGGCAAACGAACCGCGCCCAATCGCCATCGGTGTTTTCTGCCGCCGCTGGGGACCCTGCGGCGATTGAAGCGTTTTTGGCCGATCACTGGGGGCAGCGTTTTGCGCCGCACACCGGATTTGGCCATGGTAATGCGGCGCAGCGGTTTGCCGATATTCTGAATGATCCGGGGTTTTGGTCGCTGGATTTGCAGAAAACCTTTGCCGATCATGGCTGATATGGGCGGTGTCTGGGGCGCGGCTTATCGCGGCGTGGGGCGGCTGCTGGGGCTTCTGGCCCCACTGCTGCTGCGCCGCCGATTGGCCCGCGGGCGCGAGGATCCGGCGCGCTGGTGTGAAAAGCTGGGGCAGGCATCGCTGCCGCGCCCTGATGGGCGGCTGGTTTGGTTGCATGCGGTGGGCCTGGGCGAGGTTCTGGCCCTGCGCGCGCTGATCACCCGACTGGGGGCCGCCGACCCTAGCCTGAATTTTCTGGTCACCTGTTCATCGCGCAATGCGGCGGATGTGTTTGCGCGTAATCTGCCGCCGCGTTGCCAACATCAATTCGCCCCCTTGGATTGCCCGCAATTTGTGACCAAGTTTTTGGATCATTGGCAGCCCGATCTGATCATCTGGTCGGAACAGGATATCTGGCCGGGGGTGATTTTGGCCGCGCGGGCGCGCGCTGTCCCACAGGTGCTGATCAATGCGCGGATGGATGCGCGCAGCTTTACCCGCCGCCACGCGCTGCGGGCGCTCTATGCCCCGGCGTTGCGCGCTTTGCAGATGATTGATGCGCAAGATGCCGCGACGGCGCAGCATCTTCAGGCACTGGGCGCAGGGGATGTGACCGTGTCTGGGTCGCTGAAACCCGCCGGTCCGCCGCTGGCGGTGGATGCGGGTGAACTATCTTGCGTGACCCAGCAAATTCAGGGACGAACAGTGTGGCTGGCGGCGTCATCCCACCCAAATGATGAAGCCGAAGCGCTGGCCGCGCAGGCCGCATGGGGGCGCGGTTGCCACCTGCTGATCATTGCCCCGCGCGACATCACCCGCGCCGATGCGATTGCGGCGCAGGCACAGGCGCAGGGCCTGAATTTTATGCGCCGCAGTCAAGGCACACCAACTGCAGACACCGATGTTTGGATCGCCGACAGCTATGGTGAAATGGGCCTGTGGTACTCACTGGCGGAATTTGCCCTGATCGGCGGCGGGTTTGGCACCACTGGCGGGCATAACCCATGGGAAGCGGTCCAGCTGGATGCAGCCGTTTTGCATGGGCCTGATGTGGCGAATTTTCGCGCCGATTATGCCGCGCTGGATGGCGCTGGCGCCGCGCGGGTATTGGCGCCAGGCGAATTGGCCAAATCGGCCCCAACGCGGCAGGCCTGCGCCGATCAGGTGCAGCGCGCCCGCGCCTGCGCCCAAACAGCCAGTGCCGCAATTGATGCGCAGGCGGCGCGGCTGATACACCTGATCGGGGGACGCTGATGGGGTGGCACATGCGTCTTTTTTTACCGCTTTGGTCACTGGCATGGTCACTGTGCCTGCCGCTGATCCTGCTGTATCTGTGGCATCGGGGTCGGCGCGATCCGCGATATATCGCCCATCTGGCTGAACGATTTGGGTCTTACTGCCGCCCTGCCCCCGGGGCCGTTTGGATCCACGCGGTATCCTTGGGTGAATTGCGATCCGCCATCCCAATCATCACGGGCTTTTTGGACCGGGGCGAGCATCTGGTCATCACCTGTTTCACCCCCGCTGGCCGTGCCGAGGCCGAGCGTGTTTTCGCCAGCGCGATCACCGCAAACCGCCTTCAGGTCGTTTGGGTCCCGCTCGATCTGCGCTGGACCTACGCCCGGTTCCTGCGTGCCTTTGCCCCCAAAATGGGGCTGGTGATGGAGGTCGAGATCTGGCCCCGCATGGTCTTTGCCGCCCGCGCTGCATCCGTGCCGCTGCTGATGTGCAACGCGCAATATCCCGCCGCATCTTTGGCACGTGACAGCCGTGGGCTGCTGCGGCTGCGCCAATCGGTGATGCGCGGCTTTGCTGGGGCGCTGGTAAAATCGGACGCGCAGGCGGCGCGGTTTGCATCTGTGGGTGTGCAGAATATCGCTGTGATGGGTGAGCTGCGGTTTGACCAACCCATCCCGCCCACACAGGTGGCGGCTGGGCAGGCCGCGCGGGCGCAGATGGGTCTGGCTGCCCGACCGGTCTATGCTTTTGTCAGCACGATCGAGGGCGAGGATCCGGTGTTCATTGACACGATCCAGAAGATCCGGCGCACAGATCCGGATGCCTTCTTCGTTTATGTCCCGCGCCGGCCCGAACGGTTTGATGCCGTGGCGGAAGCCCTGCGCAATGCGGGGCTTACACTGCACCGCCGCAGTGTGGATTTGCCCAATGAATTAAGTCTCGAATGCAATTTTTCGCCCACCATTGGCCAATCAGATATCCTGCTGGGCGACAGCCTGGGCGAGATGTATTTCTATCTGGCGATGGCGGATTGTGTGACCGTGGGGGGCAGTTTTTCCCCAAAAGGGGCGCATAACATATCCGAAGCGCTGGCCATGGGAAAACCCGTCTTTACCGGCCCGTCGGTTTGGACGATCGAATTCCCCTTCACCGAGGCCGAGGCCGCGGGCGTGGCGCGCAAATGCCCTGATGCGCCGGCATTGGCCGCGGCGCTTTTGGATCGGGCTGCGCATCCCGGCACCGATCAGATCACGGCGTTTTTTGCATCGCAATCCAATGCCGATCAGCGGTTTTTTGCGGCCCTGCCGGATGTATTGTCCGGCGCACAGCGGCGGTGAGCTTACCAGCTGATTGGATTTGAAGACAATCTGGCACAACAAGCGCCGGTTCTGTTTACAGCCCCAACTGCCGCCCCTTTAGAAATTCCACCACATCCCAATCAAATAGGCTGTCGACGTCCAAACAACGCTCGGCCGGCATTTCAAACGGGATAACGCGGCCATCGTACAGGGTGCCGGCCTCGCGCAGATATCCGGCGCGCAGGATATAGGTGCCGCCGGCGTGATCCCAGACCTTGGGTGCGGCCTGGCGCGCCCAAACCCCGCCAGGCAGCGGTTTGCTGACCTGCAATGATCCGGTTTCATCCAATTCCAGCATGTTGAAATAGGGGTTTTTGCGGGATTCGCAGACGCTCATGACCATGTCGGGCTTTTGCGCGGCGAAAAGGTCCAGCGCGCCGTCCAAATCGGCATCAAGGCGCAGGGGGGATGTGCAATCCAGATCAACAAATACATCCACCGATTGGCCCAACACGGCCTCGGATGCGGCCAGCGCGTGTTGCCAAACGCCCCATTTTGGGGCCGCATCGGTGGCCAGTTCCCGCGGGCGCAGGCCGATGTCCAGCGCGCCTTGTGACAGGCCGTATTCGTAAATCTGTGGATCGTCGGTTGATACAACGATCGCATCAATCCGCGGATTGCGCTTCAGCTGATCCAGTGACCAATCAATCAGTGGCCGCCCATGCAAGTCGCGAAAATTCTTTCCCGGCACGCCTTTGGATCCTTTGCGTGCGCCAATCTGGCCCAGTATCATTGGCTGTCCCCTTTGGTATTAAGTGATGCGTAATAATCGATAATCATTTGTTTCACCGGCCCAAGCGCGCGGTCCGTCCAGATCAGGCGGCGGCCCTTGCGATCCACCATTTCGGCACCGTTTGGCAGGGCGGCCAAATCTGGCCCCTTGAAGTCCAACCCTGGAAAGGTGATCACCTTCAGCCCCGCCCAGCGGCGCCGCAAATGCGGCAACATCGCCCTGGCATAGGTCAGCCATCGCCAGCGCCACATGAATTCGGTCGGGAATTTCACGGCCCAAGACAACGGCAGCGCCCGTGCATGGGGCTGTGCGGCCCAAGACATGAACCTCTCATCCGCGATCATGGGGCGCAGGCCCATCCCACCGGTTTGGGTAAACAGCTGTTCAAAGAGCGCGGCAATGTAATGGCAATGCCCAGGATGAAATACCACCAAAGACGAATTCCCCCGCGCATAGCGTTTTTTCCGGCTTACGCGCCACAAAAGCCGCCCCATAGGGCCAAAGGGGACAATCGCGCTTTGGAACAGGGCCAGAGTTTGCGGCGTGGTCATTAGGTCCAGAAATTCTGACAAATCGCCCAGCACCAGCGTGTCGATGTCGATGTAAATGGCAGGCAGGTCGGTGGGCAGGACGCCCTGTGCGAACATGGCCAGTTTTGCCTGGCACCCGCCGGTTTGCAGCGCGGGGTTCAGATAAAAGGGCGGAAAATCGCGCGTCACCACACCCGGCAGCAGCCCCGGGCGGTCGCGGTCGGTGATCAGCACCACGCGCGGTTTTTGCGCCGCCTGATCGGTGATGGTGGTGATCAGCTTGTTCACCTCATCCACGCCGTATTTCGTACCCCACAGGATCAGCACCAGCTGCCATGTGGGATCGGTTGCATGGGGTGTTTGGGTCATCATCTGCGCCTTGGGGTTTTTCCTTTGCCCCTGCATAGCCTGCGGCGGCGCATTTGGGAAACAGGAAATGCGGGGCGGCGCGGGGTAATTCGGCGCCGCCCCACGGCCCTAGGCGCGCATCTGCGCGCCGCTTGGATCATAGATTGGCGCGCCCAGCACGGTTGCGGTGTAAAGCTCGCCCAGAATTTCCACCTGAAGCTGGGTGCCTGCGGCGGCGCTGGCCGCAGCAACATAGCCCATCGCCATGGATTTGCCGACGCGGTGCGCATAGCCGCCTGATGACACATAGCCCACGGCGGTGCCGTCTTGCAAAATGGCCTCATCCCCCGATACATCAATGCCATCGACATCAATCACCATGGTGACCAGCTTTTGCTTCAGCGGTTGATCCTTCAGGGCCAAGGTGGCTGCTTTGCCGATGAACTCTTTGTTCCAGTTGATGAACGCATCCATCCCGCTTTCCAGCGCGTTGAAATCGGGGCGGTATTCCAACACCCAGGCGCCCCAACCTTTTTCCAGCCGCAGCGACATCAGCGCCCGCGCGCCATACCAGCGGTATCCCAGATCGGCGCCGGCGGTTTCGATCGCTTCGGCCAGACGCAGCAGGTATTGCGGGCGGCAGTAAATTTCATACCCCAATTCGCCAGAAAAGCTGATGCGGTTTATAATCACGGGAACGCCGGCGACGAATGTTTGGCGCAGGTCGCGGAATTTAAACGCCGCGGCGCTGACATCATCGCGCGTGATCTGTGCCAACAGATCGCGTGATTTGGGCCCTGAAAGGGCAATGCCATGCCAATCATCCGATGCATTGCGATAGCTGACATCTGCGGGCAGATCCCGTTCGAACCAACGCCGATGCGCATCTTGCATCGTGCCTGATCCAAATAGGATGAAATGATCATCCGACAGACAGGCCACAGTTAGATCGCCATAAAGCCGTCCCTTTGGCGTCAGCATCGGCGTCAGCGTCAGCCGCCCGGGTTTGGGCACATAACCGGCCAAAATTCGGTCCAAATGCGCCCGCGCGCCGGGGCCTGTGAATTCATGTTTGGCGAAATTGGCAATTTCAATTCCAGCCACATCATTTTGCACGGCAGCCACTTCGCGCGCGACGTAATCGTGGCTGCGGTTGCGTTCAAACGTGGGGTCCTCATGCGCGTCATCGGGGCCATTCGCGAACCATAGCGCGTGCTCCAGCCCAAAACCCTGCCCCATCAGCGCGCCACGTGCGCGCAGGCGATCATAAAGCGCGGTGGTCTTTTGCATTCGCCCCTTGGGCAGGGTTTCATTGGGGAAGGTCATCACAAAGCGGCGTTCGTAATTTTCGGACGATTTGATGGTGCCCCAATCGGGTGTGGCAAATTCACCAAAGCGCGCCACATCCATTGCCCATACATCAATCGAGGGTTCGCCATCCATCATCCATTCGGCCATGGTCAACCCCACGCCGCCGCCCTGGCAGAAACCGGCCATCACACCCACCGCGACCCAGTAATTGCGCATCCCCGGAACGGGGCCGATCATTGGGTTGCCATCTGGGCCAAAGGTGAAGGGGCCGTTGATCATGTCCTTGATCCCGGCCTGCCCAATGGTGGGGATACGGTCGAAGGACATTTCCAACCGGTCGGCGATCCTATCCAGATCGGGTTGCAGTAATTCATGACCGAAATCCCATGGCGTGCCATCCACTTTCCACGGGGTGGATTTGGGCTCATAAGTGCCCAGCAGCATGCCGTGGCGTTCTTGGCGGAAATAGATGTTGGCTTCGTAATCAATGCCGGCGGGCAGGCGGCCGGCTTCGCCCATGGATTGCATCCGTTGTTCGATCAGGGGGATGGATTCGGTGATCAGGTAATGATGCTCCATCGGTTGCACCGGCAGATGCAGGCCAGACATATGCCCCACTTCGCGCGCCCAAAGCCCACCACAGTTGACCACATATTCGGCGTTGATCTGCCCCTTGGGTGTGGTCAGATCCCACGACCCATCAGGGCGTTGCGACATGGCGGTGACGCCGCAATGGGTGAAATATTGCGCACCATGCACGCGGGCCGCCTTGGCAAAGGCATAGGTCGCCCCTGATGGATCCAAATCCCCATCCTGATCATCCCACAGCGCCGCGTAATAATGTTTGGGATCAATCAGCGGGTGCCGGTCTGCCAATTCCTTGGGCGAGATAAATTCCTGATGCAGCCCCATATACCGCGCCTTTGACCGCTCGCGTTTCAGGTAATCATACCATTCTTTGGTGGATGCGGCGTAAAACCCGCCGGTGATATGCAGGCCCACCGAATGGCCTGATGTTTCTTCGATCTCTTTATACAGATCGATGGTATAGCTTTGCAGGCGGCTGATGTTTGGGTCTGAACTGATGGTGTGGATCTGCCCCGCAGCATGCCATGAACTGCCCGATGTTAATTCGTCCCGTTCCAGCAGGACCACATCCTTCCAGCCGAATTTGGCCAGATGGAACAGGATAGAGCAGCCCACAACCCCGCCGCCGATAATGGCGACTTTGGTGTGCGATGGCAGCGGTTTGCCGGTGGCGGTGTCATCTGATTGGATCTGTGGCATGGGGTCCTCTGCGAAATTTTGTGGGGTTTATTGAACTCTGTTAGGATGCGTTGTGGATGGGGGCATGATGGTCAATTCGTCAGCATTGCATCAATCTGGGCGCCCCTTGCGGCGCGCTGAAAATCGGTGAAATCGCCGTTCAGGATGGTGCGGCCGCAATCTGCAATCATCGCATGGGTGATCCGCGCCAACCCAGACCCCAGCGACAGCCGCGCCGCGCCCATGGCGGCAAACTCTGCGCGCGAATAATGCGCAAATGCCCCCGTGACCAAAACATTCACGGGCTTTTGGGTGCAGGCGATGATCCGGCGCAGATCGTCCATCGTTTTGGGCAGTGGTGCATACAGGCAATCCGCCCCAGCCGTGTCAAAGGCTTGTAGGCGGCGAATGGCCTCGTCCACGTCATAAAACCCGTTCATGATCCCATCAGCGCGAGCAACCAGTACGAAATCGCGCGGCAGGGCGCGGGCCGCCGCCGCCGCGGCGCGGATCCGGTCAACCGCCAGGTCAAAATCATAGGCGGATGGGGCATCGCCCATGCGCGTGTCTTCGATCGAACAGCCCGCCAACCCCGCCTCGGCGGCCAGACGGATGGTTTCGGCGACCGTGTCCGGATCGTCGCCATAGCCGTTTTCAAAATCCCCCGACACCGGCAGGTTCACCGCCGCAACCAAATCCTGTGCATGGGTCAGGGATTCATCCCGGGAAACGCGGCCCATATCGGGGCGGCCCAATGTGAAGGCATGGCCGGCAGATGTCGTCGCAATCGCCTGCGCGCCCATCGCGGCCAGCATTTTGGCGGACCCTGCATCCCATGCGTTCATCAATGTGAAGGGATTGCCCTTTTGGTGCAGGGCGCGAAATTCAGTACCAGGCATCAGGAAGCTCCTCTTTACGTTTTGCAACGTATTCATCCAATGCCTCGCGCAGGGCGATGTCAATTGGTGGCGCCTGATAGTGGCGCAGCAGGTCGTTCCAACGGGTGTAGGCGCGGGCGCGCATATCCTGTGCGCCGCCGTCTTCCCAGCTTTCGACATTTTCGCTGTCGGAAAGCGCGGGTTCATAAAACGCGTCCTGATAATGGGCCATGGTGTGGCTGCAGCCCAGGAAATGCCCGCCTGGCGCGACCTCGGCATAGGCATCACGCGCCAGGCCCGCATCCGATGTGTCCAGCCCCTGGCCCAGCAGTTTTTGATAACTGCCCAAGCGATCAGCGTCCATCACCAGCTTTTCAAATCCGGTGCATAATCCGCCCTCAAGCCAGCCAGCGGCGTGCAGCACGTAATTGGCCCCCGCCAGCATGGTGGAATGCATGGAATCGGCGCTTTCATAGGCGGCTTGCGCATCCTCGATCTTGGACGCGGTCAGCGATCCGCCACAGCGCAGCGGCAATCCCGCCCGCCGCGCCAGCTGTCCGATGGCATAGTTCGACATCACAGGTTCCGGCATCCCAAAGGTCGGCGCGCCGGATTTGAGCGACATTGAGGACAGGAAATTCCCCAACACAAACGGCGCCCCGGGGCGGATCAGTTGGACATAGGCGCAGACCATCATGGCCTCGGCCATGGCTTGGGCAACGGATGCGGCGGTTGCGACCGGCCCCATCGCACCTGACAGGATAAATGGCACAACCACCATCCCCTGTCCGCGTGATGAATACACCCGCGCGGCTTCGGTTACCACCTTATCCACCAGCAGTGGGGAATTGGTGTTCACATTGCCCATGATGACACAGTTTTGGTCCATCACATCGGCGCCAAAGACGATCTGCGCCATGTTTACACTGTCTTGGGCGCGGCTCATTTCGGTGATCGCGCCCAGATGGGGTTTGTCGGACAGGGTCATATGTGCCAGCAGCATATCCAGATGGCGTTTGGACACGGGGATATCGCAGGGCTCGCAGGTGACAAACCCGCCGTGATGCAGGCTGGGCAGCATATAGGTCAGCCGCACAAGATCCTGAAATGCGGCGATATCGCCGTATCGCCGGCCGCCGTGCAAATCGCGCACGAATGGCGCTCCATAGATGGGGGCAAAGACCTGATTGGTGCCGCCAATTGTGACCGATCGCGCGGGGTTGCGCGCTGCTTGGGTGAATTCACGCGGCGCTTTGGCGCAAAGCGCGCGAATCCAATCGGCGGGGGCGCGGACGATGTCGCCCTCGATCCTTGCGCCTTCGCGGCGCCACAAATCCAGCGCCACCGGATCATCGCGAAAGGCAATGCCGCGATCTTGGATGATCCAATCGACCTGGGCCTCTAACTGGGTGATTTGCTCTTCGTCCAGCGGATCGAAGAATGGCAGCTTGCGCGCGATGAAGGGCGATGCGGGTGCGCCCTGGGCGGTGTCTTGGCGGGAACGGGTGGGTCTGGTGCGGCGGGCCATGGGATGCTCTTTGATGAATGTGAATGTATGTTAGGCCGATGTGCGGCCTTTGTGATGATGTAAAATTCATATGATTTGCATCATTTTAAATTATGTATAATCTGTGCGGAAAAGACATTTTTCAGGCGCGCCCTTATGAAGTCACTTTGGAAACAGCTGGGATCACCGCGGCATTTGATGGTGTTCGAGGCCGCCGCCCGTTTGGGGTCATTCACCCGCGCGGCGGGGGAATTGAACGTGCGCCAACCCGCCATTAGTGCCAGCATAGCGCAGCTTGAGGCGGCCTTGGGCGTGGCCCTATTCGCCCGGGCGCACAGGCGGGTGGAATTGACCGCCGCGGGACAGCGGCTGTATTCGGACACCACGCGGGCCTTTGAACAGTTGGCGTTTTCCGTGGCCGCGATTGGGCAGCTGGCGGGCAGTGATTATGTGACGCTGAATGCCTCGACCGCGTTTAACAATTATTGGATCATGCCGCGGCTGGCGGATCTGCAGGCGCGGCATCCGCAGATTGATTTGCGCCTGCAATCCAGTGACCGTGAACCCGATTTGGATGCGGAAAACATCTCGCTTGCGGTGCGGCGCGGGGGCGGGGATTGGCCGGGATACGACAGCGCGCTGATCGCCCCCGAGGTAATCTTTCCCGTTGCCGCCCCCGATGTGATGGCCCGTGCCGCGGCGTGCAAGGATCCGGCGGATCTGCTGGGCCAGCGCCTGATCCATCTGGAAGAACCCGTGCGCGACCGCCCCGCCTGGCGCGATTGGTTTGCCAGTTTCGGCGCCCGCGCCCCCGCGCGGCAGCCGGGGCTGCGGCTGAATGATTACGCGCTGGTGTTACAGGCGGCCATGGCCGGTGAAGGCATTGCCTTTGGCTGGCAACATGTCACCGATCGTCTGATTGATCAGGGCTTGCTGCAGGCGCGGCGCGATTGGGCTTGGCATACCGGGCAGGGGTTTTATCTGGTCTGGTCAAAGGCGCGCCCATTGCCGGATCGCGCGGTTTTGGTGCGCGATTGGATTTTGGGCGCTGCCGCTTGCGCCGCCCCGCTGCGCGTGTAAACTGCCCTGTAAATCGGCCGCTGAAGGATCCCTGATTATGGCGTTTGTTTTCCCACCCCAGGCCCAGCCATCATTGGCCGTTGCGGGCAGTGATGATCGTATTCCGGTTCGACGGATTTTCTGTATTGGGCGCAATTACGCCGCCCATGCGCGCGAAATGGGGCGCGATCCGGATCGTGAACCGCCCTTTTTCTTCTTCAAACCGGCTGATGCGGTGGTCGAAGATGGCGCCACCATCGCCTATCCGCCGCAGACCCAAAACCTGCATTTCGAGGGCGAGATGATCGTGGTCATCGGCAAAGGTGGGGTGAATATCGCCGAAGCCAATGCGCTGGAGCATGTCTGGGGATATGGCGTTGGCAATGATTTGACCCGCCGCGATTTGCAAAACGCCGCCAAGGATTTGGGCCGCCCATGGGATATGGGCAAAGGGTTCGATGCATCCGCCCCCATTGCCCCGATCCATCCGGTGGCGCAGGTGGGCCACCCATCGCGCGGGGGCATCCGCACCTTGGTCAACGGGGTGGTTAAACAGGATGCGGATCTGTCGGATATGATCTGGTCCGTGCCTGAAATGATTGCAATCTTATCCGCCTCTATGGCGCTGAAGGCGGGGGATGTCATTATGTCCGGCACCCCTGCGGGGGTTGGCCCGCTGTCCCCTGGTGATATCTGCGAGGTGCAGATTGACGGGCTGGGCAGCTGCACAACCACCATATCCGCTGCAGGTTAAAGCGGCTTTTGCAGAACCAAAGCATCAACGCGCGCCCCGCCGGCGCGCGGGTAATAGGATTTGCGCCGCCCCACCTGTTCATACCCTGCGCGGGCATAAAGCGCACGGGCGGGGGCGTTATCGTCCGCGACCTCAAGAAATTGCATTGCCGCGCCACGGGTTATTAGATCGCTTTCGACCTGCATCAGCAGCGCCCAAGCCGCGCCTTTGCGGCGGTGATCGGGGTGGGTGGCGATCATCAGCAGCTCTGCCTCATCCGCGATCAGGCGAGACAGGGCAAACCCCGCGTCCGTTATGTGGCAGATGGTGCTGGGCTGGGCCAAAAGCTCTGTGAATTCAGTCACGCCCCATGCGCGCATATCGGGTGGGGCGGCCGCCAGATGCAGCGCTGCCAGATGGGCGGGGTTAGGCATCATCCAAAATCACCACAGGCGGGGTCTTGGATGGGGCGGCATCGGCGGGTTTCAGGTAATATGGTTTGGGCGGCGTGATCTGGCCCGATGCCAGCTGGGCAGCCGCCGCGCGGCAGATGGCTTCGGCCACGGGGATGGGTTGTGCCTGTGCCGTTGCGCCTGCAAATTCAGGCACTGCATCGTCCGGCCAGTGCCGCAGAATGGCCTGCGGCGGCACATCGAAATTGTCGCCATCCCATAAAACCGGCGTACCAGACCCATCGGCGCGACCCAGATAGAACCGACCAGCGGCGGCAGGCAAGCTGCAGATGGTGCTGGGCGTGGCGCCCAGCCCGACAGCGGCAAAGCCAGTGACGCCAATCGCCGGACGATCCAACGCCAGCGCCAACCCGCGCGCGGCAGAGACGCTGATGCGGATGCCGGTGAAATTACCAGGCCCCACGCCCACCGCAATGGCATCCAAATCGGCATAGGCTTTGCCCGCGCCCGTCAGCAATTTATCCAACGCCGGAAACAGAGTTTCGGCCTGCCCCTTGCGCATAGGTGTATGGGTTTGCGCCAAAACTTGATCCCCAGACAGCAAAGCGGCCGCGACATGCGCGGCCGATGTGTCAAACCCAAGGATCAGCGGATCAGACGGCAACGGGGCGCACCTCGGTCACTTCGGGGATGTAATGCCGCAGCAGGTTTTCAATCCCCATCTTCAGCGTCAGGGTTGAAGATGGGCAGCCTGCACAGGCGCCCTGCATATGCAGGTACACCACACCGCGGTCAAACCCGTGGAAGGTGATGTCGCCGCCATCTTGCGCAACTGCGGGGCGCACGCGGGTGTCCAGCAATTCCTTGATCTGGGTGACGATCTGCGCATCCTCGCCGCTGTGATCGGCATGGCCGGATGCGGCTTCGGCATCGGCGGCCATAACGGGCTGGCCCGATTGGAAATGTTCCATGATTGCGCCCAAAAGGGCGGGTTTGATGTGGTCCCATTCGGCGCCGTCTTCTTTGGTGATGGCCACGAAATCAGACCCAAAGAAAACCGCCGCCACACCACCAGCTGCAAAAATACGCTGAGCCAGCGGGGATTGCACGGCCGCATCGGGGGATTTGAATTCGGCCGTCCCGACCTCAAGCACGGTTTGACCGGGCAAGAATTTCAATGTGGCGGGGTTTGGCGTGGATTCGGTTTGAATAAACATCCCTGATGCACCTTTGATTGGGGGTTTCGCTTGATATGTGGGCGCGGGGGCAGCCTGTCAAGCCCGGGCCGTGGCTTCGGCCCGGGGCAGGGGCGGGGTTTACCCGCCCACTGCGGCGATGGCTTTGGCCAAAACGGGCACGGTTTGCATATTCAAACCGGCGATATTGATGCGGCTGTCGCCCACCATATAAATGGCGTGATCTTTGCGCAGCGTTTCAACCTGTTCAGCTGTCAGACCCAGACGCGAAAACATCCCACGGTGTTCAGCAACAAAGCCAAAGCGGTTCGATCCGGTCGCATCCTGTAGCGCATCGGCCAGCGCCTGACGCAGGTCCAGCATGCCCAAACGGACTTCCTCTAATTCGGCCTGCCAATCGGCGCGCAGCGCATCATCGCCCAGAACCGTCAGCACCAGCCGCGCACCGTGATCGGGCGGGAAGGAATAATTTTGCCGGTTCAAAAACGCCAGTGTGCCTTGGTTCACGGCCTGTTTCGATGCATCCTGCGCGCACAGCATCAGCAACCCAGTGCGTTCGCGGTAAATGCCAAAGTTTTTCGAGCAGCTGGCCGCAATGATCGTTTCAGGCATCGCCGCGGCGATTTTACGCGTGGCGGCGGCGTCCTGTTCCAGCCCATCGCCAAAGCCCTGATAGGCAATGTCGATCATCGGCGTGGCGCCTTTGGCCTGCATCAGGGCAATCACCGCATCCCATTGAGCAATTCCTGTTGCTCGGAGGCGTCCAATTCTTCGAACACTTCAAG
>JALQTR010000032.1 GCA_023260835.1 Paracoccaceae bacterium
GGAAAGGGATCGAAGCCCCCCAGACCCAGCGCATAGGCCATGGGCGTGCCGTGCAGGTTGCCCGAGGTCGTGGTCTCGACCGTGTGGATGTCGCTGTGGGCGTCCAGCCAGATCACGAACAGGGGGCGGCCCTGGCGCTGATTGATGCCACGGCAAACTGGGGCATGTTCGGTTGTACGTGTCCAAATTGAGTGCAAAGTAATTGTGCAGACCGGGGCGAATATACCGGGGCAATCACGCGCTGCCCTGAATTTGCTGCTGCATGAAGTCGCGCGTAAATGTCAGGCGGCCAATCCAATGCAATCTGTCGATACACAATCGGCGCTGCCCAAACACGCCCAAGCGCCATTAAATCACAGGCTGTATGGTCGCCGCGAAAATGGACCAAGGGCAGGTCACCCGTTTGGGGCGGCATCTTGTTGAACAGCGCAGCAATATCAGGCGCGATTACATCGGGCACGTATCCAAATTCTGTCAAACTGTCCGCGGTTTTTTGCCCGACAGCTGCAATGAAACAGGGGGGCGATTTCAGCGACGGAACCAGACTGCGTACGGCATTTGCTGATGTGAAAATTGCGCCATATTGCGCCGGAAGTTGAATGGTGCATGCGATTGTTTCAATCCGCATGACGGGGGCATGCAGGTGCATCAGTCCATTACTTTGTGCAAATGCCGTCAGCCGATCATCCGCTGTGGGCCGTGAGGACAAAACTATGGGGGGATTGGGCACGCAGCGGCTCTTTTCTGATTTGCCCACGGCCTGGGCATTGTTTTGACTGTGCTGCAATGATAACCGCATATAGATGACAGGCGCAATATCACTGGGGCAAAGGGCCGCGGATAATGGAACAAACAGTTTGCGTTTTAGGAATTGAAAGCAGCTGCGATGACACCGCAGCGGCCGTTGTCCGTATGTCTGATAAAGGCGCCCAGATCCTGTCATCGGTTGTTGAAGGCCAAAATGAATTGCATGCTGAATTTGGCGGTGTCGTGCCAGAAATTGCCGCCCGCGCCCATGCGGAAAAGGTGGATGGGTGCGTGCGCACAGCGCTGGATGATGCGGGGGTGACTTTGGCACAGATTGATGCCATCGCGGTGACCGCCGGCCCGGGCCTGATTGGCGGGGTTCTCTCTGGCGTCATGTGCGCAAAGGGTTTGGCGGCCGGCGCGGGTACGCCGCTGGTGGCGGTGAACCATTTGGCGGGCCATGCGTTGACGCCGGCGCTGACGGATCGGGTGCCATTCCCCTATCTTTTGTTGCTGGCATCTGGCGGGCATTGTCAGTTTTTGTATGTGGCTGGTATTGATGATTTCACCCGTTTGGGTGGCACAATCGACGATGCCCCGGGCGAGGCCTTTGACAAAACGGCGCGCCTGTTGGGCCTAACGCAACCTGGGGGACCAGCGGTTGAACAGGCCGCGCGAAATGGCGCGGCAGATCGTTTCGCATTGCCCCGGCCTTTGCTGGACCGGCCGGGGTGCGATATGTCCTTTTCGGGCTTGAAAACCGCGCTGCTGCGCGCGCGCGATCAGCTGATCGCGGATCAAGGTGGCATATCTGCGCAGGATCGGGCCGATTTATGTGCCGGATTTCAGGCTGCTGTCTGCGATATTTTGGTTGAAAAAGCGCGTCGCGCATTGTCTGCGGCGCGGGATATGGCCGCGGGGCAGCCGCTGGCTTTTGCTGTGGCGGGGGGCGTGGCTGCCAATGCTGCCCTGCGTGAAGGGTTGCAGGGGGTGTGTGAGACGCAAGATACGCAATTTATTGCGCCGCCATTGGCGCTGTGCACCGATAATGCAGCGATGATCGCCTATGCCGGTGGGCGATTATTTGCGGCCGGGCAGCGTGATGGGTTGGATGTGTCCGCACGTCCCCGCTGGCCGCTGGATCGCGCGCAGGCACCGCTTTTGGGTAGCGGCAAAAAGGGGGCAAAAGCATGAAGATCGTGATATTAGGCGCGGGCAGTTTCGGAACGGCCTTGGCTGTGAATATGGCGCGCCACGGCGGGGATGTGACATTGGTGCCGCGCCGCGCAGACCATGCGCAGGCGATGCTGGAAACCCGTCAAAACGCGGATTACCTGCCCGGGGTTGAATTGCCCGATGCGCTGACGATTACCGCAGATGCCAATGCGGCGCTGGCGTGTGGGGGTGTTGTCTTGGCGGCAATGCCCATGCAAACCCTGCGCGCCAGTTTGGCGCCTGTGGCCGAGGCATTCGCCGGCAAACCCGTCTTGGCCTGCTGCAAAGGGATCGAGCTGGGCAGCGGGTCTGGCCCTGCGCAGGTGATTGCCGATATTGCCCCCGCTGCCTTGCCAGGGGTGCTGACAGGGCCCAGCTTTTCGCACGATCTGGCGCGGGATTTGCCAACGGCGATCACGTTGGCATTGGGCGATGATGCGCTGGGCGCGCGCGTGCAAGGGGCGCTGAGCACCCCCAGCCTGCGCCTTTATCGCACCACCGATGTGATCGGGGCGCAAATCGGCGGCGCGTTGAAGAATGTGATGGCGATTGCCTGCGGGGCGGCGATTGGGGCGGGTTTGGGTGACAGTGCCCGCGCGGCTTTGATGACGCGCGGCTTTGCCGAAATAAGCCGCATGGCTGCGTCGCAGGGGGGGCAGGCGCAAACTCTGGCGGGGTTGTCTGGGTTTGGTGATCTGGTGCTGACCTGCACATCCGACGGATCGCGCAATTACCGCTTTGGCCTGTCGCTGGGCCGGGGTGAGCCCTTTGACCCCACCACCACGGTGGAAGGCGCCGCAACCGCCCGCGCCGCGGCGCAAATGGCTGCAGAGTGCGGCGTGGATATGCCCATCACCCATGCCGTTTGCATGCTTGCCGCTGGGCAGGCAACTGTGCCAGAGGTGATGTCAGATTTACTGTCACGACCATTGAAAAAGGAAACACCATGCTGATTGCGTTACGAGCCGAAGACAAACCCGGCGCTTTGCCCATTCGTCAAGAAAACCGCGCGGCCCACCTGGCCTATATCGAGGCAACAGGCTGCGTGGCGCAGGCAGGGCCTTTGTTGGACAATGCCGGACAGATGTGCGGATCGTTGGTCATTTTGGATGTGGCCGATATGCAGGCCGCGCAAGATTGGGCGGCCAATGACCCCTATGCCAAGGCGGGGCTGTTTCAGTCGGTCACGTTGGATGAATGGAAGCGCGTCATCGGGTAGGGCGCGTGCAATACTGGCTGTTGAAATCTGAACCCAGTGGCTGGTCCTTTGCCAGCCAACGGGCCAAGGCCCCCCAAAGTGAGGAATGGTCGGGCGTGCGCAATGCACAGGCGCGCAATTTTATGGCGCAAATGCAGCTGGGGGATCTGGCGTTTTTCTATCACACAGAATCCGAACGCGCGATTGTTGGGATTGTTCAGGTCACAGCAACCGCCCATGCAGACAGCACCGCAGATGATCCCAAATGGGTCTGTGTAGATGTGCGTGCGCATCAGGCGCTGATGCGTCCAGTGACTTTGGCACAGCTGAAGGCGGATGGCCGCTTTGCCGATATGCCGCTGTTGCGCCAACCGCGCCTGTCGGTGCAACCGGTCAGCCAGATGCATTGGGATTGGATCTGTGCGATGGGCGGTCTGCCACAGTAAGGCCAGTTTCAGACGCTGCATAGGCCCACAATCCAAACGATTGGGTGCGCCGTTTTTCTGCGCTTGTTAAGACGTGGAATTGCTGTGTAGATACGGCAATAAAATTATTAAGAAATAGGTGAAAAAATGGCCACCATTGTCAACAGTTGGAATGAATGGGATCCGCTGAAACATGTGATCGTCGGGCGTGCAGATGATTGCCACATCCCCCCCGAGGAACCCGCATTGGACGCGAAGGTCCCCGAAGACAGCGATATGCGCGGCCAATGGGGTCGCCGCCCGCAAGAAACCATCGATCGCGCGAATGAGCTGCTGGATAATTTCGCCTCGATGCTGCAAAAACGTGGGATCAAGGTGGATCGCCCTACGCCCACCGATTTTTCCTTGCCCGTCACCACGCCGGATTTCCACACCGACAGCCAGTTTGGCTGTATGCCGCCGCGCGATGTACTGCTTACGGTTGGGTCTGAAATCCTTGAGGCGACGATGTCTTATCGCTGCCGGTGGTTTGAATATCTGTGCTATCGCCCTTTGATGCAGCAATATTGGGAAGAAGATCCCAATTTCCGGCATGAGGCTGCGCCCAAACCCCGTCTGACGGATGAGGATTACCACGCCGATTACCTGTCCGAAAAAATCGGCATCGAAAAGCGCCTGAAATGGACGGCGGAAAAGCATTTCGTCACCACCGAGGTTGAGCCGCTGTTCGATGCGGCGGATGTTCTGCGCTTTGGCCGCGATTTGGTGGTGCAGCATGGCTTCACCACAAACCTTAAGGGGATTGAATGGCTGCGTCGGCATTTCCCTGACCACCGCGTGCATGCGGTGAATTTCCCCGGTGATCCCTATCCGATCCATATCGATGCGACATTTACCCCCTTGCGTCCGGGCCTGATCCTGAACAACCCGCAACGCCGCCTGCCTGATGAGCAGCGCGAGATGTTCCACAAAAACGGCTGGGACATTGTCGATGCGGCGCAGCCTGCGCATAACGCACCGCCGCCCTTGTGCTATTCTTCGGTGTGGTTATCGATGAACGTGCTGGTGCTGGATCCCAAAACCGTTTGCGTTGAGAAATCCGAAGTTTATCAGGCTGAACAGATGGATAAGCTGGGGATGGAAGTGGTTGAGGTTGAACTGCGCGACGCCTATGCCTTTGGCGGAGGCCTGCATTGCTGCACCGCGGATGTATATCGCGAAGGTAGCTGCGAAGATTACTTCCCGCATTTGGCAGATTAAAAATCTGCCAGGTTATCAAGCGGAAAAAAGGGCGGCCAGTGGCCGCCCTTTT
>JALQTR010000049.1 GCA_023260835.1 Paracoccaceae bacterium
AAGGCGCATTAGGCGCCTACAGCCACGAAGCGTGCAATGCTGCGCGACCAGATTTAGAGCCTTTGGCCTGTAAAACGTTCGATCAAGTAATCGCTGCGGTGAACTCTGGACAAGCCGAATATGCAATGCTTCCCGTCGAAAATTCGACGTACGGGCGCGTGGCAGATATTCACCGATTGCTACCCGAAAGCGGTCTACACATTATCGATGAAACTTTCACACGCGTGCGGATTTCGATGATGGCAAACCAAGGGGTTTCCTTGTCAGACGTAAAAGTTGCGCGTGCGCATCTGGTTCTACTGCCGCAGGCGCAAAAATTCTTGGACGAACACAGCATTCGCGCGGAAACCGCTGTTGATAGTGCAGGTGCGGCAGCAGAGCTGGCCGCCTCTGGCGAAACGGATGTCGCCGTAATGGCAAGCGAAATTGCCGCCGATATTTACGGATTAAACGTCCTTGCCCGCAATATCGAAGATCATGGTCACAACACCACGCGTTTCTTGGTCATGTCGACCGAACTAAATCATGAACGCCGCGCGGATACGATGCTAACCACATTTGTATTTCAAGTGCGCAATATTCCAGCGGCGTTGTATAAGGCGATGGGCGGTTTTGCGACAAATGGTGTCAACATGACAAAACTGGAAAGCTATATGGTGAACGGGTCCTTCACCGCGACGCAGTTTTATGCGGATATCGAGGGGCACCCCGATGATGAAAATGTCGCGCGGGCGCTGGATGAGCTGTCTTATTTCACGTCCAAATTACAAATCTTGGGTGTTTATCCCGCGTTTCGGGCGCGGCACTAATCCGCTGCGGCCAAACGCGTTTCGATGAAGCGGCAATAGGGGCGCAATTGGCCTGCATAAAGGCGATGCAATTTTGGCCCCATCAGTCGCAGCCCCTGAAATAAAACGCGGCCCGCGATCCCCTGATGCTGCGCTTTGACAAAGAAACTGGCGCGGCTGCCGGTGGTGGTGGGCTCGATCACCACATCGAAGGTGCCGCGCATAAGCGGGGCTGTGAAATCAAAACCCAGTGATTCGTTTGGGATATCCTCGCCTAATTCCGCACCGATTTGGTGCGCCTGTCCGCCCAATCGAAACACAACGGCCCAAGGGCCACGCGGGCCAAGCACCGTCAGGTTCATTCCGCGGTCTTGGGCAAATTTGGCGGCAGCAGGCAAATCGCTGATCTGGGCATAAACCTGTTCAGGCGCCGCCGCGAATTGATAATCAAATCGCAATTCCATCAGGTCATTCCAAAATGGCCCGACAGCCAGCCATGCAAAATATAATGGGCAATCGCGCCTTTGCGCGCAGGTTTAATTTGCGGATGGGCGCCGGCAAAGGCCAACATCAACCCATCTTTATCCAGCCACAGCGCGTCCTCCAATTCATCGGGGTCCACGGTGATGTCGCGGCTGATTGCGCGGCCGGCGCAACCAATCATCAGCGATGCGGGGAAGGCCCAGGGCTGGCTGGCCAAATAGGTCACATCCCCCACGCGGATCCCTGTTTCTTCCAGCACTTCGCGCCGCACGGCGGCCTCGACCGTTTCGCCCGGCTCGATGAAGCCTGCGGGCAGCGAATACATCCCATCGGGCCAGCCATGCGATCGACCCAGCAGCACCCGCGGCCCATCGGTGATCAACATAATAACCACCGGATCGGTGCGCGGAAAATGCGGGGCCTTGCAGGCGGGGCAGTTGCGTTGCCACCCAGCGGCGGCCATGTCACTGCGCGCTCCGCAGGCCGAACAAAACCCATGCCGCGCGTGCCAATGCAGCAGCGCCTTCGCCGTGGCGACCAGTTCAGCATCCAGCGGGGTCAGCTGCATCATATGCAGGCGCAATTCACAAAATTGCTGATCCTCGGGCAAGGCGGGGTGATGCTGGCGCGATGGATCCGCAAAGCTGGCCAATGCCGCATCATCCAGTGCCGCGGGCGCCCAATCTGATATATCAAAGGCAAAAACAGGCGCCGGCGTCAGCCCCATAAAAATCGGATCCGATGTTGCATCCGATAAGACGGGGTGATCCATCGGCAAAAGCACAAGGCTGCACCCAGCATCATCCAGCTGCAAAAGCGGTTTGCCCCGCCACATCACCATGCCCCGGGCATTTATATCCGCGCGCGCCGCAGCCAATGCCGCAACATCATTGCGCATCTGGGCCGCGCGGTCCAAACCACCGCCCGAAAATGTTAAATCAAGTTGCATCTAGGCCCTTTCCCCCGCACACAGGACAGCCCACACGCGGACGCAGCACCATCTGACGGCTTTGTCCAAAAGCCGCATCAAAGATCAGCATCTTGCCCATCAGCGGCACGCCCGCGCCGGTGATTAATTTCACCCCTTCGGCAGCCATCATGGATCCAACAATCCCCGGCAATGGACCCAGCACCCCTGCTGCTGCGCAGCTGGGTGCCAATTCCGGCGCAGGCCGATCAGGAAAGACGCAAGCATAGCAGGGGGTTCCATGCGCGGGGTCAAAGATTGACAACTGCCCCTCCCACTGGCTCAGCGCGCCAGATACCAGCGGCTTACCGGCGGCCACACATAAGTCATTTGCCAAATAGCGCGTGTCAAAATTATCGGACCCATCAAAAATGATGTCTGATTCAGCCACCAGCTGTCGCGCCAAATCCCCCGCAAACCGATCAACATAGGGGGTGACATTGATGAATGGATTTTGCGCGCGCATAGCATCCGCGGCAGACAGGGCTTTGGGTGTGCCAATGCGCGCATCGGCATGAATCACTTGTCGCTGCAGGTTGGAATTTTCCACCAGATCATCATCAATCACGCCAATCTGGCCAACACCCGCCGCACCCAGATATTGCAGAACCGGCGCGCCCAGGCCGCCCGCGCCAATCACCAACACTTTGGCCCGTTTCAGCCGCGCCTGTCCCGCGCCACCTATTTCACGCAGGTAAATATGGCGGGCATAGCGATCCAATTCTGCATCCGAAAACAGCGGGGCCTCGCCTGCAGAGGCTGGCTTGGCGCGCGCCCGAAGCCACGCCAAGACATCCGAATAAAGAACGATCAACGCCGCAGCCCCGCCAGCCACCCCCAAGACAGCGACGATTCTGGAAAAACACTATGCAGGGCTGATGGTGGCGTTAAAAACACATGTCCCAGAAAAACCAGCACCCAAAGCAGGGCCGCAGGCACCAACCGCAACCAGCGCGGCATACCCAGCACAGCACCGCCCAGCCAAATCACGGCCCATATTGATGGAAACGCCAACATCAGCCGCGCCCTGTGGATCCAAACCCACCCGCGCCACGATCCGTGTCATCCAAGGCGTCAACCGCGATCATATCTGCCTGCACCACCGGGGCGACCACCATCTGTGCGATCCGTTCGCCATGCACTATTTCAAAGGGCGCATCGCCATGATTGATCATCAGCACCCCCAAGGGGCCACGATAATCACTGTCAATCGTGCCGGGGCTGTTGGTCAGCGTCACCCCGTGTTTATGCGCCAGCCCCGACCGGGGGCGCAGCTGCACCTCATACCCTTGGGGGATTTCCATTGCCATCCCTGTTGGCACCAAAGCCCGCGCCCCAGGCGCCAGCGTTATCGTGCCACGGTCCGGCAGATTAGCCCGCAAATCCGCCCCCGCCGCGCCAGGCGTGGCATAGGCGGGCAGGCCAAAACTTTGATCCGCACCATCAACCCATTTAACGCGCAGCATCACCATCACCGATCCCCCAGCGCAGCGGCCATTCGCGCGGCCAGCATCCGCGCCGCCGCTTGTTTGCTTTGATGTGGCCAGGTCTCAACCTCCTGCGCTGTGACCAGATGGATCTGGCTATCAGACCCCCCAAATGTGCCGCTTTGCGGTGACACATCATTGGCACAGATCCAATCACAGCCCTTTTTGCGCAGCTTGGCGCGGGCGTGGTCAATCAAATTTTCGGTTTCCGCCGCGAACCCAACCACCAGGCGCGGACGCTGACGCACAGGCAACTGGCTGACTGCGGCCAAAATATCGGGGTTTTCAGTGAACTCCAGAACAGGCAGCTCCTTGCCAGTTTTTTTCATCTTCTGCGCAGCGGCGGATTTCACCCGCCAATCCGCCACCGCGGCGGTGAATACCGCCGCATCCACCGGCAACAGGGCCATAACCTGATCATGCATGTCCTGCGCGCTTTGCACCTTATGGACCACAGCCCCATGCGGGGGGGGCACGTCTGCCGGACCGGTCACAAATTCCACCACCGCGCCCAAATCGCGCAGGGCCGCGGCAACCGCCGCGCCTTGCGCACCGGATGAATGGTTTGAAATATACCGCACCGGATCAATCGCCTCTCGTGTTGGGCCCGATGTCACCAGAACCCGGCGGCCCAACAACGGTTTGGGCCCGAAATGCGCAGCAACCGCAGCCAAGATTTCCGCCGGCTCTGCCATACGGCCAGACCCATATTCACCGCAGGCCATATCGCCTGAATTGGGACCAACACACAGCACCCCATCGGCCAGCAATTGTTGCAGGTTGCGCTGCGTGGCGGGATGGTCCCACATCCGAACATTCATGGCTGGGGCCATCATCACGGGTGTATCAGTGGCCAAAAGCAGCGTACTGGCCAAATCGGATGCGGCGCCTTGGGCCATCTGCGCCATAATATTCGCCGTCGCCGGGGCCACCACAATCAAATCTGCGCTGCGCGACAGCTGAATATGGCCCATTTCGGCCTCATCTGTCAGATCAAACAAATCGCTGTAAACCTTGCGCCCCGCAAGGGCCGACAGCGACAGCGGCGTGACAAACTGTGCCCCAGCGCGGGTCAGCACCGGGGTCACATCCGCGCCCTGCGCACGCAACTGGCGGATCAAATCCAACGATTTATAGGCCGCAATGCCGCCCGCCACGATTAAAAGAATATGTTTTCCGCTCAACGTCATAGCAAGCTGCCACCCTATCCAAATCCGACCGCAGCTTATGCGCCATCGGCGCAGAACTCAATCCTTTCGCGCATCGCGCGAAAGAGGGTCCATCCGATATCCCCACAAAACTGAAAAAGGCCCCCGATTGGGGGCCTTTTGCCGATTAATAACCGTCACATCGGTCTCATGCCGCTGTTACGCAAGGCTGTTGTCGATCCCTTTGCAGGCTTCGACCAGACCCTTAACCGCATCAACCGATTTGTCGAACATATCTTGTTCTTCTTTATTCAGCTTGATGTTGACGATCCGTTCGATCCCGCCGGCACCGATCACAGTGGGCACACCCACATACATGCCCTTCACACCCAGCTCGCCATCGCAATAGGCGGCACATGGCAGAACGCGTTTTTGGTCTTTCAAATAGGCCTCAGCCATTTCAATGGCCGATGTTGCCGGCGCATAGAAAGCAGACCCCGTTTTCAGCAGGCCGACGATTTCGGCGCCACCATCACGGGTGCGCTGCACGATTGCGTCCATTTTTTCCTGTGTGGTCCAGCCCATTTCAATCAGATCAGGCAATGGCACACCGGCCACGGTGGAATAGCGCACCGATGGCACCATGGTGTCGCCATGACCACCCAAAACGAATGCGGTGACGTCTTTCATCGACACGCCAAATTCCACCGCCAGGAAGTGACGGAAACGCGCGCTGTCCAAAACGCCGGCCATGCCGCAGACTTTATGCGCAGGCAGACCCGAAAATTCGCGCAATGCCCAAACCATAGCATCCAGCGGGTTGGTGATGCAGATCACGAAGGCGTCAGGCGCATGTGCGGCAATGCCTTCGCCCACGGATTTCATAACCTTCAGGTTAATGCCCAGCAGGTCATCGCGGCTCATCCCTGGCTTGCGGGCCACACCGGCGGTGACAATGCACACATCCGCGCCTGCGATATCTTCATAGCTCTGGGTGCCTTTCAGCGACGCATCAAAACCCTCAGATGGGCCCGATTCGGCGATATCCAGCGCTTTGCCTTCTGGTGTGCCTTCTGCGATGTCGAACAGTACAACGTCGCCCAATTCTTTGATTGCTGCTAGGTGCGCAAGTGTGCCGCCGATTTGTCCTGCGCCGATAAGCGCGATTTTAGGTCTGGCCATGAAAAATTCTCCGGTCCTAGGTTGTTGTGCGCGTTGGCCTAGTCTGTT
>JALQTR010000179.1 GCA_023260835.1 Paracoccaceae bacterium
GGATGATGTCATTACCCGCCAACCGCGCCACAGCAGGTTTGATCCCAGACCAAGCAATCAACGCCGGAATGGCCAGATAAATCACCGTCAGCCCAGCCGATGTTTCAGGCGAGATCAACAACAGATCCACCAGCACCATCAGACCGGCGCCCAAAACCCCAATCACCAATGGCCGGACGTCCTGTGATGGGGCAACACCACGGCCAATCGCCATGATCAGGCCGATGGCCAAAGCAATCAGCGTTACCCCTGTCCCCAGTGCCGGCGCAGCGGCCAGTTTTTCGGCATAAGCGGCAGTTAGCTCTTCTTCGGACAGCTTGTGCGATTCTTCGACCCCGCCAGCGGCATCAATGGCGGCCTGTTGCGCCACCGCAGCATCCCATGCCGATTGGCCATGCAATTCGATCATAGATGCGGCGCATTCTTGCGATACATTCGTGCGCAGGCTGGCACCTTCACCAATGTCAGAATAACTGTCCACAGTGATGGTCTGCGATCCAACCAGACCCAGCTGGCCGGCCATGATCATCGCCGCAATCAACGCACCCGGCACGCCCAGGAACCAGGTCAGCCCTTCACCGCGGGTGATCGGCTCGCCCGAACCATGGCCCAATTCAACTGCCGGCGCCTTGGATGGGTTCAGCAGCGCATAAAGAAACGCATAGCCCGCATAAAGCAGCGCCAGCAGTATCCCCGGCAGCAGCGCTGCCTGAAACAGCGTGCCCACTGACAGAACCGCCGGTTCCCCCAGATAGGTCAGCGCATCGGTGCAGCCCGCGGCAATCGCACGCGCCTCTTGCGCCGAGGAATACAAATCCCCCGCCAATGTCCCAAGCAAAACAATCACAATGGATGGCGGAATGATCTGCCCCAATGTGCCAGAGGCCGCAATAACCCCCGTGGACAGTTCAGGGCTGTAGCCATTGCGCAGCATCGTGGGCAGCGACAGCAAGCCCATGGTAACAACAGTGGCCCCCACAATCCCGGTCGAGGCGGCCAAAAACGCGCCCACAACCACAACCGACACAGCCAAACCACCAGGCAGCGGGCCAAAAACGCGCGCCATGGTGGTCAGCAGGTCATTGGCGATTTTCGACCGCTCCAGCGTGATGCCCATCAAAACGAACATCAAAACCGCCAGCAGGGTTTCAATCGATTGCCCCGCCAAAACGCGTTCGTTCATCCGGTTCACAATAAAGGAAATGTTGCGATCCAACGCGGTTTCCCAGCCCTGCGCAAACACCGGCTGTGCAATGCGCGGCAAATCGGGGTATCGGAAAATAGAAATCAGATCCTCTTTCACGCCAGAGGCGCGAAGGGCCTCATAGGCGGGGGAGGCGGTATCAATCGCCTGATGAATCAACAATCCCGCGCTGTCCAGCGCCGCAATAATCACAAAAGAAATCGCCCCTGCGCCGCCAATGGCAAAGGCCACAGGAAAACCTGACAAAATGCCCC
Source organism: Paracoccaceae bacterium (assembly GCA_023260835.1). Classification (GTDB taxonomy): domain Bacteria; phylum Pseudomonadota; class Alphaproteobacteria; order Rhodobacterales; family Rhodobacteraceae; genus JALQTR01. The sequence continues at coordinate 1,459 of JALQTR010000179.1, forward strand.
CAAAAAGGCACAAAAAGACAATGATCAGGCCAATTTCTACACCGTCGAGTCCAAACAACATATTGGCAATCCTTGTATATTAATGTGTGCCTTCATAGGCTTCTTCACCTTCGCCAAGCGAATCCTTGTCGAGGTATTTATTTTCCGAGCCTTCGCCCTCGCGCCATTCCAGGAAAGACCGCCAGAAGAAGGCACAAGCGTGCAGAAACACCAGCCCCGCAAAGGCGACCAGCAGCACCTTAAAGATGAAATAACCGGTGAACCCATTGGGCGATGGCCCGTAAATTTCCACATTCCAGCGCAGCGCACGGGCCTTCATCACCAGACGGTCCAGCGTGTCAGACGCAGATGGTTTTGGCACAATCAAATGGCGCCACATAAAGAACCACCCATAAAGCCACACAACCACCGCCAGCGGCATCATGAACAAAAGCGACCCCATCATATCAATCACTCGCTTCGCGCGGTGGGATATGTGGGCATAAAACAGATCAACCCGCACATGGCCGCCTTGAACAAATGTATAGGTCACACACAGCGCCACAATCAGCGCGTTATACAGTTTCAATTCCTCGGCATACCAGCTGATGTCTTTGGCAAAGGGAATGCCAAAACCCAGCGCGATATCGGGCCGGGTGAAAATCCGCTGCATGATCACAATGATCACCTGTTGCAGCACCATCAGCAAACCGGCCCAGGCAAACAACCGCCCTGTGCCATTGGCCAGCGTTTCCAACCCGCGCACACAGGCCCACAGGAAATTACGCTTCCACAGACCAATCGCTGTAATGGCCAAAAATGTCGTGAAAACAACAAAGAAGAACTCGGACGAGCCCCCGTAATAGACAAACCGCATCAGTGATTGTTTGTCCTCGGTGGTGTTCTGCCAGCTGAGCCAATCCAACCAACTGCCGGCATTCATCAGTGCCAGCGCCAGATTGTAAAAGGCCAAAACGATGTTTTGTCCCAGTGCAACCAGTCCGTCACCGATACCGATCAGCAGGCCAGTGACGCCTGCACCCCCGTTTTCTTCCATGATGTTTCCCCCCGGATGAACGTCATCGGCGCCACCGGCGCCCTACGTTCGGTATATGCACAGCAATAACGCAAAAATGGCCCCGGCAAACTGCCGGGACCAAATAATAAGCGGAGCTTAGCTGCCCAGCACGCGGTTACGCTGCTGAACGTAGAAACCGTCCGATTTGTCGATCCAAGACGAGCTGGATGCCATCGACGCCTCGAAGCTGTTGCGGATTTTTGCGAACAACTCGTCGGACATGTTTTCGTCCATAACCTCTTTGGACGCGCGGCCATAGGCATCCCACACATCGTCAGAGAATTGCAGAACCTTCACGCCCTGCGCCTGCAGACGTGCCAACGCCGCACCATTGTTCGCCAGCGTTTCGGCCAGCTGATAATGGGTGGTCGCCATGGCGGCGTATTGAACGAT
>JALQTR010000182.1 GCA_023260835.1 Paracoccaceae bacterium
GTCTTTTTTGGCCTCTTCCTTGGACCCGCGGCGCACCTCAACCCCTGTTGGGTTGTTGTTGCCAGTGGTGTGGAAGGCCCAGATATGCACGATAACCAGCCCAGCAATGACGAAGGGCAGCAGGTAATGCAAGCTGAAGAAACGGTTCAGCGTGGCATTGCCAACCGCAGGTCCGCCCAGCAGCCAGGTCTGAATTGGTTCGCCAATCAGGGGGATCGCGCCAAACAGGCCGGTGATAACCGTTGCACCCCAGAAGGACATTTGCCCCCATGGCAGAACATAGCCCATAAACGCGGTGCCCATCATCAGCAGATAGATGACCATACCAACGATCCAAGTGATTTCGCGTGGCGCCTTGTAAGAGCCATAGAAAAGACCGCGGAAAATATGCAGGTAAACCGCAAAGAAGAATAGCGATGCACCGTTTGCGTGTAGATACCGCAGCATATAGCCGCCGTTCACATCACGCATGATATGTTCAACACTGGCAAAGGCCAGATCAACATGTGGGGTGTAATGCATCACCAGCACAATGCCGGTGGCAATCTGCAGGGCCAAACAAAAGGCCAGCACGATGCCCCAAATCCACATCCAGTTCAGGTTTTTGGGTGTGGGGATCATCAGTGTGTCATACACCAACCCAACGATGGGCAGGCGTGTGTGGATCCATTTTTCGAAGCCCGATTTGGGTTCGTAATGATCATGAGGAATTCCGGACATAGGCTTGCTCCCTTACCCCAGTTTAATCGTTGTTTCGTCAACGAATTCCGCCACCGGTACCGGCAGGTTTTCTGGCGCGGGTCCTTTGCGGATGCGGCCAGAGGAATCGTAATGTGACCCGTGGCATGGGCAGAACCAGCCGCCAAAATCCCCGGCGCCATTGCCCAAAGGCACACAGCCCAAATGGGTGCAAACGCCCATCATCACCAGCCATTCACCGGCCTCATCCAAGCTGCGGTTTTCGTCCTTGGCTGCGGTTGCGCCCAGGTTTTCGTTGCGCGCATCTTGGTCGATCAGATCGGCCAGGTTCACGGCGCGCGCTTCGGCAATCTCAGCCTCGGTGCGGCGGCGGATGAACACGGGCTTACCCAACCATTTCACGGTGATTTGCGTCCCCGGTGCGACATCGGCAACATCCACACGGATGGATGCCAGCGCCTTTACATCGGCGGAGGGGTTCATTTGGTTGACCAAAGGCCAAACGGCGGCACCTGTTGCAACCGCGCCTGCGCCGGCGGTTGCATAGTAGAGGAAATCTCTACGAGTGCCTTCGTGATCTTCTGCGTGCGACACGAGGTTAACTCCATTTCAACGACCGCGCTTTGCGGCCTGCCCGAATTAAGGGCGATCCCAAAGCGGAGTCGCCCCAATACTGCGGGCTTACTAACGCCCCAAACGCGGTTCGTCCAGCACACATTGTAAATCGGGGCAAATCTGGGCGATTCTGTCGCGTTTTTGCGGCGCAATGGGGTGTTTTTGCGAGCTGATGCTTATTTGCAATCAGTCGCAAATGAAAACCCCCGGCCAAGGCGGCGCCTTCCCGGGGGTTTTGCGTTTTTGCGATGCTTGGCGCGCAAATGGCGCTTCAGCGATTAGAGCCCTTCGCGTTGGGCTTTTTTGCGTGCCAGCTTGCGGGAACGGCGAATCGCTTCAGCCTTCTCGCGTGCTTTTTTCTCGGACGGCTTCTCGAAATGTTGCTTCAGCTTCATCTCGCGGAAAACGCCTTCGCGCTGCAATTTCTTTTTCAGCGCGCGCAACGCTTGTTCGACGTTGTTATCACGAACGTTGACCTGCATGTGGTGTCACCACCTTTCTAGGTTAAAGTTGCATTTCTTGCAGGAAGCCGCCACATAACAAGGGATGGTGTTTTTGTCCAGCCTGTTTGGCAGGGCTGCCTGCAACCTGAATTGATGGAGGATCCAATGCCCCAATCCCAAAGCCCCCAATCGCGCCTGTTGGATGCGATTTTGCCGCATGTGGCGTTTGATGGCTGGTCGGATGCGGCCTTTGATCTGGCTGTGCAAGATGCGGGGATGGATCCAAATCTGGCGCGGGCATTGGCGCCGCGCGGCGGATTGGATTTGGCAGCGGCCTTTCATCGGCGCGGTGATGCGGCATTGGCGCAATGGCTGGTGTCGGATCCGGCCAGCAATCTGCGCTTTCGCGATAAAATCACTGCCGCGGTTAAATGGCGGCTGGATTGGGTGCAGGATAAGGAATTGGTGCAACGCGCGGCAACCCTGTTTGCCCTGCCGCAAAATGCAGGCCTGGGCGCAAAGTTGGTTTGGGAAACGGCTGATACCATCTGGCGCGGCCTTGGCGATACATCCGAAGATTACAACTACTACACCAAACGCATGACGCTGGGCGCAGTATACAGCGCAACGGTGCTCTATTGGTTGGGGGATGCCAGCGAAGATCATGCCGACACTTGGGCCTTTTTGGATCGTCGCATTGAAAATGTTATGCAGTTTGAAAAAGCCAAGGCCAAGGCGCGCGAGAATAAGGCACTGACGGGGCTGCTGGCCGGTCCTTTGCGGTTGCTGGAAACGGTTCGTGCGCCACAAGATCACGGCGGTATGCCCGGCCGTTGGCGTGGATAAGTAAAGGATGAGAAAGATGCCACACGATATGCGCGCGATTGAAATCGCTGCCCCTGGCGGGCCAGATGTGTTGACACCCACTCGCCGTCCCATTCCCACCGCCGGGCCGCAGGATGTGGTGATAAAGCTGGCCTACGCTGGGGTGAACCGCCCCGATGCGCTGCAGCGTGCAGGGCTTTACGCGCCGCCCCCCGGGGCCAGCGATTTGCCCGGGCTGGAAGGCGCGGGCGAAGTGGTGGCCGTTGGCGCCGATGTCACAGGCGTTGCGATCGGGGATCAGGTCTGCGCCCTGCTGCCCGGCGGGGGGTATGCTGAATATGTGGCGACACCCGCGGCGCATTGCTTGCCAGTACCGCAAGGCATGGGGCTGGATCAGGCCGCCTGCCTGCCGGAAACCTGTTTCACCGTTTGGTCCAATGTGTTCATGCGCGGCGGCCTGAAAGCGGGTGAGCGGTTCCTTGTCCACGGCGGCACCAGCGGCATTGGCACCACCGCCATTCAGCTGGCCCATGCCATGGGCGCGCGCGTCTTCACCACAGCCGGCAGCGCCGAGAAATGCGACGCTGCACGCGATCTGGGGGCAGAGCTGGCAATTAACTACCGCGAGGATGACTTTGTCCCCTTGGTCAAAGCCGAAGGCGGGGCGGATGTGATTTTGGATATGGTGGGCGGCGATTACATTGCGCGCAACCTGTCTGCGCTGGCTGATGATGGCCGGTTGGTGCAAATCGCCTTTCTGCAATCGCCAAAGGCGCAGGTGAATTTCGCGCAGCTGATGATGCGCCGCCTGACGATGACAGGATCCACCTTGCGCCCGCAAAGCGATTTGGCCAAGGCGCGCATTGCCGATGCGCTGCGCGCTGATGTCTGGCCACTGCTGAACGCGGGCCGGATTGCTCCGGTTATGGACAGCGAATTTGCGCTGGCAGAGGCGGCCGCCGCACATGCGCGGATGGAAAGCTCGGCGCATATCGGTAAAATCGTTTTGAAAGTTGCTTAATCCACTTGGCAAACGCGCCCGGGGTGTTAGCTATGCAAACAGCAATCGATCACATCTGGGAGGGATAGATGGTCAAAACAGTTGAAATAAAGGCCCCCGGCGGCCCCGAAGCATTGGACATCGTTGATCGCCCCGTGGGTGATCCCGGCCCGGGCGAGGTTCGGATCAAACACCATGCGGTGGGCCTGAACTTTATTGATATCTATCAGCGCACGGGGCTTTATCCTTTGACCTATCCGCAGGCCTTGGGCATGGAAGCCTCCGGCGTGATCGAGGCCGTGGGCGACGGCGTTACCCATCTGAAAGCCGGTGATCGCGCGGCCTATGTGTCGGCTCCGCCGGGATCTTATACCGAGGCGCGGGTGATGCCCGCAGCGCAGGTTTGCCCTTTGCCAGATGGGATCAGCTTCGATGAAGGCGCGGCGATGATGCTGAAGGGGATGACCGTGGAATATCTGTTCCACCGCACCACCCCGCTGAAGGCCGGTGATACGGTGCTGTTCCATGCGGCCGCGGGCGGGGTGGGGTTGATTGCCTGTCAATGGGCCAAATCCGAAGGGATCCGGCTGATTGGCACCGCGGGCAGTGACGAAAAATGCCAGCTGGCGCTGGAACACGGTGCAGATGCTTGCATTAATTACCGCAGCGAAGACTGGGCCGCGCGGGTGCGCGAATTAACCGGTGGCGTGGGCGTTGATGTGGTGATGGACGCCGTTGGTAAAGACACGTTTGATGGGTCGATGGCATCGCTGAAACCATTGGGAATGATGATTTCCTTTGGCAACGCCTCTGGCGTTGTGCCGCCGATTGATATTGGGATGTTGGGTAAAATGGGATCGCTAAAGATCACCCGCCCCACCGTGTTCACGCATATATCAGACCATGCCCGCTGTCAGGAAATGGCGCAGCATTTGTTCGGCAAGGTTTTGTCGGGGGATGTGAAAATCCGCATCGACCAGCGGTTCGCGCTGGAAGAGATCGCCGATGCGCATCGCGCGCTAGAGGCACGCCAAACAACCGGCCAAACCATTTTGACCCTTTAATCCGGGGCTGATTTGACGCTAAAACAAAAGGCGCGCCCTTGGGTGCGCCTTTTTACGTGATTATAGGATACGCCATGACCGACGCAAATCAAACCGCCATGCAAGACGAAAAAGCCCGCGCCAGCGCCTGGTTTATGGCCCTGCGGGACCAAATTGTTGCGCGGTTTGAGGCATTAGAGGCCAGCCACAGCGAAGGACCCTTTGCCGATATGGCCCCGGGTCAGTTTGACATCACCCAAACGCGCCGTGCCAGCGATGATGGATCCGATGCCGGCGGCGGGTTGATGAGCGTGATGCGCGGCGGCCGTGTCTTTGAAAAGGTGGGGGTGAATGTCTCGACCGTTTACGGCCAGCTGGGCGCGGCGGCGCAAAAGGCAATGGCGGCGCGCAAAGACATTCCGCAAATGGCGCAAGATGCACGGTTTTGGGCCAGCGGTATTTCGCTGGTGGCGCATATGCGCAACCCGCATGTGCCGGCGGTGCATATGAATACGCGGATGTTCTGGACACCGCATGCGTGGTGGTTCGGCGGCGGGTCGGATTTGAATCCTTGCATTGAATATGAGGACGACACCGCCCATTTTCATGCCACGCAGCAGGCGCATTTAGATCCGCATGGCACAGATCTTTACCCCCGACTGAAGGCCTGGGCGGATGAATATTTCTACATCCCCCATCGTCACCGCGCCCGCGGTGTTGGCGGCATCTTTATGGATGACCAATGTAGCGGCGATTGGGAGGCCGATTTCGCCCTGACCCAAGACATTGGCCGCGCCTTCTTGCCCGCCTTTGCCCCATTGGTGGAAAAACGCCGCGTGCAGGTTTTCACCGATGCCGATAAGGATGCGCAGCTGGTCCATCGTGGGCTTTATGCCGAATATAACCTGGTCTATGATCGCGGCACAAAATTTGGCCTGGCCACGGGGCATGACGCTAATGCGGTTTTAATGTCGCTGCCGCCTATGGCGAAATGGGTCTAGGGCCAGCGCGGTTGTCCCATCACCAATCAATCGCCGCATAATTCGAACCCAGTCAAAAACCCCCTTGCCAAAACACGACAGATCGCGTTACTGTTGCGACAGACGCGAGGGGAGAACTGTTTATCAGTGCCGAAGGAGCAACTGCCCCGGAAACTCTCAGGCAAAAGGACCCGCGCGTTAATTAAACAC
>JALQTR010000152.1 GCA_023260835.1 Paracoccaceae bacterium
TGCGCGCACAGGAAATCGCCCAGCAAAACCGCCTGCCTTGTATTTATCTGGTCGATAGCGGCGGCGCCAACCTGCCCAATCAGGATGAGGTCTTCCCCGATCGCGATCATTTCGGCCGCATCTTTTACAACCAAGCGCAAATGAGCGCCGCCGGCATCCCCCAAATCGCTGTCGTCATGGGGTCCTGTACCGCCGGCGGCGCCTATGTCCCCGCGATGAGCGATGTAACCATCATTGTGCGTGAACAAGGGACGATTTTTCTGGCCGGCCCCCCGCTGGTCAAGGCCGCCACGGGCGAGGTCGTCAGCGCCGAGGATCTGGGCGGCGGTGATGTGCACACCCGTCTGTCGGGAGTGGCCGATTATCTGGCCAATGATGATGCGCACGCGCTGGCGCTGGCCCGCGATGCCGTGGCGCAGCTGAACTGGCGCACGCCCAATCAGATAAATTGGCAATCGCCCGAAGACCCCGCCTATGACCCCGCGGAATTACTGGGTGTAGTGCCAGCCGATCCGCGCCGCCCCTATGACATTCGCGAAGTGATCATGCGGTTGGTCGATGGATCCCGTTTTGACGAATTCAAAGCGCGCTTTGGTGAAACGCTGGTCACCGGATTTGCGCATATCGAAGGCGCGCCCGTTGGGATCATCGCCAATAACGGTGTGATCTTTTCCGAAGCCGCGCAAAAGGGCGCGCATTTTGTGGAACTGTGTTCGCAACGGAAAATCCCGCTGGTGTTTTTGCAAAATATCACGGGCTTTATGGTGGGTCAGAAATATGAAAACGAAGGCATTGCCCGCCACGGCGCCAAAATGGTGACGGCGGTGGCAACCACATCGGTGCCCAAAATCACCATGCTGGTTGGTGGATCCTTTGGCGCAGGCAATTACGGCATGGCCGGCCGCGCCTATAGCCCGCGGTTTTTATGGAGCTGGCCGAATTCGCGCATTGCCGTGATGGGCGGCGCGCAGGCCGCCGGTGTGTTGGCCACGGTGAAACGCGACGCGATGGAACGCGCGGGCCAAAGTTGGTCGGCCGATGAAGAGGCCGCATTTAAACAGCCAACGATTGATATGTTCGAACGCCAGTCGCATCCGCTTTATGCCTCGGCGCGGCTGTGGGATGATGGGGTGGTGGACCCGCGTAAAGCACGCGCCGTTTTGGCGCTGTCCCTGCGCGCGGCACTGTGCGCCCCAATCGAAGATACGCGCTTTGGCGTGTTCCGGATGTAAGGGAAGTGGGCGCGATGGTTAGGCATAAAATGCGCGAAACGGTTTCAATTGATGGCACGCAATCAACGCTTCAATCTTTGCGATTGTCCAAATTTGCACGAGCCCTTTGTAAATTAAATCCGTATCACTATGGCGCCCGCCCAGGCAGGTGCAGCCCATCATTCTGCTGACCCCGAAATTTCAAGAGGAAGATTTGGATATGTTTGACAAAATTTTGATCGCAAACCGGGGTGAGATCGCCTGCCGCGTCATGAAAACCGCCCAAGCCATGGGCGTGAAAACTGTGGCGGTGTATTCGGATGCGGATGCGGCAGCGATGCATGTGGCTATGGCCGATCAGGCGGTGGCCTTGGGCGGCGCGCGGCCTGAAGATAGTTATCTGAAGGGCGATGCGATTATTCAGGCGGCGCTGCAAACCGGCGCACAGGCCATTCATCCCGGGTATGGGTTTTTGTCCGAAAATCCTGATTTTGTGGATGCGGTGCAGGCCGCGGGGTTGGTGTTCATCGGCCCCGACGCGGATGCCATCCGCGCCATGGGCCTGAAGGGTGCGGCCAAATCCCTGATGGAACAGGCGGGCGTGCCTTGTGTGCCTGGCTATCACGGGGATGACCAATCCGAATCCACCCTGATGGCCGAGGCTGAAAAAATCGGCTATCCGGTGCTGATCAAAGCAGTCGCCGGCGGCGGCGGCAAGGGGATGCGTTTGGTCGAACGGGCCGCAGATTTTGATGCCGCCCTGGCATCGGCGCAGGCCGAAGCGCGCGGCGCCTTTGGCAATGATAAGGTGCTGATTGAAAAATACATCCTGTCCCCACGGCATATCGAGGTGCAGGTTTTTGGCGATGGGCAAAATTTTGTGCATTTTTACGAACGCGATTGCTCGCTTCAGCGGCGGCACCAAAAGGTGATCGAAGAAGCCCCCGCGCCGGATATGCCTGCAGATGTGCGTGCGGCCATGGGGGATGCGGCCACGCGGGCTGCGGCGGCCATTGGATATAAAGGCGCCGGCACAATCGAATTCATCGTCGATGGGTCTGGCGGCCTGCGCAAAGATGGGTTCTGGTTCATGGAAATGAACACGCGTTTACAGGTGGAACATCCGGTGACCGAAGCCATCACCGGCGTTGATCTGGTCGAATGGCAGCTGCGCGTTGCCGCGGGCGAGGCGCTGCCCATGGCGCAAGATGATATTCCCCTGATGGGCCACGCGTTTGAGGCGCGCCTCTACGCCGAGGATGTCCCTGCCGGTTTCCTGCCGGCCACTGGGCGGCTGTCTGAACTGGCCTTTCCCGAATTTGCCCGTGCCGACAGCGGTGTGCGCAGCGGGGATGAGATCACGCCCTTTTATGATCCGATGATTGCAAAAATCATCACACATGGCGCAACCCGCGCCGTGGCGCTGAAAAAATTGGATCTGGCGCTGTCGCAAACGCAGGTGGCAGGGACGGTGACCAATCTGGCCTTTTTGGGCGCATTGACACAGCACGCTGGCTTTGCCGCGGGGCAGGTGGATACCGGGCTTATTGCGCGTGATATCGATGCGTTGCAACGCGCGCCTGTTGCGCAGCCCGTGCATTTTGCCGCCGCGCTGATGGCGCGGCTGGGGTTGGACGCGGCCCCAGCCTGGGACAGTGGCTTTTCCCTGTGGGCGCCAATGCGCCAAACGCATCAACTGCGCCACGGCGATGAAACGGTTGATGTCGCTGTGCAAATGCAAGGCCGTGATATTCAGTTGGATATCGGCGCAGATCAGATTTGTTTGTCGTATAACGGGCGGGTCTGGCGCTTTGGCGATCAGGCGCTGCCCCCCTGCCATGTGGCGGGGGATCACATAACGGTGTTTGATGGGTATGGTCTGCAATTCACCTATGTCGATCCGCTGGCCCAAGACGCGGCCAAAGGGGCGGCTGGCAATCACGCCTTGGCCCCCATGCCGGGGCTGATCCGCGCCGTTATGGTCGCCGCCGGCGATCAAGTCGAGGAGGGCGCACCCCTGTGCATCATGGAGGCAATGAAGATGGAACAAACCATCGCCGCACCGCGCGCGGGCATCATCGCCGAGGTTCTGGTGCGCGAAGGCAATCAGGTCGAAGCCGGCGCCGCCCTGATCGTGATGGAGGAGGACCAGCCATGACGACCCCCCGCATCGACATCTTCGAGGTCGGCCCCCGCGATGGGCTGCAAAATGAAAAGCGCATCATCCCAACCGCGGATAAAATTGCGCTGATCAACGCACTGAGCCTTGCAGGGTTTACCCGCATCGAAGTGGCCAGTTTCGTCAGCCCCAAATGGGTGCCACAAATGGCCGACAGCGCCGATGTGCTGGCAGGGATCACACGCGCATCGGGTGTGCGATATGCCGCACTGACCCCCAATATGAAAGGGTTCGACGCCGCCATGGCCGCACATGCCGATGAGGTGGCCATTTTCGGCGCCGCATCCGAAGGGTTTTCGCGCGCCAATATCAACGCCAGCTGCGCCGAGGCCTTGGCCCGATTTGAACCTGTCGCCCAAGCGGCACAGGATCGGGGGGTGCGGGTGCGTGGGTATATATCCTGCGTGACCGATTGCCCCTATGATGGGGCGATTGAACCGGCGCAGGTGGCCCGCACTGCCGCTGCGCTGCGAGATATGGGGTGCTATGAAATCTCATTGGGGGAAACCATCGGGAAGGGCCGGCCTGAAACGGTGGATGCAATGCTGACGGCGGTTTTGCAAGAGGTGCCCGCAGACCGCTTGGCCGGCCATTTCCATGATACAGACGGCTTTGCCCTGCAAAATATCGAGGCCTCGATCGCGCGCGGGGTCCGTGTTTTTGATGCGTCGATCGCGGGCCTTGGGGGCTGTCCCTATGCGCCTGGGGCGTCTGGGAATGTGGACACTCAGGCCGTGCATGAATTGGCGCGTCGCTTGGGATTTGAAACTGGGCTGGATGCGGCGCAGTTGGATTTGGCCGCGCAGATTGCCCGCAAATTGCGCCCGATGGAGGATACAGATGTTTGATTTTATCACCCTTGAAACCGACGATCGCGGCGTGGCTTATCTGACGCTGAACCGCCCCGATAAGCACAACGCCATGGGCGCGCAGATGATTGCTGAAATCACCGCCGCTTGTGGAGAAATTTCAGCCGATCCGGCCATCCGCGTTGTGGTTTTGGCCGCAAATGGCAAAAGCTTTTGTGCCGGTGGTGATTTGGATTGGATGCGGGCGCAGATGGAAATGCCCCCCGCCACCCGCGCGGATGAGGCGATGAAGCTGGCGCGGATGCTGCAAGCGATCGATCAACTGCCGCAGCCGGTCATTGGCCGTCTCCAAGGCAACGCCTTGGGCGGCGGGGTCGGTATGGCATCGGTCTGCGACATCGCCATTGGAACAGATGCGGTCAAAATGGGTCTGACGGAAACGCGGCTGGGGCTGATCCCCGCCACCATCGGTCCCTATGTGATTGCTCGCATGGGCGCGGCAAATGCGCGGCGCGTGTTTATGTCGGCGCGGATTTTTGACGCGGTCGAGGCGCAGTCCCTGGGCCTGCTGGCCCGCGTTGTGGCCCCCAACGATCTGGATGCCGCGATCGAGGCGGAAATCACCCCCTATTTGTCCTGCGCGCCCGGTGCCGTGGCATCCGCCAAGGCGCTGATCCATCAGCTGGCCGCCCCGGTCAGCGAAGACATGTTGGCCCAAACCGCCGCCGCCTTGGTCGCCCGCTGGGAAAGCCCCGAATCTGCCGAAGGCATCGCCGCATTTTTCGAAAAACGCAAAGCGACTTGGATGCTGTAAATTCGCGGTAATTTCTGCGGATTTGCTTATTGCGCTTCTGGGTAAGTTTGTCTATTGGAGGCGCTAGTGCCGGTATAGCTCAGCTGGTAGAGCACGTGATTTGTAATCTCGGGGTCGGGGGTTCGAGTCCCTCTGCCGGCACCATTTTCTTCAGTAAACCTGTAGTAACCCATTGTTTTCCAACGATATCCGTTTTGCGTGTCGTGAGGAGACCAC
>JALQTR010000041.1 GCA_023260835.1 Paracoccaceae bacterium
CTTGTCTACAACGTGGGCTTGGATGTCAGCATAGACCGGGAAATCGGTGCCGATTGCGTGCATGTTCAGAGCTTTGTAGCCGTCTGCACCTGCGCCAGCTGGCACTACGTCGTTTTCAGAACCCGACCACCATACGCCGATGAAGTGATCCATCGGGAAGTTGATGTTCGAGGCTTCCTGAATTGCGACCTGGTTCATAACACCCCAGCCCCACATCAGAACATAGTCAGGACGCTCGCGGCGGATTTGCAGCCACTGCGATTTCTGTTCCTGACCGGGGTGGTCAACTGGCAGCAGGCTTAGCTCATAGCCGTGCTTGGCTTTCAGCTCTTCCAGGGTGCGGATTGGCTCTTTGCCGTAGGCCGAGTTGTGGTAAACCAGTGCAATCTTCTTACCCTTCAGATCGCCACCGTTCAGGTCCAGCAGGTGCTTAATCGCAACCGATGCGCCATCCCAGTAGTTGGCAGGGTAGTTAAAGATGTTACGGAATACTTCGCCGTTTTTCGCCGAAGTACGGCCATAACCCATCGAGTGGACAGGGATCCCATCAGCTGTTGCTTTGGGGATCAGCTGGTAGGTGATGCCAGTGGACAGGGGCTGATACACCAGCGCGCCTGTGCCTTTGGTGGATTCATAGCATTCCACGCCTTTTTCAGTGTTATAACCGGTTTCACATTCCACCAGGTTGATCTTCTCACCGCCGATGCCGCCATCGCGTTCGTTCAGCAGGGTGAAATAATCCTGATACCCATCCGCAAACGGAATACCGTTCGCAGCATAAGGGCCGGTGCGATAGCTGAGCGCCGAGAAGGTCAGGTCAGCCAGTGCAGGCGCTGCGGCCATCATGGCCCCAATCGCAGATGCGATAAGTGTCTTTTTCATCGGTTTAATCCTCCCTTGGTCGTTCCGATGTGCAATGCGGCCCCGTCTTGGGGCGCGCATCAAATAAGCGCTTGCCCCCGTATTAGTGGGGGAAAGGCCAAAGGCGAAGCTTCTCTTTTGTCACCCGCCAAAGCTGTGCAATCCCGTGGGGTTCGGCGATCAAGAACACGATGATCAGCCCCCCCACGATCATGAATTCCAAATGGGCGGCCAAATCTGTTGGCCAGCCAAGCCCTGTCACCAGGGTATTTTTCAGCAAAACCGGCAGCAGAACCAAGAAGGCCGCGCCAGCAAAGGAGCCAAAGATTGACCCCAAACCGCCGATGATGATCATAAACAGCACCAAGAAGGATTTGGTGATGCCGAATGCCTCGCCCACTTCAACGGCGCCCAGATAGACGGTGAAGAACAGCGCGCCAGAGATCCCAACAAAGAAGGATGACACGGCAAAGGCGCTGATTTTCGCGGTCAATGGATTCACCCCGATGATTTCCGCAGCGATGTCCATATCGCGGATCGCCATCCATTTACGGCCCACCGACCCGCGGGTCAGGTTGCGCGCCACAATGGCCGATACAATCACGAAGAACAGGCAGAACAGATAGGCCACCCATGGCGCCACATTCGCGCCGGTCACGGCATGACCGAAAATGGTGCGTTCTGGCGCGCTGATCTGACCCGATGCAGAATAGTTATAGAACCATGGCACCCGGTTAAACAGCCACACCAAGAAAAACTGCGCCGCCAATGTGGCCACGGCCAGATAGAACCCTTTGATCCGCAGGCTGGGCAGACCAAACAAAACCCCAACAAAGGCGGTAATGCCACCCGCGATAATGATGTGGAAGAAAATGCTCACATCGGGGAAGGCGGTCATCAGCTTATAGGCGGCATAGGCGCCCACCGCCATAAACCCGCCGGTGCCCAGCGACACCTGCCCGCAATACCCCACCAGGATATTCAGGCCAATCGCCGCGATCGAATAGATCAAGAAGGGCAGGAAGATGGCGTTCAGCCAGTAATCATTGATGAAGAACGGCACCACGGCAACGGCAAAGGCCAGAACCGCATAATACCGGTAGCGATCAAATTTGATCGGGAACGTCTGATTGTCATCGACGTAGGTGGTTTTGAAATCGCCCGCTTCACGATAAAACATGGGGGTTTTCCTTTCTTAACTCGCATCCCGGTGCTGCTCGGGCACCGCGCGTTTTGGGGCTTTGGCATAGCCGGTTTGCTCGCAATAACGGACCAGTCGCAAATAGGCGATGATCCCAATGCCGCCGCCAACCGCGGCCAAAATGGTGGCAATCACCATCTGGCTGCTGTCAGCGGGGGAGGCGGTCAGGGCCAAATACCCAAAGGCCCAAAACCCCGACCACGCAACGACATTCAATAGTGCAAGCAGCTTGTTCATCTTGCATCAGACCCGTTCGATAATCTTTTCACCAAACAGACCCTGCGGACGGAAGACCAAGAAGATCAGCGCCAAAACATAGGCAAACCAATTTTCCGTTGCACCGCCGACCAAAGGTCCAATGGCAAATTCAAACAGCTTCTCGCCCACACCGATGATCAGGCCGCCCACAATGGCGCCCGGGATCGATGTGAACCCGCCCAGCATCAGAACCGGCAGCGCCTTCAGCGCGATCAGCGACAGCGAAAACTGCACGCCCGATTTGGTGCCCCACATGATGCCGGCCACCAGCGCGACAAAGCCTGCCACCGACCACACCATGATCCAGATGAAGTTCAGGCTGACCCCAACCGACAGCGCCGCCTGGTGATCGTCGGCCACCGCGCGCATCGCCCGACCCTGTTTGGTGTATTGCGAGAAAATCACCAACACACCCACCAGCGCCGCCGCGATAAACGTCGCCACAATATCCAGATTGTCGATGAAGAACCCGTAATTAAACATGTTGTAGGTCACTTCATCAATGACCCCATTCAAACCCTGCGGCAGACCGACATCCAGCTTTTTAATGTCAGACCCCCACATGATATCGCCGAAGCCTTCCATGAAATAGGCCAAACCGATGGTCGCCATGAACAGGATGATCGGTTCTTGCCCCACCAAATGACGGAAAATGATCCGCTGCACACCCCAAGCCAGCAGCACCATGACCGCCATGGTCAGGATAATCGCCAGCAGGCTGTGAACATGCCAACCAAAATGGTGGAAGTCCGTTCCCAAAACGGCGTTGATCAAATGGCTGAACGGAACCTGCCCATCCATGATCCCCACCAGTGTCAGCGCCGCAAACAGCGCCATCACCCCTTGGGCGTAGTTAAAAATACCCGAGGCTTTGTAGATCAAAACAAAGCCCAACGCGACCAGTGCATAAAGCACGCCGGCCATCAGCCCGTTGAGGAAAACCTCCATGCCGAAGATAATTTGATCAGGCATGCCCTTATCCTCCCAGTTTCTTATTATGCTTAGTCATGTGACACCCCCAGATAGGCATCAATCACGTCTTGGTTGTTGCGCACCTCATCCGGGGTGCCGTCACCGATTTTCTTGCCGTAATCCATCACAACCACGCGGTCGGACAGATCCATAACAACGCCCATATCATGTTCGATCAGCGCGATGGTGGTGCCAAATTCGTCGTTCACGTCCAGGATAAAGCGGCTCATGTCCTCTTTTTCTTCGACGTTCATTCCCGCCATTGGTTCATCCAAAAGAAGCAATTTGGGCTCAGACGCCAAGGCACGCGCCAATTCGACACGTTTCTTCAAACC
>JALQTR010000045.1 GCA_023260835.1 Paracoccaceae bacterium
AATTGAAGCAATCCGAGGCAAGCCATTGAGTGATAAAGTTGAGAATTTTGTATATTCAGCTGGCGCGGCCATGGTTATCTTCTTGATGATTTTTGCTGTATTTAATGATGTCTCAAGATTTCTGTAATAAATAATGAAAAAATCCCCGGGCAACATCGATACAATTACATCCCCCGCGGCCAGTTTGCTGGCCAGGGCGTCCATGTCAAAGGCGTGGATATCTTGGGTTAAATCACCGACAGCTTCGGCGGCTTTGGCGATTGTGCGGTTCCAAACGGTGACACTGCGGCCCTGTTCGATCAGGCGGCGCAGGCCGGGGATGGCGGACAATCCGGTGCCGCACCAATGGATTTGGGACATCTATGCTCTCCTTTATATTCAAGCGGGGCAATGTTGGCGGAAGGTGGCATAGGCGCGCGCCCAAACGCCATCATCCAGCCCATTTTGGCCGATGGTTTGTAAATGTGTCAGCAGCTGTTCAGCGAAATCCTCTGATGATTCCTTGGGCAGCAATGATGGCAGGTTGTCAATCGCCATGATATCCAATGCAGGCGCATCTGCCACGCGTGTGACCGGGGTTTCCCAGCTGGTGGCTTCGGAATAAAGCGGGATGGGGTTGTAATCGCTGTCTGGGTCGCAGGCGATATCGCCAATGACGCGCAACGCCCGCGGTGCCGACAGCGCATCTGGCCCAACAAAGATCGGCGTGCCAGGGCGCGCAAGGATGGCATTAAAGAACAAGTCATGGTCCAGAATTTCGGGGAAGGGGCCACCGCTGGCGGTTTCGGCCATGTCCCATTTGGTGACGTCAATCCCGATCGCTTCGCACAGGTTTGCTGCGCCGCGACCAACGCGGCCCAAGGCGCCAATAACGATGGCGCGTGCCGCATGGTCCGCAGGCAGTGCCGCGCGCAGCGCCGCAAGCATGTCATCTTGATTGTCAAACGCGTGAACCGCAGGGCAAACCCCGCCTTGCAGCTGCGCGCCATAGGCCAGAACAGACACTGCCGCGCCAGCATACCCGGCCCAATATCCAAAGGCCGCAACACGCGCCCCCTGCTCGGTCACCAGATATTCCAGATCGTAAAGCGCGCCGCCGCCAGCGCGGAACCGATCCAGCAGACGCGCGCCGGAAAATTGCCCTTTGAACGCATGGCCAAACATGATGTGGCGATGTGGCAGGGGGGTGCCATCATCGGGCAATTCCTTCAGCCCCAAAATGATGGCATCCGTTGGGGCGTTCGGCCATGAAAACTCGGGCGCAATTTCAGCCCCTGCTGCGGCAAAGTCACCGATGGGCAGAATGCGTTGGCGGCTGTCTTCGACCGTGACGCGCAGGCCCGCTGCGCGCAGGGCGGCAACGCCCGCGGCGGTTACAGGGCTGCGCCGTTCATGCGCACGCGATTCGGCGCGCACCCAAATGTGATTGCTCATCTAAAAAATCCTTGCGTCATTGCGGTTTGCACCGATGGGCGGCTTTCCATGGCCGCTATAAAGGCCTGAATTTTGGGGAAGGCGGACATGTCCACCCCATCCCCGGGCATCCATGTTGTGACGGTATATAAATAAGGATCCGCCATGGATATTTGATCGCCCAAAATGAATGGGCCTGTCAGGATATTTTGTTCGATATAGGCGGCGCTTTCGGTCATGGTTTGCGGCACCTTGGCCTGCATATCCTTGATCGAGGCCTCTTCAGTCACCCAGCGGGTGCCACGCACTTTATGTGCGTGGTTCACATGCGCTGTGGAAGCAAAATAATACATGGCGGCACGCAGCTGCGCCGCGGCAAATGGGTCCGTGGGGCGCAGATTTGCGGCGGGCGCGATATCCGCGATATAATCCAAAATGGCCCCCGTTTCTGTCAGCAACCCATGATCAGTGACCAACACAGGCACACGCCCCTTGGGATTCAGCGCCAAAAACGCATCCCCGCGCTGTTCATTTTGGGCGAAATCCACATTGATTGCGTCGAATTCCAGCCCCGTCTCAAACAGCGCAACAGCGCTGGCCGATGCGATTGTGCCTTTCGCATAATAGAGTTTCAGCATAGCTATGTCCTTTAAATGCGGGTGCGCGCATGCGCCCGATCGGGGTGGTCCAAATGCGGGGTCGCATTGAATGCGGCCAGCATGAACTGGTCATGCACATATTGCAACTGATGGACCGAGCTGTTCTGGACTTGCAGCATAATTTTCGTTGTGGCCAGAGTGTCCAACCCCAAAACATACCGCAGCGCCGCCCCAATCACCCCGCCCGATGTTACGATCAAAACCCGTGCATATCGGCCCTGCAATTGCGTTAATGCCGTCTGGATTTTACCCGTAAATTCGGCATGGGTTTCAGGAACGCCGGGCAGATCATCGGCGCGCCACAGATCCAACACCTGTGGCAGATGGCGGGCAAATTCGCTGGCATCTTTGGGGGCTGGAATATTGTGGTGTTTTTGCGCGGCATCCGACAGGGCAAAATAATCCATTTCATCCCAGGCCGCGTTTTGCGCAATCGGTGGATATCCCATCCCGACAGCTGTTTGACGTTGTCGCAGTAAGGTGCCGGTTTCAATATGATCGAATCGTTCGGCATTTAGGGTGAAATGATCCCCCAACCATTTTGCCTGCTGCTGCCCCAGCTCTGACAGGCGATCATAGCTGGCGGCGTCTTGGGCGTGGGTGTTGGCCTGTCCGTGGCGAACCAATGTGATTTGTGTCATCTGGTCCCTCATGCTGTCGTTATATGATTGGCATAGGCGCGAATGGCGGCAATGAAAAGGGCATGGGACAAAAGAAAAGCCGCGCCCGGGGCGGGGCGCGGCCTATGTGATGAGTGCAGGGCCTTATCAGACGAAGAACTGCCCCCCATTTGCAGAAATGGTCGACCCGTTGATGAAACCAGCGTCCTCCTCGGCCAAGAAGGCAACACAGCGCGCGATTTCTTCCGGTTCGCCCAAACGTCCAGTTGGAATTTGCGCAATGATCGAATCGCGCACTTTTTCCGGCACCGCCATCACCATTTCTGTGGCAATGTAGCCGGGGCAGATCGCATTGGCGGTGATGCCGGCTCGCGCGCCCTCTTGCGCCAAAGATTTCACAATGCCCAAATCGCCCGCGTTGGTCGCGGCATAGTGAACTTGCGCAAACTGGCCCTTTTGTCCGTTGATGGATGAGATCACGATGATCCGGCCAAATTTGCGCTCCCGCATGCCGGGCCAAATGGGGTGAACCGTGTTGAAAACACCGGTCAGGTTGGTGTCAATCACCTGATGCCATTGTTCAGGGGTCATTTTGTGGAAGGGCGCGTCACGGGTGATGCCCGCATTTGCGACAACTGTATCGATTGGGCCAAGCGCGGCTTCGACTTCGGCAATGCCTGCCTGTGACGATTCATAATCGGCCACATTCCATTTAAAGGTTGCAATGCCGGTTTCCGCAGTAAAAGCCGCGGCGGCTTCGTCATTGCCGGCGTAATTTGCTGCCACTTTGTAACCTTTTGCGTGCAATGCTTTGGAAATGGCTGCGCCAATGCCGCGGGTTCCGCCGGTTACCAATGCCACTCGTGTCATATCAAACTCCCTGTTTTTGTGTTTGAAATATTGCTACATCCAGAAAACAAAATACGCAACAATATTTCGCGGCCAAATTGCCGCGCTGCGGCAAAAAATGAACTGGCTCATAAAAAAGGCGCCTGAAGGCGCCTTTGGTTTTATGGCCGCTCAAGGCACATGGCGACGCCCATGCCCCCGCCGATACAAAGCGTGGCCAGGCCACGTTTCGCGCCGCGCCGCTTCATTTCAAACAGCAGCGTGTTCAGGATGCGCGCGCCGGATGCGCCGATCGGGTGGCCGATGGCAATCGCCCCGCCGTTGACGTTGACGATGGCTGGATCCCAACCCATGTCTTTGTTTACAGCGCAGGCTTGCGCGGCGAAGGCCTCATTCGCCTCAACCAGATCCAAATCTTCGGGCTTCCAGCCGGCTTTTTCCAGCGCTTTGCGGCTGGCATAGATTGGGCCAACACCCATGATTTTGGGATCAAGGCCGGCCGTGGCATAGGATACGATGCGCGCCAGCGGTTCGATGCCGCGGCGCTCGGCCTCATCTGCGGTCATAAGCAAGGCACCGGCCGCCCCATCGTTCAGGCCAGACGCATTCCCCGCAGTCACGCTGCCGTCTTTGGTGAACGCCGGGCGCAGTTTTTGCAGTGATGCCAGATCCGCGCCATGGCGGATGTATTCATCATTATCAATGATCAATTCGCCCTTGCGGGTTTTGACAGTGAAGGGGGTGATTTCATCGGCGAATTTACCAGCCTTCTGCGCGGCCTCTGCCTTATTTTGGCTGGCCAGCGCAAATTCATCCTGGGCGTCGCGGCTGATTTGCCATTGTTCCGCCACGTTTTCTGCCGTCTGCCCCATGTGATAGCCGTTAAAGGCATCCCACAGGCCATCGCGGATCATCGAATCGATGTATTTCACATCGCCCATTTTGGTGCCTGCGCGCAAATGGGCCACATGTGCGGATAATGACATATTTTCCTGACCACCTGCGCAGACAATGTTGGCATCGCCCAGCTGGATGTGCTGTGCAGCCAGCGCCACCGCCCGCAGACCAGACCCACAGACCTGATTAATGCCCCACGCGGCGCTTTCAATCGGCAGACCGGCATTGATATGCGCCTGGCGTGCTGGGTTTTGACCCTGACCTGCGGTCAGGACTTGCCCCAAAATCGTTTCGGACACATCGCTTTTGTCAATCCCTGCGCGCACCACAAGCGCCTCCAGCATGCAGGCGCCCAAATCATGTGCGGGCGTGTTGGCAAAAGAGCCCATAAAGCTGCCCACGGCTGTGCGAGCGGCTGATGCGATTACTACGTTGGTCATTGGTTCCCTCCACCTTGGTCAGACCTGTGAATGGGGATTTTGTCGCAGCCCCGCAGCCTGACTTCGTTGGCATCATAACGCCTTTGCCGCGTTGCGGCAATAAACAAGCTGCTTGGATGGGATGTTAGGCGGAAAAAGCCCGCTGCGCTTCGGTGTTATCATCAGCCGCTTGCCATGGTGGGGTCAGGCTGGGTGCACCAAAGTAATACCCTTGCAGGCAGTCCAAACCATTGGCCGCCAGCCATTGTGCGTCTTCGCGGTTTTCCACAAATTCCGCGACTGTGAAAATCTCAAACTGTTTGGCGATGGACACCAGCGCCCGGGTCAACACCTGATTATCGGGGTCCCGCGCAACATTGCGAATAAACTGCCCATCAATTTTCAGGATATCGAATTGAAAATCCTTTAGATAGCGAAAGGACGTATTGCCCGCGCCAAAATCATCCAGTGCGAAACCAACGCCGAATTTTTGAACTTCGCGCATAAAACTGATGGCCAATTCGGGCACCAACATGGCCGAGGCTTCGGTGATTTCCAGAATTAACCGTTCGCCAATGCGAGGATGCTGCGCCATTGCCTGTTGAAAACAGGCCATCCAAGGCCCGTAACCAATGGATCTGGCGGACATATTAATGGCCAGTCGTATGTGCGGTTGTTGGGACAGTGTATCAAGGCCCAGTTGCAATGCGGCGACATCCAGATCGCGGCCTAAATCGATGGTTTCAACAAAGGGCATAAATTCGCGCGCTGGAATCACACAGCCCGCAGGATCTAACACTCGCAGCAGGCCTTCATAAAAAGCAATGCCATGGCCATTGCCGGCTTGTACGATGGGTTGAAAGGCCAATTGCACATCCCCACCCGCAACAGCATCGCGTACGATTTGCATGATTTCGGCGTGGCTGCGGTTTTGCACGTAATCCATGACAGTCCGTGCTTGCCCAATGTTGGCGGGGTATTCCTGCTGCATTTTAAACTTCCAATCCCAGTATCGAACCCGATGTCGAATCGCGGCTTATGGATCAAGATTGGTCTTAATAGTTTTATAAACAGTTAATTTTTCCGTTTTGTTCTCCTGCCTTTGGCTGTTTTTGAAGTGATTTGTGCGTTGACTCCCTGTCATGTGCAGGTTAGGTGGCGCGTCATTGGTGTTGGTGGCCCCCGCAAGGGGATCCCTGTCGTGTGCCAAAGCCGCAAGGCGAAGGTGCAAAAGGACAACGCCCTTCAAAACCTATAGAAGGAGATCAGCCGTGACCAAACGCACGTCTGCCAAGTACAAAATCGACCGCCGTATGGGCGAAAACATCTGGGGCCGTCCAAAGTCCCCCGTCAACCGTCGCGAATATGGCCCCGGCCAGCACGGTCAGCGCCGCAAAGCAAAACTGTCTGACTTTGGTCTGCAGCTGCGCGCCAAGCAAAAGCTGAAGGGCTATTACGGCGATATGACGGAAAAGCAATTCCGCCGCATCTTCCGCGAAGCAGAGCGTCTGCGTGGTGACACCGGTGAAAACCTGATCGGCCTGCTGGAGCGCCGTTTGGACGCGGTTGTTTATCGCGCCAAATTCGTGGCCACCATCTTTGCGGCCCGTCAGTTTGTGAACCACGGCCACGTTCTGGTGAACGGCAAGCGCGTGAACATTCCATCCTATCGCGTCAAAGAAGGCGATGTGATCGAAGTGCGTGAAAAATCCCGCCAGATGGTTGTTCTGCTGGAGGCTGTTCAGTTGGCAGAACGCGAAGTGCCTGATTACATCGAGGCCGATCACAACAAAATGACCGCAACTTTCGTGCGCACCCCCGGTTTGTCGGATGTGCCATACGCTGCGGTTATGGAACCAAATCTGGTTATCGAATATTACGCACAGAACTAATCGCTGCGCGAAGCCGAATTTCAAAGGGCCGTCCCCGTGGGGCGGCCCTTTTCTTTGATGCGGCAAGATCACCTCTGGATTTGGGGCAGTGGCCGCTGTAAGACGGGCGCAAAGCCATTCGAAAAAGGGGGCGTTTGTGACCCAATTGGAACCACAGCCAGGTATTATGGACATCGCCCTGTATCAGGGCGGGGCATCGCATGTGGCGGGTGTGGCCAATGCGATCAAATTGTCGTCGAATGAAAACCCACTTGGCGCGCCCGAAGCCGCGGTCGAGGCGTTCCGCCGCGCGTCCTATGATCTGCATCGCTATCCCTCATCCGATCACAGCGGTTTGCGTGGTGCCATCGCCGAGGTTTACGGCATGGACCCCGCGCAGATTATCTGTGGCGCCGGATCGGATGAGGTGATCAGCTTTTTGTGCCAGGCCTATGCTGGGCCGGGGTGCGAGGTGATCCACACCGAACACGGATTTGCCATGTATCGCATTTCCGCCCTGGCGGCAGGGGCCACCCCGATCGAGGTCCCCGAGCGCGAACGCACCACCGATGTGGATGCAATTTTGGCCGCTGTCACCCCCCGCACGCGGCTGGTATTTTTGGCCAATCCCAACAACCCCACCGGCACCATGATCGCCGAGGCCGAAGTGCGCCGATTGGCGCAAAACCTGCCGAAAAATGCGCTGCTGGTGCTGGATGGCGCCTATGCGGAATATGTTGACGGGTTCGATGCGGGCAAAGCGGTGATTGATGATCATCCCAATGTGTTCATGACCCGAACTTTTTCCAAAATCTATGGGCTGGGTGGTTTGCGCGTTGGCTGGGGCTATGGCGCGGCATCGGTGATTGATGTGCTGTCGCGGCTGCGTGGTCCGTTCAATGTATCCGCTGCGGGCCTTGCCGCGGCCGAGGCGGCGGTGCGTGATACCGATTGGGTGGTGCGCTGCCGCGCTGAAAACGCGAAAATGCGGGATTGGTTGGCTGGGGCGTTGGCTGAACATGGAGTCACATCCGATGTGTCGCTGGCCAATTTTATTTTGGCCCGTTTTGCCGATCAGGCCGAGGCCGAGGCCTGCAATGCCCATCTGCAATCACAGGGCCTGATCGTGCGTCCCGTGGCGGGGTATAAATTGCCCAATTGCCTGCGCATCACAGTCGGGGATGAGGCATCGTGCCGCCGCGTGGCCCATGCCGTGGGGGATTTCAAGGCGGGCCGGGTATGAGTGTGATTTACAACCGTGTCGCCCTGATCGGGCTTGGGCTGATTGCATCCTCGATGTTTTGGGCCATCAAACGCGCGGGGCTGGCGGCCGAGGTGACAGGCTATGCCCGCAGCCCTGAAACCCGCGACACTGCGCGCCGCATTGGCCTGTGTGATCGCGTCTGCGACAGCGCGGCCGATGCCGTGGATGGCGCGGATTTGGTGGTTTTATGTGTGCCAGTGGGCGCGATGGGCGCCGTGGCGCAGGATATCGCCCCAGCCCTGAAACCTGGCTGCACCGTTACAGATGTGGGATCTGTAAAACGCGCTGTGATTGACGCGGTGGGGCCACACTTACCCCAAGGCGTGCATTTTGTGCCAGCGCATCCACTGGCTGGCACCGAACATTCGGGGCCTGAATCTGGGTTTGCCACATTGTTTGACAACCGCTGGTGCCTGCTGGTGCCAATGCCAGATGGGGACCCCGCGGCCACGGATCGGTTGCGCCACCTTTGGGAAGGGATGGGCGCCAATGTCGATGAAATGGACGCCGATCATCATGATCTGGTGTTGGCTGTCACCAGCCATGCCCCGCATTTGATCGCCTATACCATGGTGGGTGTGGCCGATGATTTGGGCCGCGTGACGGATAACGAAGTGATCAAATATTCGGCCTCTGGGTTTCGTGATTTCACCCGCATCGCGGCCTCTGATCCCACCATGTGGCGCGATGTGTTTTTAACCAATAAAGACGCCACGCTGGAAATTTTGGGCCGCTTCACCGAAGAGCTGTTCACCCTGCAACGCGCCATCCGAACCGGCGACGGGGATATGCTGCATGCCTATTTCACCCGCACCCGCGCCATTCGCCGCGGCATCCTGGAAGCCGGCCAAGACACATCCGCCCCCGATTTCGGCCGCGTCGTGAAGCCGGACTAAGTCTGAAGAACAATCAATGGCGCGTTTGGGACTGTTTAGCGCGAGGCCATGTTGGGCTTGTGCATAATCGCTTCCAGTAAATATGCATATCCCGAAGCACAGATCGTGATACTTCTTCATATTTTCAGGGAAATGGTGCTGCAGGGGAGGATTGAACTCCCGACCTCTCCCTTACCAAGGGAGTGCTCTACCACTGAGCTACTGCAGCGTCTGGGCGGCTCATTAGCGATATTTCGCACAGGGCGCAAGCGCAATCTGGACGGTTTTTGCAAGCTCGTGTAACAAAGCAATATGAGCAGTGATAAAAAGACCCCAGCGAAGGCGGGAAACAGCAAAGAACAGCGTTTAAAACAAGCGTTAAAGGCCAATATGGCCCGGCGCAAGGCGCAGGCGCGCGCGCGTTCTGCGCAACCCGATGATGCGCCCGCAAACGCCCCTTCGGCGGCAAATGATAAAGGACAGGCATAATGGACAGTATTTTGGTAACCGGCAATGGGCCGGTGAATGGGGAAATCCCAATCACGGGGGCCAAAAATGCCTGCCTGACACTGATGCCTGCCACATTGCTCAGCGATGAACCGCTGACCCTGACCAATGCGCCGCGCCTGTCAGATATTAAAACCATGACTGCGCTGTTGGGGTCCTTGGGCGCCGAGGTGCAGCCACTGCAGGGCGGCAAGGTGCTGGCCATGTCATCGCATAATGTGGAAAGCCAGCGCGCGGAATACGATATTGTGCGTAAAATGCGCGCCTCGATCTTGGTGCTTGGGCCGCTTTTGGCGCGCTTTGGCTATGCCGAGGTATCGCTGCCCGGCGGCTGTGCGATTGGCGCGCGGCCTGTTGATCTGCACCTTAAGGCGTTCGAGGCGATGGGTGCCGAGCTGGAATTGAAAGACGGTTACGTTTTTGCCCGCGCACCCAAGGGATTGCGCGGCGGCCGCGTGGAATTTCCATTTGTGTCCGTCGGGGCCACGGAAAACGCCCTGATGGCGGCGACTTTGGCCAAGGGGACGACGCAGTTGATCAACGCTGCGCGCGAGCCGGAAATTGTTGATCTGGCGCAGGCGCTGCGCAAAATGGGTGCGCAGATTGATGGCGAAGGCACCGATACCATCACCATTCAGGGGGTGGATCGGTTGGGCGGGGCCACGCATCAGGTGGTCGCGGATCGGATTGAAATGGGCACCTATATGCTGGCCCCCGCGATTGCGGGCGGGTCAGTCGAGCTGACAAATTGCAGCGTTGATTTAATTGGGGCCTTTATCGACAAACTGGCCGCTGCGGGGGTCGAGGTCACGCCCACAGAAAATGGTGTGCGCGTCACCCGCACAGCTGATCGCGTGCGCGCGGTGGATGTCATCACCGAACCCTATCCCGGGTTCCCCACAGATTTGCAGGCGCAATTCATGGCGATGATGTGCACGGCAGATGGCACATCGGTGTTGGAAGAGAAGATATTCGAAAACCGCTTTATGCACGCGCCGGAACTGTTGCGCATGGGCGCACAGATCGAGGTGCATGGCGGCACCGCGCGTGTGACCGGCGTGCCGCAGCTGAAGGGTGCCCCTGTTATGGCAACGGATTTGCGGGCCTCTGTCTCGCTTATTCTGGCGGGGCTGGCGGCCAAGGGGGAAACTTTGGTCAACCGCGTGTATCATTTGGATCGTGGGTATGAACATGTGGAAGAAAAGCTGGGCGCGATTGGCGCCAAAATTGAACGGGTCACTGGGTCATGAATGATGGCCGCGATGCTGGGTTCATGGACGCGGGCGCGGGGCCTTTGCGGTTGGGTGCGGTAACCCCTGATGATCTGCTGATTCTGTCAGCCCTTGCGCAGGATGCGATTTTCTCGCTGCAAGACACGGGCTGGGACCGCGCAGCCGGTCAGTTTTCCCTGCTGATCAATCGTCTGCGCCGCGAAGAACGCACTGACATCCCCGAACGCGCCCGCGCGCTGTTGGTGGTGCAACATGTGCAGGCTGTTGCCAGCCGTGGTTTGGACATGGCAGATAAATCCGCCCCATTGGTCATTCTTTCGCTGACCCATGATGAAGACGCAGACCGCGGTGATGTGATCACCCTAGATTTGGCCGGTGGCGGCGCGCTTCGCCTTGTGGTTTCGGCGCTTGAGCTGGTCTTGCGCGATGTCACGCGCCCCTATGCAGCCCCATCAGGCAAAATGCCGGATCATTCATAGGCTGGTCTGCCGATCGGGGGCTTTTAAATCCTGATGGCTTTGCGGTATAGGCGGTGCAATGTCAGATAATCTTCGATCGGGCCGCCGCGCCCGCAAAGGACGCCGAAATGCCAATTTTCCTGAACAGCCAATCCGCTGATTTTGAAATCGCCTTTGCCGCGCTTTTGGGGGCAAAACGCGAAGACAGCCCAGATGTGGATGCCATCGTAGCGGATATCATCGCCGATGTGCGCACCCGTGGGGATGATGCGGTGCTGGACTTGACGGCGAAATTTGATCGCCTGACGCTGACACCCAGTTCGATGCGGTTCAGCACACAGGAAATCGCCCAGTATTGCGAACAGGTCCCCGCACCCGAGGCAGCGGCGTTGGAATTGGCGGCGGCGCGGATTCGCGCCTATCACGAACGGCAGCTGCCGCAGGATGCATCCTGGGACGACAGCACAGGCGCGCGGCTTGGCTGGCGGTGGGGGCCGGTCAGCGCGGCGGGTCTCTATGTGCCGGGGGGGCTGGCGTCTTATCCGTCATCGGTTTTGATGAATGCAATTCCGGCAAAAGTGGCGGGGGTGCAGCGGTTGGCCATTTGCGTGCCAACACCGGATGGGGTGGTGAACCCGGCGGTGATTTTGGCCGCGCGTATTGCGGGGGTGGATGAAATTTACCGCATTGGCGGCGCGCAGGCGATTGCTGCGCTGGCCTATGGCACGCAAACCATCGCCCCAGTGGATAAAATCACCGGCCCAGGCAATGCCTTTGTCGCCGCTGCCAAACGCCGCGTATTTGGCAAGGTTGGCATTGATATGATCGCTGGACCATCGGAAATTTTGGTCATCGCAGATGCCGATAATGATCCCGATTGGATTGCGCTTGATTTGCTCAGCCAAGCTGAACATGACGAAAGCGCGCAATCCATCCTGATCACCACCAGTGCTGATTTCGGTGCAGCCGTGGCTGCGCGGGTGGATCACTGGCTGACGAAATTGGACCGCGCCGCCATTGCCGGCCCCAGCTGGCGCGATTATGGCGCGGTGATCACCGTGCCGGATTTGGATATGGCGGCGCAGCTGTCTAACCGCATTGCGCCTGAACACCTTGAATTATGTGTGGCCGACCCTGATGCCTTGGCGGCCAAATGCATCCATGCGGGGGCGATTTTCCTGGGCGCTTGGACGCCCGAGGCTATCGGCGATTACGTAGGCGGGCCAAATCACGTTCTGCCCACCGCCCGATCCGCGCGGTTTTCATCGGGGCTGTCGGTGATGGATTTTGTTAAACGCACCACCATGGCGCGGATGACCCCAGCATCATTGGCGACCATCGGCCCCGCAGCCGAAGTGCTGGCCACATCCGAAAGTCTGCAGGCCCATGGGCTGTCGGTGACGGCGCGGCTGCAGAAATTGAATGAAGGACAATAATATGACTGTTCACCTTTATGCCGAAGATTTGCCTGATGATCTGGATCTGGGTCCGATTGTGGCGATTGATTGCGAAACCATGGGGCTGAACCCGCATCGCGACCGTTTGTGTGTGGTGCAGTTGTCATCCGGCGATGGGCATGCGCATCTGGTGCAGGTGGCGCAGGGCCAGACACGCGCCCCAAATCTGGAACGCCTGCTGCGCGACGAAAACGTGCTGAAGCTGTTTCATTTTGGCCGCTTTGATATTGCCGCCATGTATCATACATTTGGCGCATTGGCCGCGCCGGTTTATTGTACGAAAATCGCCTCAAAATTGGTGCGCACTTACACAGATCGCCATGGGTTGAAGAACCTTTTGCAAGAATTGCTGAGCGTGGATGTGTCCAAACAACAACAAAGCAGTGATTGGGGTGCGCCCGAATTGACCCAGGCGCAGCGCGATTATGCGGCGTCCGATGTTTTGCATCTGCACCGTTTGCGCGATGCGCTGAATGGGATGCTGGTGCGCGAGGGCCGTATGGACATGGCGCAGGCCTGTTTTGATTTTTTACCCATGCGCGCGCAATTGGATTTGGCAGGTTGGCCGGATCAGGATATCTTTGCCCACTAAAGGGGGGCCTGTCATGGCTGATACGACCAGGTTTTTGGATATCGCGCGCCGAGTGATCGACACCGAAGTGCAGGCCTTGGTCCAGCTGCGCGACGGGCTGGATGACAGTTTCACCCGCGCGGTGGCACTGATCTTGGCCGCCAAAGGCCGGGTGATCGTGTCGGGCATGGGAAAATCAGGCCATGTGGGGCGTAAAATTGCGGCCACGCTGGCCTCGACCGGGACGCCGGCGTTCTTTGTCCATCCGGCCGAAGCTAGCCATGGCGATTTGGGCATGATCAGTCGCGGTGATGTGGTGTTGGTTTTGTCCAACTCTGGCGAAACACCAGAACTGGCTGATATTATCGCGCATACCCGCCGCTTTGGCATTCCAATGATCGGTGTGGCCAGCAGGCCTGAATCGAACTTGCTGCAAAACGCGGATGTCGCGCTGGTGCTGCCCGCTGCGCCCGAAGCTTGCGGCGAAGGCATCGTTCCGACATCATCAACCACCATGACGCTGGCTTTGGGTGATGCGCTGGCGGTCACGTTGATGGAACACCGTGCCTTCACGCCAGAGCACTTTCGCCAATTCCACCCCGGCGGCAAGCTGGGCGCGCGCTTGTCAAAGGTGCGCGATCTGATGCATGGGGCCGATGCGTTACCGCGTGTGGCCCCCACCGCGCCGATGTCCGAGGTTCTGCTGGAAATCAGTCGCAAAGGGTTTGGTGTGGCGGGCGTTACGGATGCGGATAATCGGCTTTTGGGCATTATCACCGACGGCGATTTGCGCCGTCACATGCAGGGGCTGTTGGATCTTTGCGCCAGCGATGTGATGACCAAAACCCCCGCAACCATCGCGCCTGATGCCCTGGCACAAGAGGCGCTGGCCCAAATGCAGGCGCGCAAAATCACTTGTCTGTTCGTGGCGCAGGGCGATCAAACAGTTGGGCTGCTGCATATTCATGATTGCCTGCGCGCAGGTCTGGCATAATGGCGCCATCCTATTCAGCGACGCATCGGGTGATGCAGGCCCTGAAATTTGCATTGCCGCTGATTGCCGCGCTGGCTTTGGGGGTTTTGTTTTTTGTCTTGCGTGAAGTTCCGGTAACGCCAGACCGGGCAACAGATGATGGCCAATCGCGCCCCACCATTGCCCAGAAAATCGAATCGCCCATGTTTGAAGGCAGCACAAGAAATGGGGCGTTGATTTCGGTCGGCGCCGCCGCGGTCGAGGCAAACACAACCGATGGCACCATGATCGCACGGCAGATCGCTGCGCGCTTGCAGTATCCCCAAAATGGCCCTCGGTTTCTGCTGACAGCGCCCAAAGGCGCATTGACGGTGGCAGATACGCGGGCCGAATTTACAGGCGGAGTGCGGGCGCAAAGCAGTGCTGGGTTTTCCTTTTCCACCGAAATAGTCACACTGGTTCTGGACCCAATCGTTTTATCCGCCCCAACGGCCGTACGGGCACGCCACCCGCTGGGGGATATTGATGCGGGATCCATCCGTATCTCCGCCAATCAAGGCGGCGTGAAAATTGATTTTCAAGATGGGGTGCGGCTGTTATACAAACCCCAGAATAAATAAGGGGCTGCGAAAATATGCGCGCGTTTGGGTGGATTGTTATTGGGGTTATCTTCGCATTGCCGATCAGCGCCACTGCGCAGGCGTTACAATTTGGTTCTGCGGCGCTGGATCCCTCTGCGCCGCTGGAAATTTCATCCGACAGCCTGTCGATTGACGAAACAACCAACAGCGCGGAATTATCTGGGTCTGTGTTCATTCAGCAAGGCGCAATGGCATTAGCGGCAGATCAGCTGCGCATCACCTATGGGGCGGACAGCGATTTGCGCAGCTTTGCGGCCAAAGGCGCAGTTCGGCTGGAAAACCCGCCAACCGTTATTCAGGCGGATGAGGCGTTTTATGACTTTGCGGATGAAAAGATCCGCCTTACAGGGAATGTGGCCGTCATCAACGGGGACAGCCGTGTTTCTGCACAGACGATGGCGATTGATCTGCGCACAGGTCAGGCATCGCTGCGCGGACAGGTGCGCAGCCAAATCAAGCTTGCGCCAAAAGAATGATGGATAGGTCCCAATCATTGTCAGTGCGCAATTTGCGCAAAAGCTATGGCAAGCGGTTGATTATCCGCGATGTGTCATTGTCGCTGTCGCGCGGTGAAGTAGTTGCTCTGCTTGGCCCCAACGGCAGCGGGAAAACCACCAGCTTTTACGCCATTGCGGGGCTTGTTGGGGCGGATGCGGGGCAGGTGGTGATTGATGGGCAAGACGTAACGCGCGCGCCAATGTATCGCCGGGCGCGTCTGGGTCTGGGGTATTTGCCACAAGAAATGTCCATTTTTCGCGGATTATCTGTACAGGATAATATCCGCGCCGTTCTAGAGATAACCCATAAATCGCGCGCCAAACGGGCTGAGCGGCTGGAACAGCTGTTGTCGGAATTTGCGATTGATCATCTGCGCACTTCCCCCGCCGTGGCCTTGTCTGGGGGGGAACGGCGCCGGCTTGAAATTGCGCGGGCTTTGGCATCAGATCCGTCATATTTACTGTTGGACGAACCCTTTGCAGGGGTGGATCCGATATCTGTGGGGGATATTCGCGCCCTGGTCGCTGATTTGAAAACCCGCGGGTTGGGGGTCTTGATTACCGATCATAATGTCCGTGAAACGCTGGAAATTGTGGATCGCGCCTATATCCTGCACGATGGCGGGGTGATCATGTCTGGCACCGCGGATGAGGTGGTCGCCAATGCCGATGTGCGGCGCGTGTATCTGGGGCAAGATTTCAAAATCTGACCAATGGCAACAACTGGGCGAAGTGTAATACAATTTTAACCCTTTGTTAATAGGGATAAAAGATTTTTTACCGCTTTTGAAAATTATCGCCAGTTCACGATAATTTTGCCTTGGTTTTCGTTGACAGTTTGGCGCTTTGGGCGCTTCATTGGGGTTAGGGACGGGCAATCAGCCCATCCTGTCCGGCCCAAGGGGGCGACTGATCTGCCCCTAGGCACTTCAAGAAGGAGCAAAACATGCGCACCCAAATCACAGGAAAACAGATCGATATCGGCGATGCCCTGCAAACCCATGTCAAAGATGAACTTGCAGTTGTCATGGGCAAATATTCGCAGCGACCAACCGATGCCACCGTGATATTTTCCAAAAATGCGCATGAATTTGTTTGTGAAGTGATTGTGCATTTGTCGACCGGTCTGAACGTGCAGGCCAAGGCCCATGCCACGGAAATTTATGCCGCTTGCGATGGGGCTGTTGAAAAGCTGGACAAACAATTGCGCCGTTACAAGCGCAGGTTGAAAGACCATCACAAAGAACGCACCGATCCGGTTGAACTTTTGTCAGGTGCATCATATATCCTCGCCAGCGAAGAGGAGACCGACGATTCGGATGCATCCATGCAGCCCGTTATCATCGCCGAGACAGAGATGAAGATCCAATCTTTGTCCGTGGGTGAGGCGGTGATGCAAATGGAACTGGCAGGGGCAAACGTCCTGGTCTTCAAAAACGAAGGAAAAAATGCGGTCAACGTGGTGTATCGCCGCGAAGACGGAAACATAGGCTGGATCGAGCCGCAAACAGCCTGATCTGATTGGGCGTACCTGCGGCGATTTGCAAATTCGTAAGGACGCTTTGATGAAACTGGTCGATCTGCTGAAGCCCGAGGCGGTAAAGGTTATTTATGCCGCCTCCAGCAAAAAGCGGTTGTTACATGATATCGCGGATTTGGCGCAGGCAGCCTATGGGCTGTCTGCCCATGATGCTGTGCATGCGCTGCAGGATCGTGAAAGTTTGGGCCCCACGGGTGTGGGCAATGGTGTGGCGCTGCCGCATGCTCGGATTGATGGGCTTGATGCGGTCAAGGGGGCGTTCATCTTACTGGAAAAGCCGATTGATTTTGAATCGGTCGACCGTCAGCCAGTGGATTTGTGTTTTGCCCTGTTTGCACCGCAAGACGCAGGGGTCGAACATCTGAAGGCCTTGGCCGCCGTTTCACGCGCACTGCGGGACACATCGATGTGCGCCAAATTGCGTGTGAATGCCGATCCAGCCAAATTATATGCGATTTTGACCGAGGTTGCGTCTGTCCAAGCGGCGTGATTTTTCACGCGCAGGGGTATTTCGACCCAGCCGCGTCTGAACATTCCAATGTGCACAGTTTGGACTGTAGCAGCGTATTGCGCAGGCTGGGAAAGGCGTTGGTTTTGCTTTGGCAATCGCCAAAGGATTTGTCCCCAATCGGTGTATAGCTGCAGGTGACAGCGGATCGCTGCAGATAGGCCGCGGCCACATTTTTCGCCAAAGCGCCTGCCGGTAGATCTGGTTTGGGACAGATGATGCCTTCCACATGGACCACATGCCCCTTTAACAGCAGGGTATCACCCGCCATGGCGCGGCGATCCTGTGGCGCGGCACTGATGCTGTTGGCAGCAAGGCACAGGGCGGTGATAATCAGCGCGAATAATGGCATGATGGCGGGTCCTTTCGCCATCAGCCTATCACATTTGGGTGCTGTTCCCTAATCTTATGTTCGAAACACGCGGTAAATCGCGGGGATGACCAAAACAGTCAGCAATGTAGAACTGAGCAGCCCAAACAAAAGCGACAGCGCCAAGCCCTGAAAAATCGGATCCGTCAGGATAACGGCCGCCCCAATCATGGCCGCAATGGCCGTCAGAAGGATCGGTTTGAACCGGATCGCGCCGGCATCCAACAGCACCTGTACCTTATCTGTGCCGGGCGCCGCATGGCGAATGAAATCCACCAAAAGGATCGAATTGCGCACAATGATACCGGCCAAGGCGATAAAGCCAATCATAGATGGGGCTGAAAACGGTGCGCCAAACAGCCAATGGCCAAAGATGATGCCCAAGAATGTCAATGGAATGGGGGTCAGGATCACCAGCGGCAGTTTGAAGGACCCAAATTGTGCCACCACCAGAATATAAATCCCCAGCAGGGCGACGGCGAAGGCTGCGCCCATGTCACGGAAGGTAACCCATGTGACCTCCCATTCGCCATCCCACAACAGGGTAATGCCGGTTTCATCTTCGGGTTGGCCGTTAAACCGGATGGTAGGTTTTTCGCCCGGCGCCCAGTCCATTTGATCCAGTGCATCCGCCACCGCCAGCATCCCGTAAAGCGGGGCTTCGTATTCGCCGGCCAATTCCGCCATCACCATTTCTGCGGCGCGGCCATTCCGGCGGAAAATTGGAAACGATGCGTTTTCACGCGTGATGGTGATCACATCCCCTAATTCCACAACGCCCCGCGCGCCGGGCAAGACATTGGCAGGCAAAGGCGTTGATAAAAACCGTTCATCCAAAACCCGGTCTGATTTGTCCCGCGCAACGGTAATGGGAATGGGATACCGGCCATCGCCCCGATGCGAATAGCCCACAGTTTGTCCCGCATTCAGCAGCGCCAGTGTATTGAATACATCCTGTTCTTGAACGCCGTAAAATTCCAACTGGTCTGGTTCGATTGTGGCGCGCAGCCGTTCAGGGGCCACCCCGAAACTGTCGTCGACATCAACAATGAAGGGCACGTTTTCAAACGCGGTACGGATTTTACGCGCGGCCTCGCGCCGTGCATCCCCATTGGGCCCGTATATTTCCGCCATTAATGTGGCGATTACCGGGGGACCGGGGGGCGGCTCAACCGTCTTCAGGTTCGTCCCCTTTGGCAAATCAATTGTCTGAAGGCGGTTTCGGATATCCAATGCGATTTCATGGCTGGTGCGATCACGCTGGGATTTATGCGCCAATGTGATCTGTACATCCCCCATTTCAGGCCGAGCGCGCAGATAATAGTGACGCACAAGCCCGTTGAAGTTAAAGGGGGCTGCATCGCCCGCATGGGTCTGCACGGAGATCACCTCGGGCAGTTGCAGCACCGTTTGGGCCACGTGTTGCGCCACGCCATCGGTCGCCTCGACCGAGGCGCCTTCGGGCAGGTCAATCACCACAGAAATTTCTGATTTATTGTCAAATGGCAGCAGCTTCACCGTCACATCGCGGGTATAAAGCGCGCCCAAAGACCCAAAGGACAGCACAGCCGAAATCAGCAAAAACGCCAAACTGCGTTTGCGGCTGCGCAAAATGGGACGCGCCACGGCGGTATAGGCGCGCTCCAACGGCCCGCGCGGTCCGTGGTGATCGTCATCCCCATGGGCATGCGCAGGGGCGCGCCCAGCGATTTTCATCATAAGCCATGGGGTGATGATGACCGCCACGAAAAACGAAAAGATCATTGCGGCGGACGCATTGGCGGGAATGGGGCTCATGTATGGGCCCATCAGGCCGGACACAAACAGCATCGGCAACAGGGCTGCGACAACGGTCAGCGTGGCCACGATGGTTGGATTGCCTACTTCGGCCACGGCGCGGATGGCCTTTTGCATACGCGATGCGGGATCGCGCATGGCCCAATGCCGCGCAATATTTTCAATCACAACGATGGCATCATCCACCAAAATCCCGATAGAAAAAATCAGTGCAAACAGCGATACGCGGTTCAAGGTGTAGCCCATGATCCATGCCGCAAACAGCGTCAGCAAGATGGTGACGGGGATGACAACCGCGACAACGATTGCCTCGCGCCAGCCGATAGAAAACAGAACCAGCGCAACGATGGACACGGTTGCAAGGGCCAAATGAAACAGCAGTTCATTGGCTTTTTCATCTGCGGTTTCCCCGTAATCTCGGGTGATGTCGATGGCGATACTGTCTGGGATCAATGTGTCTTGCAGCAGGTCCAACCGATGCAAAACGGCTTCGGCAACGGTTACGGCATTTGCGCCGGCGCGTTTGGCAATGGCCAAAGTCACCGCTGGCGTGCGGATGATTTGCCCATCTTCTGTGCGCGTTATATTCGCGACCAGCTTATCAGATGTGTTCGGCTCAAAACTGACATCCGCCACATCGCGCACGTAAACGGGACGATTGTCCCGCGTGGTGATCAACAGATTGGCCACATCAGCGGGGGCCTGAAGGGTCTGCCCTGCAACCAGCGCCAGTTGCATGCCGCCATCACGGATCAGACCGGTGTTGAAAGCGCGGTTTGCGCCTTGCACCTTTCCAGCCAGCTGCTGCAATGTCACACCATACAGCGCAAGGCGTTCTGGGTCTGGTGCAATCCGGATCGCTTCGGGTGCATCGCCGACAAGATAGGTCAGCCCAACATTTTCGATTTTGGCCAATTCAACGCGCAATTCGCGTGCGATGCGGGTTAATTCATTGGCGGAAATGTCCAAATCGGGGGATGCAGGCGCCAAGGTCAGCGCCACAATCGCCACATCATCAATGCCGCGCCCAACGATCAGGGGCTGGTCAATGCCCACTGGGATTCGGTCCAGATTGGCGCGTAATTTTTCATGAACCCGTAAAATTGCGGCATCAGACGAGGTGCCAACCACAAACCGCGCGGTGACCATGGCATAATCATCTGATGTTTGGGAATAGACATGTTCGATCCCATTGATGCCCTGCACAATGGTTTCCATCGGTTCGGTCACCAATTTCACAGCATCTTCGGCCTGCAGGCCGGGGGCCTGAATATGAATATCCACCAAGGGGACCGAGATTTGCGGCTCTTCTTCGCGCGGTAGGCTGATCAATGCGACCAGCCCGATGGCAAGCGCGGCCAAGATCATCAGGGGCGTTAGGGCCGAATTGATGAATCCCTTGGTCAGGCCACCTGCCAGCCCAAGGGGTTTTTGGTGTGATGGCGCGCTCATTTCGCGGGCTCATTGATGATCATCGTATCGCCAGCAGAAACGCCTGACAGAATTTCGATCTGCGCGCTGCCAGCGATTTGATGTGTGGACCCAGGCACAACGGCGCGGGTGACGGCTGTGCCATCTGCACCCCGCAGCGTGATGAAATCCAGCCCCATACGCGACTGAAGGGCCGCCGCAGGGACCATGATCGCATCGCGCTGCCCCACAGGCAGGCGGACCAAAACGCGGGCGTCGACGAAGTCTTTGGATAGGTCTGCAACCTCTACATCCGCGATCACGCGGCCGTTTTCGATTTGAGGGTAAAGTTTCGACAAGGTGCCACTACGTTCGTGCCCATCTTCGATTCTGATCACATCGCCTTGTTGCAACATGGTGGCATGGCGTTCAGGTATGGCAAGGCGCAAGAAGAAGCCACCGCCGCCAATCACGGCAATTGGTTCACCCGGCATGATAATTGATCCTGCACTGACAGGCACTGTCAGCACCGTGCCGTCAATCGGGCTTTGCACGGCACCTTCGGCTTCGCGTTGCAACAGGACACTGCGTTCGGCCTGGGCGCTGCCGATTTGCCCGCGGATCACATCAACCTGCGTGCGCAGCGCATCCAGCCGCTGCGTGGTTGTGACACCCCGTTGCAGCAAATCCTCGCCGCGTTGCAGTTCGGTCATCGCGTTATCAAGCTGCGCAGCCATGGCGCGCAATTGCGCATCCACCGCTGCGATTTGCAGGTCCAGCTTTTCATCAACGATTTGCGCAATGACATCCCCTGCTGCGACGCGGGACCCTTCGGCCACAGCCAGCGAGGTTAATGTGCCACCTAAACGCGCCCGTGCGGGCAGGCGGTCGCGTGCCTCGATCCGGCCAAAAACGGATTTCCATTCGGTGATTTGTGTGGCGCGAACGGTTACATCAGCGCCGAAGGCTGCCCCCACAGGCAGTGCGGCCAGAAGCGCGGCATAGATAATGGATCGGATCATTATTTGGGTCTTTCTGTCGTGGCACCCAGACATATATAAAAAATTGAATATGTATTCAAGAGTGCTTTGGCGTTCGTCTATTGATAAATTTTGGGCGGCCAGGAAGGGCTAGGTTGGCATCCGCACGCGCGGTTTGGCTGATCAATTTTCCTTTGGCCACCACGGCCAATCTGGCAGGGCGCAGCCGAACGGCTTCGGTTGGGGTGGCAGCATCCAAAACCACCAACGACGCTTGTGCGCCAACATGCAGGCCATAATCTTGCAGACCCAGGATTTGCGCATTGGTCTGCGTAACCATCGTAAAACAGCGGGCCATTTCGTCGGGATGCGTCATCTGTGCCACGTGCAGCCCCATAAAGGCCACGTCCAACATATCTGCTGTGCCAAGCGAATACCAAGGATCTAAAACGCAATCTTGTCCCCAGCCAACGGGGATCCCCATGGCCTGCATTTCCTTAACCCGTGTCAGCCCACGGCGTTTAGGAAAGCTGTCATGCCGGCCTTGCAGGACGATATTGATCAGGGGGTTGGGGATGGCGCTGATCCCGGCCTCGGCAATCAATGGCAGCAGTTTTGAGACATAGTAATTATCCATCGAATGCATGGATGTCAGGTGCGATCCCGCAACCCGCCCGTTCAACCCCAGGCGCTGCGTCTCATAGGCCAAGGTTTCGATATGCCGGCTGTTTGGATCATCCGTTTCATCGCAGTGGATATCCACCATCAGCCCACGGTCCGCGGCGATTTCGCACAAATCGCGCAGGCTGTCAGCGCCGGCCTGCATGGTGCGTTCGAAATGGGGAATGCCGCCCACAACATCCACACCCATATCCAGCGCGCGGATCAGATTATCGCGTCCCGTGGGGGTGCGATACAGCCCATCTTGGGGGAAGGCGACCAATTGCAGATCGATGTAATCTTTCACACGGTCTTTCACCTCCAGCATTGCTGTGACGGTGTTCAGGTGGTCAGGCGTGGTGTCCACATGGCTGCGAATGGCCAAAAGCCCCATTGATGCGGCCCAATCGCAATAGTTCAGTGCGCGTGCAATCATATCATCCACGCTGGCCTGATCGCGCAATTCACCCCAAAGGGAAATCCCTTCCAGCAATGTGCCGGAAGCGTTGACCCGTGGCAGGCCATAGGACAGCGTGGCATCCATGTGAAAATGTGGATCAACAAATGGCGGGCTGACCAAATCCCCCGTGGCGTCAATGATTTGCGCGGCATCGGCGTTGATAAAAGGGGCCATGGCGGTGATTTTATCGCCGGTGATGCCGATGTCGGCCTGATTGCCATCTGGCAGGGTGCCACCTTTGATAAGCAGATCAAACATTACCGCTCTCCTTTGCTGAAGGGAACCATCAAGGCGGCGGGCACCTCGGCGCGGCGCGACATCAAAACCAGGGCCAAAATGGATAAAATATAGGGCATCATTAAAAACAGCTGATAGGGAATGGCCGCGCCAATCCCGGTTTGTTGCAGACGGATCTGCAGGGCATCAAAGGCGGCGAACAGAACCGCGCCAAACAGGGCCTTGCCCGGACGCCATGCTCCAAAAACCACCAAAGCAATGCAAATCCACCCGCGCCCACCGACCATTTCAAAAAAGAAGCTGTCAAATGCTGACATGGTTAAAAATGCGCCGCCCACAGCCATGAACCCGCTGCCAACGATCACGGCCCCCATGCGAATGGCCGTCACAGACAGCCCCTGCGCGGCCACAGCCGATGGGTTTTCCCCCGCGGCCCGAACCGCCAGACCCAGCGGCGTGCGATATAAAACCCAAGCCGTCAGTGCGACACAGACATAGGCCGCATAGGTCAGCGGCGTTTGATGAAACAGCGCCGGTCCAATCAGCGGGATATCCGACAGAATTGGTAATTCCACAGGTGCAAATGCGGTGATTTTTGGTGGTGATGACACTTCGGGCAGGGCCACACGATAGGTAAAGAATGTGACCGATGTGGCCAGCAATGTGATCCCAACGCCGACAACGTGCTGCGACAGGCCAAAGGGAACCGACAGAATGCTGTGCAGCAGCCCAAACCCCATCCCAACAACCATGGCAACGGCAACGCCAAACCACAGCGGCATACCGGCCCAGACGGAAATCCAGCCGGCAAAAGCCCCCGCAACCATGATCCCCTCGATCCCAAGGTTCAAAACTCCGGCGCGTTCGCAGATCAATTCACCCATTGTGGCAAAAATCAGCGGGCTGGCGATGCGGATTGCAGCGGCCCAAAAGGAAACGGATAAAAGGATATCAAACAGTTCCATCAGCCGCTCCTGATCCGGTATTTGCTGAATAAGATGGCCAAAACCATCATCAAAAGCGCGCTGGCCAGCATGATATCAGCCAAATAGGTCGGCACGCCAATGGCGCGGCTCATGCTGTCGGCCCCAACGAATATCGCGGCCACAAACAGCGCCGCAAACACCACGCCCAGCGGGTTCAAAAGCGCCAGCATCGCGACCACAATCCCCGTGTAGCCAAATCCAGGCGACAAATCCAATGTCAACGACCCCTTTAACCCAGCAACTTCGGAAAATCCGCCCATGGCGGCCAAACCACCTGATAAAATGGCGGTTTTCAAAACGACGGTGTTGACTGGAATGCCCGCAAAGCGCGCGGCCTCGACGTTTTGGCCGACGGCGCGCATTTCAAACCCAAGCGTGGTTTTGCGGTCAATCACCCAAAGCGCCGCGGCGCAGATCAATGCCAGCGCAAACCCCCAATGCAGGCGTAGCCCATCAACAATTCGCGGCAGACGTGCGTCCGGTGTCAGCCGAGCGGATTTGGGCCACCCCATTCCCATTGGGTCCTTCAGCGGCCCCTCCAGCAAATAGGATATGAACAGCAAAAAGATGAAATTGAACAGCAGTGTGGTGACGACCTCATCCACCTTAAGACGCGTTTTCAATATGGCTGGGATCAGCAGTAAAACCGCACCGGCCAAAGCGGCGCCAATGGCCAATGTGGGCAGCAAAATTGCGGATGGGGCGGCAATAACCCCTGTTCCCAGGGCTGCTGTGACGGCTGCGCCCGCGTAAAATTGTGCCTCGGCGCCGATGTTCCACAATTTTGCCCGAAATGCCACGGCCACAGCCAGACCTGTGAAAATCAGCGGCGTTGCCCGATTCAGTGTTTCCAACAGGGCGAATTTCGACCCCATCGCGCCTTTTATGATCAGGCCAAACACCGCCAAAGGATCGCCGCCTGCGATCAATGCCAGCAGTGCGGCAACAGCAAAGGCGCCCAAGATGGCCAAAATGGGCGGCATGGATTGCCGCAGAACACTGGGGTTTGTGATGGGTTCAAGCCGCATGGGTGCCCCCTTCGCCGGCCATCCACTTGCCCAAATTGGCGGCATCCAATTGGCCGCGCGCAAATGCAGGGCTCAGCCGGCCTTCGCAGATCACGTGGATCTGATCGGATAGTTTCATAATTTCGTCCAAATCTTCGGAAATCAGCAACACCGCGGCTCCGGCTTCGCGGGCGGCTGCCAGACGGCCATGCACATAATTGACGGCCCCAATGTCCAGCCCCCGAACAGGTTGATTGGCGATGATGATTTGTGGATCCTCTTCCAAAACGCGGCCCAAAATCAGTTTTTGCATATTCCCACCAGACAACAGGCGGATCCGGGTGGCAGGTCCAGGACAGCGCACATCATAGGTGTCGATCAAATGCTGTGCATGC
Source organism: Paracoccaceae bacterium (assembly GCA_023260835.1). Classification (GTDB taxonomy): domain Bacteria; phylum Pseudomonadota; class Alphaproteobacteria; order Rhodobacterales; family Rhodobacteraceae; genus JALQTR01. Next base: position 25,554 of record JALQTR010000045.1, read on the forward strand.
GATGCAGCGCCGGCCCAATTCATCCATCCGCGTTTGGCGAATTTCTGTGCATATGTTTCCAAAATGGCGTTTTCGGTCAGATCAAAATCAGCGATCGATCCGGTTTTGTGCCGATCTTCGGGAATGCGCCCAATGCGCGCCGACAGCGCGCGGCGCGGTGACCATGATTTGGGCGCCTGTCCATTGATCAACAGATCACCCGATTTGGGCGCGATCAAGCCACAAATCAAATCAGACAGGGCCGATTGCCCATTGCCAGAGACCCCCGCCAATCCTGTGATTTGTCCCGCATGCAGCGTTAAAGAAACATCCTGCAATTGATCCGTGCTGACGTTGTTCAGCGTCAAAAGGGCAGGCCCGGCAGGGCGCATGGGGATATCAGGCTGCGCAACGTCGCCGCCCACCATCAGGCGGGCCAATTCGTCGCGATTGGTGTCTTGGGTCGCGCGTTCGGCCACCAAACGCCCGTGGCGCAGGACCAAAACACGCGATGATATGGCCATCACCTCGTGCAGTTTGTGCGAAATGAAAATGATCGACAGGCCCAGTGCGATGGCTTCGCGCAATGTGGCAAACAGGGCATCTGTTTCTTGCGGGGTCAGCACAGCGGTGGGTTCGTCCAGAATTAAGATCTGCGAATCACGATACAAGGCCTTCAGAATTTCGACCCGCTGTTTTTGGCCCACTGTCAGGCTGGCCACTTTGGCGTTTGGATCAACGTCCAGATGAAATTTTTGCGAAAGGGCGCGAATTTTGGATTTGGCGGCAGCGGCATGCATCGACAGGCCCCACAGCCCCTTGGTCCCAAGTGCGATGTTTTCCCAAACGGTCAAATTTCCGGCCAGCGTGAAATGCTGATGCACCATGCCCACGCCCGCATCCAAAGCCGCGCGGGGATTGCCCGCGGGCAGCCGCTGGCCAAAAACGGACACCGTGCCATGATCTGCCGTGTATTGGCCAAATAGGATGTTCATCAGCGTGGTTTTACCCGCGCCGTTTTCACCCAAAAGGGCGATGACTTCGCCTTTATGCAGGTCGAAGCTGACATTTTCATTGGCGATTACATTGCCAAATGTCTTGGTAATTTTATGCATTTGCAGGACGGGGGTTCCCCGTCCTGCAGTTTTGTCGTGGTCCGTCATTTAGGCGGATTTCGGCTCGGAATCGTTGATTTCCACGGTGAAGGCGCCGGATTTGATTTCAGCGGTGCGTTTGTTCACCAGATCAACTGCGGCTTGTGGGATTTTGCCTTCGAAGGTGCCATATGGCGCCAATGAGCAGCCGCCCTCTTTCATGAACGAATACACGCCGTAATCTTCGGCGGTGAATTTACCATCACGGACTTTCGCAATGGCCGCATCAATCGTAGATTCGAAATGCCACAGGGCCGATGCTACAACGGTATTTGGATAATCGGCTTGTGTATCAATCACGTTACCAATCGCCAGAACACCCTTTTCCTTCGCCGCATCTGACACACCAAACCGTTCAGCATACAGCATATCAGCCCCGTTTTCGATCATGGCATAGGCGGTCTCTTTCGCCTTTGGCGGATCAAACCAGCTGCCGATGAAGGCGACCTGGAATTTGATATTTGGATTCATTTCCCGCGCGCCGGCCATGAAGGCATGCATCAGGCGGTTCACTTCGGGGATGGGGAAGCCGCCAACCATGCCGATGTTACCAGATTTGGACATGGCCCCTGCAATGATGCCAGACAGGTAAGACGCATCTTGGATGTAGTTATCAAAGACCGACAAGTTTGGCAGGGCAGGGTCCTGTTTGAAGGATGACCCCATCAAGAAGGCAACATTTGGATAATCTGCGATGACTTCGCGGGCTTCTTGTTCAACGCCGAAAATTTCACCAACAATCAGGTCATAACCGTTTTCAGCATATTCGCGCATGACACGGGGGTAATCGGTGTTCGAGGTGTTTTCAGAATAGGTATATTCAATATCACCGCGAGTTTGTGCCGCAACTGCGGCCAGATGGATACGGCTGATCCACTGCTGTTCGACCGGCAGGGTGAAGATACCAGCCACTTTGACGGGTTTGCCGCTGGCCAAGGCCCAGCTGGGCAGGGCGGCGGCCATTGCGGCGCCGGCTGCGGTTGTTTTCAAAAAGCTGCGCCGAGTTTGGCTGATTGTGGACATAAGGCTCTCCTATCAATGTCGTGTCGGATTGAATTCTATCCGAAGTGTTAAGGGGCAAGATGCGCTTGGTCAATGATCTTACCGAAATGTCGTGGCGCCAGTTTTTTCGCCATATGATGCCAAAGCATCCATATGGAACAGCAATTAAGACTGCAGATAATGGCAAGTCCGGCAGGGATAAAACTATCTTTGCGACAAAAATTGCGCCTAATTTTTCATCATTGGGGGGATGGGCGGTTTGCTTTGGGGTTGATTGCGTGTGGATTTCACGACAGGTTGCGGGCAACTGATTGAACCAAAGGAGCCCGCAATATGACCACCCCTGTTAATGAAGTAAAACATCCTTTGGTGCAGCATAAGCTGAGCCTGATGCGGGACAAAGACACACCAACCCCAATTTTCCGCCAATTGATCAAAGAAATCAGTCAGCTGTTGGCCTATGAAATTACCCGCGAAATGCCGATGGAACAGCGTGATGTGGAAACCCCGCTGCGCGTCACATCGGCCCCGCATATTCAGGGGCGCAAACCGGCGCTGATATCGATTTTGCGCGCGGGCAATGGGTTAATGGATGGGGTGCTTGATTTGATCCCAACGGCCCGGGTTGGATTTGTTGGCCTGTATCGTGATGAAGAAACCCTGCAGCCGGTGCAGTATTATTTCAAGGTGCCAAGCCATTTGGGTGAACGCCTGACATTGGTTGTGGATCCGATGCTGGCCACTGGGAATTCCGCCGTTGCGGCGATTGATTTGCTGAAAAAAGCAGGCGCCACAAAGATCCGCTTTATGTGCCTGTTGGCCGCGCCCGAGGGCATCGCCTGTATGCAAGCGGCGCATCCGGATGTAGAAATCGTCACCGCGTCAATCGACGAATGTTTGAATGACGCTGGATATATTGTCCCGGGTCTTGGGGATGCGGGCGACCGCATTTACGGAACGACCTGATTGGGCACTGGCCTGGATGATCGAATTGGTTATCTGGGCCCCGCCTGGCGACCACCTGATCCATTTTTCGCGATATACTTCAGATTAGAGATATAATATAAAGTTTTTGATAATCTTTAGGATGTTATATCCAGTTCCGTGAACCCGAAAATCACCACTGATTTGGTGGGAAAATGACCAAGGATAAACCAATGACCCGTATGATTCGACTATCAGCTTTATGTGCGCTTACGATCCTAGGCGTGACCCCAGCTTTAGCAGAAGAACCAAATGCAAAAACCACCACGGAATATTACCAAGATTGGCGCATGAATTGCGTTGAAAACGAACAGGGCAAGCAATGTTCGATCAACCAGACCCAACGCACCGAAGACGGTCGGGTGGGGGCAATGGTGAATGCCAATGTGGTGGATGGTTCCACTGTTTTGGAATTTGTGATGCCATTGATGGTTGATTTGACTAAACCTGCGCGCATCACTGTCGATGGCGAAACCATTGCCGATTTGCCCTTTAATGCCTGCAACAATAACGCATGTTTCATTGTGCAGCGCGGGAATGAAGACCTTGTTGATGCCTTTCAAAAGGGCGATGTGGCCAATTTGGAATTGGCGTTTTACAACGGCGGTCAGATGCGGATGAATATGTCGCTGAAGGGCTTTTCCTCAGCCATGAATGGTCTGCGCAATCAATCGGCCAGCAATTAATACCCGCTGTATACCCCATAATAAACGGCGCACATCGCATTGTGCGCCGTTTTGCATATATGACATAGTCAGATCTTGGACGACGGCATCTGCGCGGCATCGGCTGCCAATTGCTGGATCGCGCCCCAATTTTTCTGTTCGACCAATGATGCGGGGGCAATCCAGCTACCACCGGCGCAAATCACATTCGGCAGGGCCAAATATTGCGTCGCATTTTGGGCTGTTATCCCCCCTGTTGGGCAAAAGGCAATTTGTGGCAGGGGCCCGGCCAGCGCCTTCAGCGCGGCAGCGCCGCCGCTGGTTTCCGCGGGAAAGAATTTCATAAAATCGAACCCATGGTCCAGCAATTGCATTGCCTCGCTGGCCGTGACGGCGCCTGGTAATAATGGCAGATCCAATGCAGTGCAGGCCTCTATCAGATTATCCGTTGCCCCGGGGGCGACAGCAAATTGAGCCCCTGCGTCTTTGGCCGCTTCGGCGTCTTTTGCGTTCAGCACGGTTCCAGCCCCGACCGTCACCCCCGGAAGGTCCGACATGACTTTTATCGCATCCAGGGCGGCTGGGGTGCGCAACGTAACCTCGAGGATTGGCAGGCCACCGCGCAGCAGGGCCAGCCCCAGATCGGTCGCTGTGTTGGCATCTTTGATCACCAATACGGGCATGATTGGGGCGGCAGTGCATATCCTGCGCATGAATTGGCTGGCGTTATGCGCTGTGATGGCCATTATGTCCCCCCAAAGATGGATCCGCCCAAATTTGCGGCCTCAACTGCGGTTCGGAATGTGGCGAACAGCTCGCGCCCGTGGCCGGATTGATGTGCGGATAAATCTGCATTGGCCGCAGTGCGGGTCGACAGGTCCACATCCAAAACATCCAAAAGGCCTGTTTTGGCATCCAAATGAATCCGATCCCCATCGCGTAATTTCGCAATCGGTCCGCCATCTTTGGCTTCGGGGGTGACGTGAATGGCCGATGGCACCTTGCCCGATGCCCCTGACATGCGCCCATCCGTCACCAATGCCACCCGAAGCCCCCGACCCTGCAGGATCGACAGGATTGGGGTCAGGCTGTGCAATTCTGGCATCCCATTGGCCTTTGGCCCCTGAAACCGCACAACGATGATCACATCATCGGTGAATTCACCGCGTTGAAAGGCGGACTTAACCGCGTCTTGGTCCGTGAAGATACGCGCTGGAGCCTCAACACTGTGATGCGCTGGGTCGACGGCTGAAATTTTGATGACAGCCTCGCCTAAATTGCCTGTTAATCGGGTCAGTCCGCCAGTGGGCTGGAAGGGGTCGCTGGCCGGGCGCAGGATTTTATCGTTCAGGCTGGCCTTCGCGCCGGCGCGCCACTGCAGGCCGTCTTTGCCCAAAACAGGATCGGCCGTGTAATGCGATAGGCCCCGTCCTGCAACGGTTTGCGTATCAGGATGCAAAAGCCCCGCATCCAGCAGCTGGCCAATGATAAACCCCAATCCCCCAGCCGCGTGGAAATGGTTCACATCTGCCAAACCGTTGGGATAGACGCGCGCCATCAGTGGCGTGATGGCAGACAGATCGGCGAAATCTTCCCATGTCAGGATGATCCCACCGGCCCGTGCCATGGCGATTAAATGGATCAACAGGTTTGTTGACCCCCCCGTCGCGTTCAGGCCGATGATCCCATTCACAAAGGTCCGCTCGTCCAGGATCTGACAGGTTGGGGTGTATTGCGTGCCTAAATCTGACAGCGCCAGCGCGCGCTGGGCGCCCGCGTTTGTCAAGGCTTGCCGCAAGGGGCTGCTGGGTGGCACAAAACTGGCCCCGGGCAAATGCAGGCCCATAAATTCCATCAGCATTTGATTGGTGTTGGCTGTGCCATAAAATGTGCATGTCCCCGGCCCGTGATAGGCCGCCATTTCCGCCTGCATCAGCGCCGCACGATCCACCAAACCGGCGGCGAAATCCTGCCGGACCTTGGCCTTTTCATCATTTGCCAGCCCGCTTTCCATCGGCCCCGCGGGTAAAAATACGGCGGGTAAATGGCCAAAGCTTTGCGCGGCAATCACCAACCCCGGAACGATTTTATCACACACACCCAAAAAGACAGCGGCATCAAAGCTGTTGTGGGACAGCGCCACGGCTGCTGATAATGCGATAACGTCGCGCGAAAACAGCGACAGCTCCATCCCCGCAGACCCCTGCGTTATACCATCACACATGGCCGGTACGCCGCCGGCCACTTGCGCGGTGCCGCCCACGGCGCGCGCAGCATCCTTTATGATTTGCGGGTAGGTTTCAAAAGGCTGATGTGCCGACAACATATCATTATAGGCGGTGATGATGGCCAAATTGCCTGCACTGCCATATCCCAGATTTGTTTTGTCGATGCCTGACGCGGCATAAGCATGCGCCTGCGCGCTGCAGGACAAATGGCCACGCGCTGGCCCCTGCATCCGTGCCACGTCCATTCGCGCCAAATAATCCAGGCGGGATTTTTGGCTGCGCTGAATAATGCGGTCTGTAACGCGCTGAAGGGTCGGGTGCAGGCTCATGCCTTTTGTTTTATACGATAATCGCCCCAGGTCGAGCGGTCATTGTTAATTTTCGGCAAGGACGCGGTAATTTCCGTGCTGGACCTGTTCGATATGCCCCATATTGGTCAGGGCCTTTAGGGATCGAAAGATTGTGGGCCGTGAAACCCCCTGTTCCATGCAAATATTGACAACATTGCGGGTCTTTGCGGTGCCATGTTCCTGCGTCTCACGCACGATGGACAAAAGCACGCGTTTATCCGGATCAGACAGATTTGTTAGGCCCAAATCACGCTCCATCCCGTGAACAATCTGGCTCAATTCGGCAAGGGCTTTAAGTGAATTCATGGTCTGTCCTATTTTCGTCTGCTTCTGTGTGTAATTGCAAATTGATACACCATATATATGTTTTATGATCGATATCTGTCAAGGTTCTGTGGTTAGGGCCTTTGCAAATGCCGGAATGCAAACAGCATCAACATCAAACAACTGGCCGCACCCAAGACATCCCCAATAATGAAGGTTGCAATGACCTTGGTCGTATCCATCGGGTTGAAAACCTCGCCCAGAACGATGGCTTTGCCCAGCGAATTGATGATCGAGGCCCCCAATGCCACCAATAACAGTACCCGCCACAACCGCATCCCGTGGTCTTTGGCCGTACAGCTGATGCCTGCCAGTAGAAATAACCGGAATGTGATGAATGCGCTGCTGCCCCCTACCACCGAGGCCGCAAGTATTGTCCACTGCGACTGCAGCCCATCCCATCCCCAAATGATCGATGCGGCCAGGGCTTCGGCCAAGGTCAGTGGCACTATGGCCCGCGCGCCGGTCAGCCATGTGGCCAGAATCCGTACGCCGTGGGGCAAAAACAACAGGCTTGCAACATCGGCAAACATTAAAAACCGTGACTGCAGTGGGAAGATCACAAGCGTGACAAAAATCCACGCCCCCACAAAACAGAGAATAGTAAACACATCAATTTTGATCGATTGAAGGCGACCCACGCGCAAACCCCAGCTTTATTTCTGCCCCCTTACTGGGCAGTACATAAAATTTAAAGCATAAATTGATTAATCATGGGTATTTGGTGCGGGTGGTGGGACTCGAACCCACACGGCCGAAGGCCTCAGGATTTTAAGTCCTGTATGTCTACCATTCCATCACACCCGCAGGATGTTTTTCTGTCCTACCGCCGTCGGCGCAGCGTGACAACAGGAAATGTTTCAATCAATGGGCGAATTTTTTGGATCAGTTTGCTGCGCGTCCTCCAGCAGGGCCAACACCTGGGCGCTGATCGTTCGTGGGGCACTGTGTGTTGTGGGTTGCGCCCAGGATAAGCTGTCGACCGAGCTGCAATTTTCGCAAATTGGGCCCCAGTTTTCATGCGGGTGTCCACATTTGTCGCACACCCAGGCCGGGGCAGCCGGCGCGCTGATCGCCTTTGCCAACCACGCGCGGCTTTCGGCTGCGTGACTGTCGCGCGTGATCGCCGCCATCAGAGTGCAGATCTGCGCATCAGCATCGGCTTCTGCTAGGGGCTTCAAAGCCCGTTTTGCGCCAGGCATATCGCCCATCGCCATCATCAGCTGAGCCTGCAGCACCACGGTTTCGCGATGATCAGGGTGCAGCTTTATGAGGGGCGCAAAGCGCGTGGCGCGGTCTTCGGCGGTTTCATCAGGATCAATGGCGGCAAAGGCTGCCGCAAGATCGGGATGGGGGTGCGATTTCCACGCTTTTTTCAGAATTTTCTCGGCCTCTTTAATCTGGCCCGCCTTAATCAACTGATCTGCGGCCGCAGCGGCGGCGGGGATCAGATCGGGGGATAGGCGGTTTGCCTCGATCATGGATGCGTTATCATCGCCATTTGATTTGCTTTTGGCCATTAACAAAACAGCACTGCGCCGGCGATGCAGATCCCGTGGAATATGACCGGCCTTTAGCTGCAGCGCCAAGGTTTCTGTGGCACCAGCCCAATCCCCAGATTGTGTTTGCAGGGCAAAAAGCTGCTTCAGAATTGCATCATTTTTGGGCTGCAATTTTGCGCCATGTTCAGCCAATTTCAATGCGGCGCGTCTGTCATCCAGCGCCAGCCGTTGCCGCATTGCGCCGGTGATGCCTGCAAATCGTGTTTCTGGGTCATCGATCAGGGCCTCGAATGCGATTGCGGCAGCATTTGAATCTTGGGCCACAACCGCGGCTTGGGCCTGTAACAATGCCGTCAATCGTGGGGCGTTTAACAATTGGGCGGAACGGTTGGCTTCGGCCATGGCCTTTTTGCCGTCACCGGCCGTCATCGCCATTAATGTGTTCGTTAATGCCTGCAGCCCTTTGCGTTCCCGCCGTCCAGCAAAATAGCGGGATAATGCGGTTTCATCCCCATTGATGAAATGCCACAGGCTGATTGCCAATCCGATCAGCTTCAGCCCAAGCCACAGCGCCAAAGCCAGTAACATAAAGAGCAGCAAAATCTGAACAGGGCCGAGGCTGATTTGATAGCCAAAGGCCAAAATGTCGATTGTTTCGCCAGATTGTTTGATCCGCGCGATCCCTAATGTGGCAGCCGCTATGATGATAACGAATCCCACAATTTTGATGAGCGCGCGCAACATTATTCGGCCTCCTGTCGGATTGTTTGGATGGCGGTTTGCAATGCGGTCTGCGCGGCAATGAATTGATTTGCCTGATCAATCCAGGATTGTTCGTCAGGATTATGGGGGCCACCCGCCCGCGCACGTTCCAGCGCAGCGGTCAGATCGTCCGCAGGATTATTTTGTGTATCCAGATCATCGGTGATCCGGCGCAATTTGACCTGATCGGCGACGATACGCCCCAACCGCGCCCAAATGCCTGCGCTCGGTGTTTGGGGGGCGGTCATGGTGGTTAATTCTGTGATCAGCTGGGCGCGGCTGGGTAATTGGGCCGCGTTCATCAACGCATCGGGCAGCGGGCCATAAAAGACCTGCACTTCATCCAAGGCGCTTTGGGTGATTGTTCCGGCATTTAATTTTACCAGCAAAGCATCCAGCAAGGGCAAAAGCCGGTTGTTGTTTTGGGCTGTCATTATGGCAGTCAGCTGCGCCTGCCAGCGCATTTCAGCGGCCTGCAACTGGGCGTCGAACTCTGCCTGTAATGCCGGCAAATCAACGGTCGGTTCTGACGAGTTTGCGGCGACCGAGCGATTGGCCAATGCGGTCAAATCAGCGCGCAGTTTGGTCAAATCGTTTTCCATGCGGTCAAGCGCCGCGGATGCGTCTGCTTGCTGTGTTGTGGATGATTGCAATTGGGACAGGCGGGATTGCAGGTCGTTTAATTGCACTGATAGCGATGATTGCTGGCCATTTGTTTTGGTTAATTTGCGGTCTAAAATATCGATTTGGCGCGGCGCGAAGGGCCAATCATTTTGAACCCATTGAAAGGCGGCAATGCAGGCGGCGGCACCCATGGCACCCGACAGCACCCCAACCGCAGCCATTTTGATCACCGATGGCGCCGCGGCTGACCTAGGTTGATCATGACCTGTGGGCTCATTTGGGGTTATGTCTGGCTGTGCTGTGTCATCGTTTTGGGAAGTAGAGGTCACCTGCGCGTCCCTTATTATCATCAATCGCTCAAACCATAGGCCCGTGCCTTGTGATTCACAAGCGCTCGCCCAAAGATTGCGTTAACGCGTCAAGGGCCGCCCCCATGCCCGCTTGGTCTGGTGTTGGTGCCGTTGCCATGGCCAAAGGGCGCAGCCCGTAAATTTTGCAAAACCGTTGCATTTGCAACGCGGCCCTGGCGCTGATTGATGCCACGGCAAACTGGGGCATGTTCGGTTGTACGTGTCC
>JALQTR010000221.1 GCA_023260835.1 Paracoccaceae bacterium
CAGATTGCGAATGGTCAGCATCATGCGCGAACAACGTTCGAACAGGTCCTTGAAATAGGCCTTACCGCCATCTTCGGCCTGCCGCCCTGCGGTCATTTGTTTCAAATCATGGCCGGCACAGAATGCTTTACCCGCGCCGGACAAGGTGACCGCGCGAATGGATTTATCCGCACCGATTGCATCGAATTCAGATTGCAAAGCGGCCAACATTTCATCGCTCAGCGCGTTCAGCCGCTCGGGCGCGTTCATTGTTAATTGGGCTACACCATTTGTGTCGCAACGTTCCAAAAGGGCCATCTTGTCCTCCGCCGAAATTCGTTTCACCTTGGGGCAAGACTTACAACGCGGGGAAAAAGATGCAACTGAAGATGACGAAACAGGACCTGACGGAATTTTTGGCAGATGTGTTTGATCAAGTCGCCGATGATTTCACGGTCGAGGATCTGGCCCCCAATTATGCCCGCATTCGCCTGAATGTCGGGGAAAAACATCTGCGCCCCGGTGGCACCGTGTCTGGCCCATCCATGTTTGCATTGGCTGATTGTGCGGTTTACATGGCCGTTTTGGCGATGATCGGGCCAAAGGCTCTGGCCGTAACGACAAATGCATCGATGGATTTCATGCGCAAACCTGCGGCCAATACCGACCTGATCGCCGAAACGCGCATTTTAAAACTGGGCAAACGGCTGGCCGTGGGGGATGTGCTGATCTTTTCCGAGGGCTTGGACAAACCCGTTGCGCATTCTACCATGACCTATTCTATACCAGATTAATTCATCGGGGGGATACCATGCTGATTGCAGATTTGGGTGATGTGAAGCTGCATTACAAAGACGAGGGGCCGCGCGACGCGCCCGCGGTGGTTTTTGCCAATTCTCTGGGAACGGATCTGCGACTTTGGGATCAGGTGATGCCGCTGTTGCCCCAGGGGCTGCGTTATATTCGCTATGACAAACGTGGGCATGGGCTGTCGGATTGCCCCCCTGCCCCCTATTCCATGGGCGCGCTGGTGCGCGATGCCGAGGCGCTGTTGGATCACTTGGCGCTGCGCGATGTGGTGTTTGTCGGCCTGTCCATCGGTGGGATGATTGGTCAGGGGTTGGCAGTGAAACGGCTGGATCAAATCCGCGCATTGGTCCTGTCCAACACCGCCGCCAAAATCGGCCAGCCCGAGATGTGGGCCGAGCGGATTGCCGCCGTGCGCCAAAACGGGATCGAGGCATTGGCCGACGCCACCATGCAGCGCTGGTTTTCGGATGCGTTTCGCAAAACAGATGCGTTCACCGCTTGGCGGCATATGCTGACGCGCCAGCCCGCCGAAGGGTATATTGGTTGTTCCGCCGCCATATCAGGAACCGATTTTTACACCCCCACATCAGGGCTGCGCCTGCCATTGTTGGCCATCGCAGGGTCCGAGGATGGATCCACCCCACCCGATCTGGTACGCGAAACCGCCGATTTGGTTCCGGGATCGAAATTTCACCTGATCCGCAAAGCCGGGCATTTGCCCTGTGTCGAAGCCCCCGAAGAATATGCCGCAACCCTGACATCCTTTTTGAAAGAGATTGGCGAGGTCTGATTTTTTGCTGATCCACGGATCCTGCCACGGCGCGTGGTGCTGGCGTGATGTGATCCCCGCCCTTGCCGCGCTTGGTCATTCGGCCCGGGCCATCGACCTGCCGGGCCATGGCGACGACACCACCCCCATCGACGGGCAAACCCTGCCGGCCTGCGCGCAGAAAATCGTGGATGCGCTGGACAGGCCCAGCATTGTGATCGGTCACAGCTGGGGGGGCTATCCCATCACCGCCGCGGCCGAACTGGATAACCGCAATATTCTGGGTCTGGGGTATTTATGCGCCTATACCCCCTATGACGGGATGTCGCTGGGGCAGATGCGCCAGCTGGCCGCGCGCCAGCCCATCATGCACGCCGTGCGCGTTGCCGAAGACGGGCTGACCTATACGATTGACCCAGATGAGGTGCAGCCCCTGTTTTATCACGATTGCCCGCCCGACGCCGTCGCCTATGCCGCGCCGCGCCTTTGCCCGCAAGCGGTGCTGCCACAGCGCACGCCACTGGCGGTGACGGGGGCATCAGCCGGATTGCCACGCCATTATATTTTGTGCCGCGATGACCGCACCATCCCACCAGAATTTCAGGATGAAATGGCCGCGAATTTCCCTGCCGAAGCGCGGCATGAATTACCGACCAGCCATTCCCCTTTCTTTGCAGACCCCGCGGGGCTGGCAACTGTTTTGGATAAAATCGCAAAATCCATAGGGTGATCTGTTCAATCGGGGGAAATGTGCCTATCTATCTGGGATGAATGCACGCGCCCCTATCCTGTTTGCCATACTGACTGTGCTGATCGACGCGATGGGCATTGGCCTGATCCTGCCGGTCATGCCCGCCCTGATCGCCGAGGTCACAGTCGACCCCAGCCTGTCGCATGCAGCCATTTGGGGCGGCATTTTGGCATCGGTGTTTGCCCTGATGCAATTTCTATTCAGCCCCGTTTTGGGGCGGTTGTCGGATTTTTATGGCCGCAGACCCATTATGCTGCTGGCCCTGGCGGTGATGGCGGTGGATTACGTGATCATGGCGCTGGCGGGCAGTTTGGTTTGGCTGCTGTTGGGCCGCATTTTGGGTGGGATCACTGCCGCCACCCATGCCACAGCCAATGCCTTGGTCGCGGATTATTCGCCCCCCGAAAAACGCGCGCGGCGATTTGGTCTGGTGGGCATGGGGTTTGGGCTGGGCTTCATCATTGGTCCGCTGATCGGGGGCATTCTGGCCGAATGGGGGCCGCGTGCCCCGTTTTGGGCTGCGGCAGGATTGGCTGCGTTGAATACGATCTTTGGCTTTTTCGCCCTGCCCCGACGCGCCGCCAAGGAAAAATCCACCCCCAAAATGGCAGCCTTGGCACAGGCCCTGCCGCATCGGGTGTTCGCCCTGATTTGGCGCATTCGATCAATCCGTGGGTATTTCACCACCTATTTTGTGATGACGCTGTCCATGGCGGTCTATCCGGCGGTCTGGACCTATTTCGCGGCAGAACGGTTTGATTGGCCCCCCGCCATGGTCGGCATCAGCCTGACGGTTTATGGCCTGTGCTATGCCATCACCCAAGGTGCGTTCGTCAAACCATTCATCAACCGGTTCGGGCCGCATCTGACAGCACAAATCGGACTGGGCCTTAGCACGATTGCCCTGATAGCCACGGCCCTGACAACGCGTGGGGATGTCATTTTGGCCTTAATCCCGATCAGCGCATTAGGCTCCGTGGCCACCCCAGCCCTGCATGGGCTGATGTCCAGCGCCACACCACAAAACAGTCAAGGCGCGCTGCAAGGTGCAATCGCCAGCCAGACGGCTGTGGCCATGATCTTGGCCCCGATTGCGATGAATCCCATTTTCGCCTATTTCTCTGGTGACACAGCCCCATTTTACCTGCCGGGGGCGCCCTTCATTTTATCAGCTGCACTTTGCGCTGTGGCGTTTATGCTGCTGCTGCGAATCGGTGCCATTGCACCCGAACATGAAGGTAGGCAAGATCAATGAAACTCGACGCAGTTGATGTCATCGTCACCGCGCCACCTGCCCCCGGTTGGGGCGGGCGGTATTGGATTTTAATCAAACTGACCACAGCCTGTGGCATCACCGGCTGGGGCGAGGCCTATGCCGCCAGTGTTGGCCCCGATGCCATGCGCGCAGTCATCCAAGATGTGTTTGATCGCTATTTCGCGGGGGAAAACCCCGAAAATGTTGAACGGATGTTCCGCCGCACCTATTCCTCTGGGTTTACACAGCGGCCTGATTTGACCGTAATGGGCGCCTTTTCAGGGCTGGAAATTGCCTGCTGGGATATTTTAGGCAAAGCCCATGGGCGTCCTGTCTGGGCCATGCTGGGCGGGCTTATGAATGAACGCCTGCGGGCCTACAGCTATCTGTATCCGATGGCGCATCATGACATCGCCAGCTTTTGGACCGATCCAGACGCGGCGGCCGAATCGGCGCAGGATTTGGTGGCGCGGGGCTACACAGCCGTTAAATTCGATCCGGCCGGCCCCTACACAATGCGCGGCGGGCATATGCCGGCCCTGTCTGATATCGCGCTGTCGGCGGAATTTTGCGCCAAAATCCGCGCGGCGGTTGGCACCCGCGCAGATCTGCTGTTCGGCACCCATGGCCAGTTCAACACCGCCGGCGCGATCCGCCTGGGTCAGGCCATCGCGCCCTATGATCCTTTGTGGTATGAAGAACCCACCCCGCCCGATAATATGGCCGAATTTGGCCGCCTTGCCGCGGCGCTGCCCATGCCCATCGCCACGGGCGAGCGGCACACAACCAAAGCCGAATTTGCCACATTGTTGCGTGCAGGCGTATCCATCCTGCAACCCGCTTTGGGCCGTTCTGGTGGCATTTGGGAAACCAAGAAAATCGCCGCATTGGCCGAGGTCCACAACGCCCAACTGGCACCGCATCTTTATGCCGGCCCCGTTGAATGGGCGGCGAACATCCATCTGGCCGCATCGATCCCCAACTTGCTGATGATCGAAACGATTGAAACGGATTTCCACGCCGCCTTGATCAAATCCAGAATCACTGTCGACAATGGCTTTGTCACCCCACCAACCGCCCCCGGTTTAGGGATCGAGGTGGACGAGGCGCTGGCCCGCGCCAACCCATTCACAGGCGACACCTTGCACCTGCAAATGCAAGACGCGCCATGCGATTATCAAAATGGCAACAATTTTCAGGGGGGCGCCGCCGATTAAGGCGCCCTTTTACGAAAAATTTATCCCTTTCCCTCATTGGCTGAAGATGGGTATGAAAGGAAAAGCAAAAGAATCTGGGGGAAATTATGGCTGGATCAGTCAACAAAGTGATACTTATCGGAAATCTGGGCCGCGACCCAGAGGTGCGCAGCTTTCAAAACGGTGGCAAAGTGTGCAACCTGCGCATCGCCACATCGGAAAACTGGAAAGACCGTAACACCGGCGAGCGCCGCGAACGCACTGAATGGCATACGGTTGCCATTTTCTCGGAACCTCTGGTGCGTGTGGCAGAACAATACCTGCGCAAAGGGTCAAAAGTTTATATCGAAGGCCAACTGGAAACCCGTAAATGGCAAGACCAATCCGGCCAAGACCGTTACAGCACCGAAGTGGTCCTGCGCCCCTACAGCAGCACATTGACCATGCTGGACGGCCGCTCCGGCGGGGACGGCGGCGCACAAATTGGCGGCGGGGATTACGGTGGCGGCTATGACGACGGATATGGCGCCCCTGCGCAGCAATCCTATGCCCCAGCCGGCAACAGCAACCGCGATATCGACGACGATATTCCGTTCTAAACATCAAACGGCAGGCGACACCGCCTGCCGTTTCTTTATATCAGTGCCTAGTTTAAATCTTTGACGTGTCAAATGGCACGATGATGTTCTGATTTAAACGCATGTATTTCCCAAAATCTGAGTAAGTTTCGACATCGACGTCTGTAATGACGGACGGGATTTCCTGAATGTCTCGCCCCAGCAAAGGTGAGTAACTTATGATGAAGAACGATCATCATTTATCACCAATCATAAATGAAACTTGGCGCACCCGAGATGGTTGTTTGCCCTTTAGATGCACCATCAAACAGCTAACACTCTGTTTTCATTGATATCATACCCTCGTAATTCACTACAAGTCTGAACATTTTGGTCAGTGCTTTGGTCAGTGTAGACTGTTTCAGCTGTAAAGCGTTAAACTGACTCTGTGGCGGCCATCTGCTTTGCTTGGGTAGTCAGGACTCATCTGTACAAACACGGGCTGTAGCAGCTTGTCTGCGGCTCTGAGAGCAATGTCTTTCATGTTGTGCTAACGTGCTTGGCTTGGAGGCTACGACACTTCCTATGTCCA
>JALQTR010000108.1 GCA_023260835.1 Paracoccaceae bacterium
ACCAAGGCGTTGAATGTGTGGAAAAATTCCTCTTGGGTGCTGTCTTTGCCGGCGATGAATTGCACATCATCCACCATCAAAATATCGACGGACCGGAACAGCTGCTTAAAATCCATCATCTTGCGTTCGCGCAAGGCCTGCACAAAGCGATACATGAATTGTTCCGCGCTGAGGTACAGTACGTTCAAATCTGGGTTGCGATCCTTCAGCGCCCAGGCAATCGCATGCATCAAATGGGTCTTACCCAGCCCAACCCCGCCATAGAGGAACAGCGGGTTAAAACCCACATCCATCCCCTCGCTGACGCGTTTGGCCGCCGCATGGGCCAACGCGTTGGGTTTGCCGACGATGAAATTATCAAAGGTAAAGCGTGCCTCGAGCGGGGCCGAGGCAATTTCGGCTGCCTTTGCCGGTGCTGCGCGCGCCGGCGCAGGGGCGGCGGCTGAATTATCGGCCCGCGGCGCCAATTGCGGCACCTCGAAATTCAACCGGCGAATACGGGCGCCAGATTGCGTTGTCAGATGATACAGCAGTAGATCGCCAAAATTTTGCTGCACATAATTGCCGATAAAATTGGTCGGCACGGTGAAGATGGCCGCATCATCCTGAACACCGGAAAATTCCAATGGCGCAATCCAACTGGCATAATTATGCGTCCCAACCGCTGCTTTGATCTGGTCCTGCAATGCCTGCCAATCCGCCATCGTCATATGCCTTCACCCAAACGTCCCTGCGCCCATAATCACTGGGCTGAATTAGAATTATTATGAGGCTAGAATTGCCCCCAGTCATAGGCGATGGGTGATAAAATCCAGATCGCGCAACACAACAAAACACCCCCCTGGCAAAATAGCCAAAGTTCACGGCAATGTTCTTAATTTGCGGATCACAGCCCCCCAAGGCACATGAATCGTTGCAGGCAAGTTAGCAACTGGGATGGGCCGTGGGCAAGGCAAACTCGTGCTTGACAGAGGGTTTGGGGAAAAAGAATCTGTCAGTCTCAAATTTTAATATAAACAGCGGCGAGCAAGCCAATAGTTTTCAATGGAAAATCGGGTTGGTTAACAAATCCTATCGGCACCGTGCGCCCCGCACGGATACGCGCAAAGGGGTGCAGATTCGCGCCTTTAGGTTGCGGTATGGTTAAGACGTTGCAAATTTTTGCGGGGAAATCGGGCAAAATCCGTCACCCAAAAAGGAATCGCCTAACCCAAGGCATAGCCTGCACCGCGCACGGTGCGAATGGGGTCCTCACCACCATACACGCATAGCGCCTTGCGCAGGCGGCCCACATGCACATCCACGGTGCGGGTGTCCACGTAAATATCACGCCCCCAAACCCGATCCAGCAGCTGATCGCGGCTGAACACCCGGCCCGGGCGTTCCAAAAAGGTGGCCAACAGACGAAATTCGGTGGGGCCAAGGCGCAAATCCTGATCACCGCGGCGCACACGGTGGGTTTCACCGCACAGCACAATGTCATCATAGGCCAATTCGCCGCCCACGGCCGTGGGGCGGGTGCGGCGCAACAGTGCGCGAATGCGGGCCAGAAATTCGGGGCGCGAATAGGGTTTGGTCACATAATCATCCGCGCCGGTTTCCAGACCCCGCACACGGTCGCTTTCTTCGCCGCGCGCAGACAGCATAATCACCGGAATGTCCCGCGTGGCGGCGCGCGCTTTGATCCGGCGACACAGTTCAATCCCCGACAGGCGCGGCAGCATCCAATCCAAAACGATCAGATCTGGCACCTCTTCTTCGATCAGCAGGGCCGCATCTTCGCCATTATCGGCGGTGATGACGGTGTAGCCCTCAGCCTCGAGGTTATAAAGCAGGATCTCGCGCTGTGCGGGTTCATCTTCGACCAACAACAAAACAGGTGGCGCGATGGACATGGGAAAGCCTTACTTATCTTCAGGCGCGCTCAGCGCCGGTTCGATGGATGTTAAATCCCGCGTTTCACGCTGCGCGCCGGGGGTTTGGCCGGTGGTCAGATAAATCACCTGTTCAGCAATGGCCGTGACATGATCCCCCATGCGTTCGACGTTTTTCGCCATGAAATGGTAATGCATGCAGGCACTGATGCTGCGCGGGTCTTCCATCATAAAGGTCAGGATTTCACGGAACAGGCCATTATACATCTGATCGACGTCTTCATCATCTTGAATGATCGCTGCGGCCAGCGTGTCATCACGGCGCATATAGGCATCCAGCACATCGGCCAGCATTTTTTCCACCAGCCGCGCCATCCGGCGCACCGTTTGCGGCACGCCATCCACGGGGGATTGGGCGTTCACAATCAGGCTGCGTTTGGCCATGTTTTTGGCAAAATCGCCGATGCGTTCAAGGCTGGCGCTGATTTTCAGCACGCTCAGCGCCAGACGCAAATCAATCGCGGTGGGGGCGCGCAGGGCGATCAGGCGCGCGGCCTCTTCGTTGATCAGCTCATCGAGCGCGTCAATATTGCGGTCGGCTTTGCGGGTTTTTTCCGCCAGTTCCGTATCGCCATTTTCCAACGCATTGGCGGCATCGTGAATGGCCGCTTCGACCAGCCCGCCCATTTTCATCAAATGCGCCTGCACGCCTTCAAGATCACGGTCGAATGAGGAAAGAATGTGATTGGTATTCATGTCGATCTCCGTGATGGGGTCAGCCGATGCGGCCGGTAATATAGCTTTCGGTGCGCGGGTCTTTGGGGTTGGTGAAAATCTGGCCGGTTTCGCCAAATTCAACCAAGCTGCCCAAATGGAAAAACGCGGTTTTTTGACTGACGCGCGCGGCCTGCTGCATCGAATGGGTGACGATGACAACGGCGTAATTTTCGGCCAATTCTGCGATTAATTCTTCGACCTGCGCAGTGGCGATGGGGTCCAGCGCCGAACAGGGTTCATCCATCAGCAGAACATCAGGCGCGGTGGCCACGGCGCGGGCAATGCACAAGCGCTGCTGTTGCCCGCCCGACAGGCCAGTGCCGGGGGCATCCAGACGGTCCTTGACCTCGTCCCAGATGGCGGCGCGGCGCAGGGCGCTTTCGACGATCTCATTCAGTTCGGCGCGGGTATTGGCCAGCCCGTGAATGCGCGGGCCATAGGCGACATTGTCAAAGATCGACTTTGGAAAGGGATTGGGTTTTTGGAACACCATCCCCACCTTGGCGCGCAGCTGCACCGGATCCACGCGCTTGTCATAAATATCTTCGCCATCTAGCAGGATATCGCCTGTCACGCGGCAAATGGAAATTGTGTCATTCATCCGGTTCAGACACCGCAGAAAGGTGGATTTGCCACAGCCCGATGGACCGATAAACGCGGTGACCGCATTGGCCGGAATATCAACCGAGACGTCTTTGATGGCATGGCTGTCACCGTAAAATACGTTGACGCCTTTTGCATTGATGCGAATATCTGCGTTGTCCACGTCTCTCTCCACTATGCGATTATCTTTCATTGGACCTGATGGCCTTTCTTACCAGCGCCGTTCAAATCGGCGGCGCAGGATGATTGCGACAATATTCATAACGATCAAAAAGGCCAAAAGGATGATGATCCCACCCCAGGCCTTGTCATAAAAGGCGCTGTCGGCGCGGGCGGCCCAGGTGTAAATCTGTGCGGGCATGGCGGAATTTGCCTCGGTAAAGCCGTCCAGCAGACCAGTGGGATAGCCACGGGCGACAAACCCCACCATACCGATCAGCAACAACGGTGCCGTTTCACCCAGCGCCTGCGCCAGTCCGATGATGGTGCCGGTCAGGATGCCCGGCATGGCCAGTGGCAGCACATGATGAAACACCGCCTGCGTGCGCGATGCACCCAGCCCCAGTGCCGCATCGCGGATGCTGGGCGGTACGGCCTTCAGCGCGGCGCGGGTGGAAATGATGATCGTGGGCAGGGTCATCAGTGTCAGCACCAGACCGCCCACCAAAGGCGCCGATTGCGGCAGATGCATGAATTGAATGAACACCGCCAGACCCAAAATCCCAAACACAATCGATGGAACGGCCGCCAGATTGGAAATGTTCACCTCGATCAGGTCGGTGAATTTATTCTGTGGGGCGAATTCTTCCAAATAAATGGATGCAGCCACGCCAATCGGCAGTGACAAAACCAACACCACCAGCATCATGTAAAACGACCCAACAACCGATGCGCCAATGCCTGCGCCGCCCGGGTTATCCACGCCCGAATCGGCCCCAGTGATGAACCCCCAGTTAAAGGTGCTTTGGATGATCCCCGCATCCACCAGCCCATCCACCAGATCCAAATCCGACAGCTGCATAAACCGCGAATCAACCAGCGTTTCGCGCGTCAATTTACCATTTAAATAGGCATCCACGCGAGACGAGGCCGACAGGGTAAACACATGCGCCTTGCCGATCATGCTGGGGTTTTCTTTGTAAAAGGCACGAATATCTCCGCCCACTTTGCCCAACAGCCGCTGGATGGCATCATCAGTGGCATCAATGCGCAGCTGTTGCTGAACGGCCGCTACAAACAGCTTTTGATAGGCGCCGGTTTTCATCAACTGCTTTTCCGCCGCGGCGTGATCGGCAGGCGATAGGGTCATTTCCACCGCAACCGCCGTGCGGGTAAAGGCTGGCAGACCCGATTTAATGATCGTGGTAAACAGCACCACCAAAAAGAACAGCCCCAGCGTAATCGCCGCCAGACCATAGGCCTTGAACCGCGCCTCGGCTGCGTTGCGTTTTTTGGTGCGCGCATCGATCTGATGAATGGATTTGCGGGGGGGATTTACAAGGGGGGTCATTCGTACTGCTCCCGGTATTTGCGCACGATTACCAGCGCCAGAACGTTCAGGCCCAGGGTGATCACAAACAATGTCATCCCCAGAGCAAAGGCCACCAGCGCCTCGGGCGAGGCGAAATCCGCATCCCCCGTCAGCTGGCTGACGATTTTGGCGGTGACGGTGGTCATGGCATCAAACGGGTTCATAGACAGGCGCGCCGCGGCGCCTGCACCCAAAACCACGATCATAGTTTCGCCAATCGCGCGGCTGGCCGCCAGCAAAATTGCACCCACAATCCCCGGCAGCGCCGCAGGCAGCACCACCTGACGGATGGTTTCCGATTTCGTTGCGCCCAACCCATAGGATCCATCGCGCATCGACTGTGGCACCGCATTGATGATGTCATCCGACAGCGAGCTGACAAAGGGAATCAGCATGATCCCCATCACCAACCCCGCGGTCATCACCGCAGTGCCCGATTGCATTATATTCAGACCATCCTTGCCAAAAATCGACACCAACAGGGGGCCGACCGTCAGCAGAGCAAACAGACCGTAAACGATGGTGGGGATGCCGGCCAGAACCTCGATCAGGGGTTTGGCAATCGCGCGGGTTTTGGGTCCTGCGTATTCGGACAGGTAAATCGCCGCGAACAACCCCGTGGGCACCGCCACAATCAACGCCACGATCGAAATATAAAACGTCCCCCACAGCAGCGGCAGAACCCCCAAATCCGACGCCCCGCCCCGGCCCGAAAAGCTGGGCGCCCAAGTCAGGCCAAAGAAGAAATCGGTCCAGGGATACAGCTGGAAGAATTCATAGGTGTTAAAGATCAGGGACAAAACGATCCCCAACGTGGTGAAAATCGCGATCGAGGCCGCGCCGATCAGCAGCAGCCGCAGCGACCGTTCCACCGCATTGCGCGCCCAGAAATCTTTGTGACAGTCACGCAAGCCCCAGATCAGCGCGCCCAGCGCCACAATCAACGTAATGGCCGACAGCACCACCTGCCCCTGCGCCTGCATCGCGCGATAATTTTGCGCGGCGTTCAAAATCGGCTGGGTAATTTCGGATGTCACAATCTGACCGGCGTCTTTCAGGCGCTGCGTGACATCGGACAGATCGGCGCGCAGGTCCTGTGCCTCGGTCGCGGCCATCATGCCAGCAGCAACCGCGGCATCCAGCCCCTCGGCGGTGCGGCGCACCTCGGCCATCAAAAGGCTGCGCGAGGATCCATCCGCAATGCTGCTGTCCGGCAGGCCCGCAGAAATAACCGATCCAACATAAATCGGATGCGCAATCAGCCAAACACCCACAATCAAAAAACAGCTGACCAAAACCTTCGACACCACATTCGTGACGTAATAAACGGGGCGCGAATGCATGTTCTGTGTATTGCCATCCGCGGATTTAAAAACTCGCGCGCGCCCCATTATGGCACCCGCGGCGGCGATGGCGATCACACAAAAGATAAGCCAGGTCAAAGGCATGGGCAGCACCCGTATCAAGGTTTTCAAATCAAAGGGGCGACAGGTTGCGCCGCCCCTTATTGGTTTTATAGCGCCAAATCGGCCTTACT
>JALQTR010000212.1 GCA_023260835.1 Paracoccaceae bacterium
CGAACGACGCTGTTTACGGTCTTTAACACCTTGGGTGTCCAGAACACCGCGCAGGATGTGATAACGCACACCGGGAAGGTCTTTTACACGGCCCCCACGAATCAGAACAACCGAGTGTTCCTGCAGGTTGTGCTTTTCACCAGGGATGTAAGAAATTACTTCGAATCCGTTGGTCAAACGGACCTTTGCAACCTTACGCATAGCCGAGTTCGGCTTCTTTGGTGTGGTTGTGTAAACACGGGTGCAAACACCGCGTTTTTGTGGACACTGCTCAAGGTGCATCGACTTCGAGCGCTTTACTTTTGGCTGCCGTGGTTTACGGATCAGCTGTTGGATCGTTGGCATTCCGGTGTTTCCCCGTTTAGCTCACTCATATTTTGCACGCCTTTTTGGGGCGTACGGCTTAATTCATGCACAGCGCGCGTCCGCACAGCGCAAAAAGACCGTGATCGCTTCCATGAACGGAAGAGCGCACGGCCCGTGGATATCAGAGGATCGAGGCAGAGCCTGGATCATGGCCACTCATATCATAGATGCCGGACGAATTGGGGCGACCCCCATGCCGGGATGAGGCGCGTATAGGGGGAGTCGCGCCCCATGTCAACAGGGGGTGGGGTCAAAGACGCGCGGCGCGCATCCGCAGGTATTCACGATAGAGCGTAAACAGCCCCGTGGCGATAATGATCACCGCACCCAGCAGGGTCAGCGGCTGCGGCCAATCGCCAAAGACCACCCACCCCAGGATCAGCGCCCAGATCAAACCGGTGTACCGAAATGGGGTGGAAATATACAGCTGCCCAGCCCGCATCACCTGAACCGAAAAGAAATATCCCGCACCAATAAAGACCCCTGCCGCGATGAGCAGCGCCAGATCATTGGGGCGAAGCGCCACCCAAGGTTCAAACCCGGCCCGGCTGATACCAAACCCCATCACCGCCAGCGCCGCGATCAATGTCACCATCAAGGATGGGGTGGCGCCAGACATCGCCCGCGTGGATAAATCCCGCAACGTCACACACGCCACGGACAGAAGGCCAAACAGGGTATAGGCGTTGAACCCCTCGCTTCCGGGGCGAACAATCAGCAGCATCCCGCAAAAGCCGATCAAAATGGCGCTGATCCGACGCCAGCCCAAGGCTTCGCGAAAGACAACAGCGGCCACGCCTGTGACCGTCAGGGGCAGCAGTTGCATCAGCGCAGTCAGATTGGCCAGCGGCATATGAAAAAGCGCGGTCAGAAAGAAAAAGGTGGCCCCCAATTCAGCCCCTGTGCGCAGGCCGATCAGGCCCATGTCCCGCCGAGGCAGCATCAAACGGAATTGCCCAAAATGCCAAATAAGCAGCATAAGCAGACCCGATGATATGGCCCCACGGATCGTCAGGATCTGCCCCAATGGCAAATGGCTTCCCAGCAGTTTGACGCAAGTATCATTGAGCGTGAAGGCCAACATCGAGGCCATCATATAAAGCACCGCTTTAAAATTTGCCGACATGGACCATCCCCCTGCCCCAACTGTCCAAAGCTGTGACAGGGTTTTTTGCGTCCTGCAAGATCTATTACCAAAAGGAAAAAGGCCCCGCCGAAGCGGGGCCTTTTGCAGGTCTTCTTCGCGCCTTTTCAGGCGCTGCGGGTTTATGCGTCGTCGTCGCTGCTGACGTCCGCGGCAGGGGCTGCCAATGCGACAGCCTCTTCTGCGGCTTCACGGCGCGCTTCGATCACCACAGTGTCCCGTTCAGTCGCGATGCGCTGAACGCGCTGTGTCGCACCACCGGTCCCAGCTGGGATCAGGCGACCCACGATGACGTTTTCTTTCAGGCCGACCAGTTTGTCGCGTTTGCCCTGAACCGAGGCTTCGGTCAGAACGCGGGTGGTTTCCTGGAACGATGCGGCCGAGATGAACGAACGTGTTTGCAGCGAGGCCTTGGTGATCCCCAGAAGGATCGGTTCGGCCTTGGCCAAACGCCCACCGCGCGCGGCGGCTTTGGCGTTTTCAGCGTCCAGTTCAACCTTATCGACATGTTCACCCTTCAGCAGCGTGGTTTCCCCACTGTCAAGGATTTCCCATTTCTGCAGCATCTGACGGACGATCACTTCGATATGCTTATCGTTGATTTTCACACCCTGCAGACGATACACATCCTGCACCTCGTCAATCATGTAATTGGCCAGCGCCTCGATCCCCATGATCGACAGGATGTCGTGTGGGGCTGGGTTGCCATCCATGATGTAATCGCCTTTTTGGACAAAATCACCCTCGACCACGGGGATGTGTTTGCCCTTTGGCACCATGTATTCAACGGTGGCCAGGCTGTCATCAACGGGTTCAATCGCGATGCGGCGCTTGTTTTTGTAGTCTTTGCCAAAGCGCACATAACCATCGATTTCTGCGATGATGGCGTGGTCTTTGGGGCGACGCGCTTCGAACAGTTCCGCAACGCGAGGCAGACCACCGGTGATGTCTTTGGTTTTTGCACCTTCGCGCGGGATACGCGCAACAACGTCACCAGCACGGATGGTCTGACCATCCTCGATCGACAGAATTGCATCCACCGACATCGGAT
>JALQTR010000228.1 GCA_023260835.1 Paracoccaceae bacterium
TAGGACACGTGGAACAGGCTGCCCTGCCCCTCGATCATGTCCCAATGATCATCATCATTATCAGGGGTCAGATATTCGATCGACCCGGCCATGAAATCAGCAATCACCGCATCCAGTGGCACACCGCCGCCGGTGATCAAAATCCCTGTTTGCCCCGTGGCGCGGAAGGATGATTTTCCACCGCGAGCTTTCACTTCGCGGTCCATGCACAGCGCGGTGTACATTTTACCAACCGAACAATCGGTGCCAACGGCCAAGCAGCGCTTGCCGGTCCGTTTTACGCCATTGGCAATTGGGTATTGCACCGAAGGGATACGTACATCCCACAGGTTTGTCCCCGCCTTTTGCGCAGCGGCCACCAATTCAGGTTCATCGCGCAGCAGATTGTGCAGACCCGATGCAATATCGAACCCCATTTCAATCGCTTCGACCAAAACGGTTTTCCACGCATCCGAAATAATCCCACCGCGATTCGCAACGCCGATCACCAGGGTCTTCGCCCCTGCCGCCTTGGCCGCCGCCAAATCCATATCGGGGATTTTCATATCGGCCTTACAGC
This sequence comes from Paracoccaceae bacterium, assembly GCA_023260835.1. Classification (GTDB taxonomy): domain Bacteria; phylum Pseudomonadota; class Alphaproteobacteria; order Rhodobacterales; family Rhodobacteraceae; genus JALQTR01. Next base: position 560 of record JALQTR010000228.1, read on the forward strand.
CATCCATCCGGTACTGGCCAATCGCATTTTCAGGCCGCCAATCGCGAATCCCCTGCGCCACTTTGGCCGCCAACATATCGGGCGCATCGCCCAAAAACAAAAGATACGGAGTTTTAATCATTTTTTTCACGCCCCACGCAAAGTTAGATGAAAGTCATTTTCACAAAGCAGATTGTGACAAAACCCACGCAATAATTTACGTGTTCTTGGGCTGTAATGACTTATTGCGCAATAATCTTCGATGATTTGCCAAAATATTGATGATTTATCCCGCAACTTTCGCCTGACGCGCGAATTTATGAATGCGCCATAGAATCAATCAATGCCCCCCAAATTTTTACACGGCGCGATGCATTTTACCCCTTGCAAGGGGGCGCAGCTTTGCCTAGAAGCCACCTCACCACAGCGTGGCCCGTTCGTCTATCGGTTAGGACGCCAGGTTTTCAACCTGGAAAGAGGGGTTCGATTCCCCTACGGGCTGCCATTTTTCTTAGAAACTGACGAATCTTAGGCTCAACTAGCCACATTCGCTCGCTGTTCTTTTTATTTTCCGAAATTATCCTTACACCTTAGAAAGGCTATCGATACATTCTATATAATAGAAAGATAACTTTAATATATACTTTGGGGTAATTTGTTGGATTTAGTTGTAGCACAGCTGGCGCTTATATTTACACCAGGAATTTTGTGGGCTGTAATCGACGCGAAATATGGAAACGGACCCAAGCCTGATCAAACGGAGTTCTTAATACGTGCATTTCTGTTTGGCGTTACAACATACACAGTTCTTTTTGTGATCTACACGAATTGCGGCAAACCATTTGGCTATGATAGTCTTCCACAACATACACCCCAGATTGATTTAATCTCTTTTTCTGACGAGATAGCTTTTTCTATACCCGTCTCTTTTGCGCTTTCCATTTTCTGGCTTTATGGTGTTAATAATAAATTATTCACATGTTTTCTTCATAAAATCCGTGCCAGTAAGCGTTTCGCAGAGACAGATGTTTGGAGCTTTGCGTTCAATTCAAAAGACGCATATGCAGAATACATTAATTTCAGGGATATTGAAAACGGTTACATATTCTCTGGGGGGGTAAGCGCATTTTCGGACAACGAGGAATACCGTGAGCTCTTGCTTAGAGACGCAATAATACGTTGTGAAGATGGCACAGTTATATCGGAGACACCCACAGTTTATATATCAAGACGGAAAGAGTCCATCTGGATAGAGTTTCCGTATGAAGAGGAAACATAAGGCATGAATGGAACCCCAAAACCCCCAAGATCAATAATACAAGACGGCAGTATTTCAAAAGGTGGTGTAAAGACAACAACACAAATAAAAACACGCCCTGCTCCACCAACGCCAACAAAGCCACCGAAAAAATAGTTTTCACAATTTTATGGCTATTTTGAGTGCTGACGGTCTTATTGTTTCAGGCCACATTTAGGCCCGCAAATCGCGGGCCTGTGGGGGTGTTATCTTAGATCGCGGCCAGCATGGCCTCGCCGCCGGACAGCTCGCAGGTGCCGGGGCCGGCTTCGGGGTGGAAGACCTTGACCACGCCATCTTCGGCGTAAAGGGCAAATCGCTGCATACGGTTATACAGCCCCGCAGGGGCGGCATCAAACCCCAGCCCCAACGCGCGGCCAAATTCGCCTGCAGCATCGGACAACATCAGCAAACCCGCCGCATCGGCGCCCGTGGCTTCGGCCCAGGCTTTCATCACAAACGGGTCATTGCCAGATACGCAGATGATATCATCGACGCCTTTGGCCGCAAATTGCGCTTTGGTCCGGTTAAAGCTGGGCACATGGGCGCTGTGGCAAGTGGGGGTGAAGGCCCCCGGCACACCAAAGATCACCACTTTGCGCCCTTTGGTCAGGCTGTCCACACTGACAGCTTCGGGGCCGTTTTCACCGATTTTCAACAGATCCGTATTTGGCAGGTCATCCCCAACAGCAATGGTCATTTTCATATTTTCCCTTAGTTGCATTTTCACCTAACCCAGATATAGGCTGCCTGCGACCGTGCGCCACAGGGGAATCTGTGATTACGGCAAATTTTATTTTAGGGGAGAACGGGATTATGGCCCATTTCGTGATCATTGGCGCCGGTCAGGCGGGATCATCCATGGCGGTAAAGCTGCGCAATGCGGGGTTTGAGGGCGAGATCACCTTGATCGGGGAAGAACCCGTCGCCCCCTATCAGCGCCCACCATTGTCCAAAAAATACCTGCTGGGCGAAATGGGGCTGGACCGGCTGCTGCTGCGCCCCGAGGCATTTTATGCCGATCACAACATCCGCCTGCGCCTGAACGCGCAGGTTCAGGCGATTGATCCAGCCGCCAAAACCGTCCAGTTGGGGGATGAGGTTATCGCCTATGATCAGCTGGCGCTGACCACCGGATCCATCGCCCGCCGCCTGCCCGCTGCAATTGGCGGCGATTTGGCAGGCGTTCATGTGGTGCGCACCCTTGCCGATGTGGATGCCATGGCAGGGGATTTTCGCTCCGGCGCCCGTACGCTGATTATCGGCGGTGGCTATATCGGGCTGGAAGCCGCGGCTGTGGCACGTAAATTGGACGTACATGTGACATTGGTGGAAATGGCTGAGCGTATTTTGCAGCGCGTGGCCGCACCGCAAACATCCGATTACTTCCGCGATCTGCACCGCGACCACGGCGTGGATCTGCGCGAAGGCGTGGGCCTGACATCGTTGCAAGGGACTAATGGGCGTGTCAGCAAGGCAACCCTGACAGACGGCAGCACGCTGGATGTGGATTTCGTGATCGTCGGCGTGGGGATCATGCCCGCCGATGGATTGGCCAGCGCCGCAGGATTGGACATCGACAACGGGATCAAAACCGATGCCTTTGGCCGCACGTCCGACCCGTCCATCTGGGCGGCAGGCGATTGCGCATCCTTCCCATGGAACGGCGCGCAAATGCGGCTGGAAAGCGTGGGCAATGCGATCGATCAGGCAGAACTGGTGGCGCAGAATATGATGGGCGCGGACCTGCCCTATACGCCGAAACCATGGTTCTGGTCGGATCAATATGATGTGAAACTGCAAATTGCGGGCCTGGGCGCCGGATATGACCGGATCATCACCCGCCCGGGCGACAAACCGGGGGCCGTGTCCTTTTGGTATTATCAGGGCGATCAGCTGCTGGCACTGGATGCGATGAATGATCCACGCGCCTATATGGTGGGCAAACGTCTGATTGATGCGGGGCAAACCGCGGATCCTGACGCGGTGGCAAACCCGGGCACCGAGCTCAAGTCGCTTTTATCTGCATGAGAGTGATCGCCGGAACCTGCCGCGGCCGCGCTCTGGCATCTGTTGGCAAGGGGGATGCGGGTGCGCATCTGCGCCCCACAACCGACCGCGTACGCGAATCGCTGTTTTCCATGCTGCAAGGCGGCCGTTTTAACGACCCAATCACCGATGCACGCGTGTTGGATCTGTTCGCCGGCACTGGCGCTTTGGGGATCGAGGCCCTGTCGCGCGGCGCAGCCACCGCCACATTTGTTGATGATGGCCGCGTGGCCGGACGATTGATCCGTGACAACCTGACCCGCTGTGATTTGGCCGGACGGGCGCAACTGATTGCGCGCGATGCCCGCCGCCTGCCCCCCTGCGCCAGCGAGCCCTTCACCTTGGTCTTTTTGGACCCGCCCTATGGCACCGATTTGGGCCTGCGCGCGCTTGATACCGCAATAAGGGGGCAATGGATTGCGCCCAATGCGCTGGTGGTATTCGAAGATGATCGCGCGCAATCCGCCCCACCGGGATTTACCCTGCTAGATCAGCGGCGTTTTGGCGGCACCTATGTCAGTTTTATGCAATGGGGTGCCCTGACTGCATCAGAATGACGCATCACGCGGGCCAACTTAATTTTTTCACGCATCTTGCGATAGATCAAACCGCGCTTATCTATCCTTGTGATAACGCTGTTATCACACACCCGACCGCATGTCCGGGCAATGACATGCACCTCCCTGTTGGACTGACCCGGGCCTTGCGCCCGGGTATTTTTTTGCGCTGGTAAAAATAAAACAGCCCGCCGGGGATCCGGCGGGCTGCAATCATCATGTCTTATCCATTCAGACCGACAGGCAGACGTATTTCATTTCCAGATAATCATCCATACCATGGTGGCTGCCCTCACGGCCCAGGCCCGATTGTTTTACCCCACCAAAGGGGGCAAGTTCGGTTGAAATCAGCCCAGTGTTCACACCCACCATGCCGTATTCCAGCGCCTCGGCCACGCGGTAAACGCGGGACAGATCCTTGGCATAGAAATAAGAGGCCAGACCAAAGATCGTGTCATTGGCCAACTCGATCACTTCGTCTTCATCCTTGAAACGATAAAGCGGGGCCAAGGGGCCAAAGGTTTCATCCTGGGTGAAGACCATATCGCGGGTCGCGCCGGTAACAATGGTTGGGGGCAAGAAGTTGCCCGGGCCTTGATGTGGCTGACCGCCGACCAAAATCTTGGCACCTTTGGCAGTGGCATCGGCCAGATGTTCCTGCACTTTGGCGATGGCGGCGGGGTTGATCAGCGGGCCCAGATCGGTGCCAGCTTCCAGCCCGTCACCGACCTTCATCTTTTCAACCGCTGCGGCCAGTTTTTCGGCAAAGGCGTCATAAACCCCGTCCTGCACATAAATCCGGTTGGCACAGACGCAGGTCTGACCGTTGTTGCGGAACTTACAGATGATTGCGCCGGCAACCGCCGCATCCAGATCAGCATCATCAAAGACGATAAATGGCGCGTTACCGCCCAATTCCATCGAGCATTTCTTGATCGTTTCAGCCGATTGGCGCAGCAAAATCCGGCCCACTTCGGTTGATCCGGTGAAGGTGATTTTGCGCACCTTATCGTTCTCGCAGAACTCTTCCCCGATGGGGGTGGATTTGGCCGATGGGATGATCGACAAAACGCCTTTGGGCAGGCCCGCGCGGTCTGCCAAAACGCCCAGAACCAGCGCCGACAACGGGGTTTCACGCGCGGGGCGCGCCACAAAGGCACAGCCCGCCGCCAGAGCGGGGGCGGCCTTGCGGGTGATCATCGCGTTGGGGAAGTTCCATGGCGTGATCGACGCCGCCACACCGATGGGCTGTTTGATCACCATGATGCGTTTGTC
>JALQTR010000040.1 GCA_023260835.1 Paracoccaceae bacterium
TTGCGTTCTTCGCGCAGATCGGGGGAATGGGTGGACAGCCCTTCGATGGCCAATGTCAAACGCCGCGGCGTCGACAGCGCCTTGGCCGCGCCATAGGTCAGGCCCGCATCAACAATACCATCGCAAAACTGCTTTTGCAGGGCTGCTGCTGCGGATGATTGCATCCGTGCAGGAATTTCTTCGCTGAAAAGTTCGATTAAAAGATCAGCCATGTTTGGCACCTATTCATTATTGCTGCACGGGGGGTGGGCATTTGGGGTTAAAGCTTTTGCTTTCATACCGTTCAATCCCGCAGGCATTCATTTCATTCCAGGCAAAGCCGCGCCCATCGGGATAGATTGCGACCAACCGATCAAACCCATAGGGCTGGTTTTCATAGGCCACAAAGACCTGCGCAAGGCCGGCATCAATGTCTTCGCCAATGCGGCGCGCATCAAAGCAGGAAAACCAATAGGGCGCGTTCAAAGGCGTGGCTATGGCGCGCGTTTCATAGCGCTGCATCAGGGCGTTTGGCCCCTCTGTCACGCGGAAACAGGCGCGATAGCGCAGGGGCGAGCTATCCGCATCCACCCCATCAAAATCAGCCACCGCAATCTGCTCTGGCGCGCCACCCGATTTGGGCAGCAGCGCAACATCTGCCGCCGCTTCAGGCCCAAGGCGGGTATAAAAGTGATAGACCTGAAGATAATAAATCGCACCGCCTGTCAGCAGGGATAAGATAACAATCGCGATAACGATCAGGCGGCCGCTCATGCTGCGGCCCCTGCGGCATCTGTTTGCACAAACGCATCGGCGCATTTTTTGGCCAGCGCCCGCACCCGCCCGATATAGGCCTGCCGTTCGGTCACAGAAATCACCCCGCGCGCATCCAGCAAATTGAACAGATGGCTTGCCTTAATGCATTGATCATAGGCGGGGTGCGCCATGATGATCCGTTTGCCGGTTTTGGGATCCTGATGGGGGGCATCCAGAATACGGGCGCATTCGGCCTCGGCGTCCAGGAAATGTTGCAGCAACATATCGGTGTCGGCTACATCAAAATTCCAACGGCTGTATTCCTGTTCTGTTTGGCGGAAGACATCGCCATATTTTAGGGCGATCGGCGCATCGGGATCGTTAAACGGCATATCCATGACGTGATCTATTCCAAGAACATACATGGCGATGCGTTCCAGACCATAGGTTAGCTCGCCCGAAACGGGGGTGCAATCATGGCCGCCAACCTGTTGGAAATAGGTGAATTGCGACACTTCCATACCGTCGCACCAGACCTCCCATCCCAGACCCCAAGCGCCCAGGGTGGGGCTTTCCCAGTCATCTTCGACAAACCGAATGTCATGCAGGGCCATATCGATCCCAATCGCCGCCAGCGATCCCAGATACAGATCCTGCAAATCCGGTGGGCTGGGTTTGATCAGCACCTGATATTGGTAATAATGCTGCAACCGATTTGGGTTTTCACCGTAACGCCCATCAGTGGGCCGGCGCGATGGCTGCACATAGGCCGCGGCCCAAGGACGCGCGCCCAAGCTGCGCAAGGTGGTGGCGGGGTGAAAGGTCCCTGCCCCAACCTCCATATCGTAGGGTTGCATCACGGCGCAGCCTTTGCTGGCCCAATAGTTTTGCAAACGCAAAATGATCTCTTGAAAGCTGCGCGGTTTGGTCTGGTCCATGGATCACTTACCCTTTGGATTGGATTTGGCCCTTACCTATGCGTAAGCGCCACGGGGGTCAATCATATCTGGCGGCCTTAGGCGCGCCAAAAAAGCGCGGTAAACAGCAGGTAAACCGACAGAACCTCAAGCCGGCCAACCAACATCGCGATGGCCAAAAGCCATTTAGCCACGTCATTGAGGCCCGCAAAATTCCCCGCAGGGCCAATTTCGGCCCCCAGCCCGGGGCCAATATTGGCCAGCGTCGTGGCCGCGCCCGACACGGATGTGATGAAATCCAACCCCGTCAACCCAAGCGCGACCGATAGCAGGCCCAGTGACAGGATAAAGAACCCAAAAAACGCCATCACAGATGACAGGACCTCATCATCCACAGTGCGCCCCTGAAAACGCGGGGTGAAGATCCCATTGGGGCTGCGGGTGCGTTGGATCTGCGCCTTGATCGAAGAAATCATAATCTGATAGCGAAAGATTTTCACCGAACAGGCAGTGGACCCAGCACAGCCGCCGATCAGCCCAACAAAGAAAAACAGCCGCACTGCGCCGCAGGATGTTGACCTGATCCACGAGTACGCGCGCAACTACCAGCGAATTCACGCGTACAAGGCCCAGCAAGAGCAGTTGGCGCAAGCCCGGGCTACGCAGCAAGAGATGCAGTATTTTAGAAATGGAGGTAGCGGAGGAAACATTTGGATTGACTACAATTTAACCGTAGTTAATACCAAAACCCAACAACTCTGGAACCGTGAAAAAAATCGAATTGTTCCTGT
>JALQTR010000048.1 GCA_023260835.1 Paracoccaceae bacterium
ACTCTGATCGAGGCGCTGATCAACCAAGAGCTGGGCGAGCCCTTCCGCCGCGACGCAATGAAAAAACCCGTTGCCGTGGCCGGAATTTCTGCCGCCGATATGCGCAAACAGGCGGTCTGATCTATCATAAAGAAAAAAACCCCCGGGCGGCCCGAACCGCCCGGGGGTTTTTATATGGTTCATGCTGTTTTGCGCAGCTTGCCCAAACGCGGGGTGATTGTACCACGCCACAGCCGCGCCGCGCGCACATATAATGCGCGCAGAACCGCCGCCAGCAGCAGCAAGATCAGAACCGGACGCCACGGCAACGGGGCATCATCCGGCCCCGCAACCGGCATAATCGCAGTGGCATTTGGATAAATCGACATCAGCTGATTGCGCCAGCCATAATGCCGCACAGCCACCCATTTGGGCGTTTCGGCGGTGGATTTGAAATTGCTGGCTTCGGCCTGCAAATTGGCGGTGTCGAATTTGAAATAAAACGGCCAGCCCCAGCCGGTGTCTTCATTGCGAAACACCATTACAGAGCCGTCCGCGCGCGTGGTTTGGATGAAAAACACATCACGGTTTTGCAACGCGCCGGCCGCATCGCGCGGCCCATCGGCGAAAAACATCGCGTTTCGGCCAAAATCAATGCGCTTTTCATAGGTATCGGTGATGCGGACCACATCATGCTGCGGCAGGCTGTAATGCAACACCCCCAGGAGCAGCACAGCCGCCACCACCCAAAACCCCCATTTCACATACCGCATTTTGCACAGACCTTTCATCAGATGACTTCACCTAAAGGTATGCACTGGTGGGGGCGATGAAAAGACCCCGCCCCGCTCAGGTGCCGCGAAGCAGCAAAAAGCCGCCCACACATTGCGGTGCAGGCGGCTGAACATCGGGCGCTCTTACTTACCCAACGATATTGAAATCTGGCCCGTAGGGATAGCCGGTGATGTTTTCATTACCGTCTTCGGTGATGATGAGGATATCATGTTCACGGTATCCGCCCGCGCCAGGCTGGCCATCGGCGATGGTCAGCATTGGCTCCATCGAGATCACCATGCCAGGCTCCAGCACCGTATCGATATCCTCGCGCAGCTCCAGCCCTGCTTCGCGGCCGTAATAATGTGACAGAACCCCGAAACTGTGGCCATAGCCAAAGGTGCGATATTGCAGCAGATCGCGCTGCGCAAAGAAATCATTGATCTGATGCGTGACCTCGGCGCAGGATGCACCGGGTTTCAGCAAGCTGATCCCATATTCATGCGCCGCCACATTGGCCTGCCAAATTGCCAGCGATGCCGGGTCGCATTCACCCACAAACATTGTGCGTTCCAGCGCCGTGTAATAACCCGAAATCATTGGAAAGCAATTCAGCGACAGGATATCCCCACGCTGCAATGCGCGATTGGTGACAGGGTTATGCGCGCCGTCGGTGTTCAGCCCCGATTGGAACCAAACCCAAGTGTCGCGGTATTCAGCATCTGGGAACCGCGCAGCAATTTCACGCTCCATCGCGTCGCGGCCGGCCATGGTGACATCCAATTCTGTGGCACCCACGGCAACCGCATCGCGGATTGCATATCCACCGACATCGGCCACGGCAGCCCCGGCGCGGATCATGTCCAATTCCGCGGCAGATTTAAACATCCGTTGGCGCATCGTGGCGGGGGCGATATCAATCACCGCCTTTGGCGCCAGAAATTCATCCAATGCCGCGCGCGCCTGCAATGTCAGGTGATCGTTTTCCACCCCCAGTTTGTGGCCCTTGCCGGTCACATGTTCAATCGCACGCCAGTAATTACCGCGCTGCCAATCGGTGTAGGTGATATTATCGCAAAACGACCGGCGCCATGGCTGCCCCGCATCAATCCCTGCACTGATCGTCACCGCCTGATCGGGGGTCACCACCAATGCGTAAGGCCGACCAAAGGCACAATACAAAAAACCAGAGTAATAGGCGATATTATGCATCGAGGTGAAGACAGCCGCCTCGATACCAGCATCTGACATCAGGCCACGCAGCTTGGCCACGCGCGATTCATATTCCGCAACAGAAAACTGCAGCGGGGCCTTTTCGCCGTTGTGATAGCGGTAGAAGGCAGGACGGGTTTGAATGTGATCTTTCATGAACGTGTTCTCCAATGATCCAAGACTGGGGAAAACAAGCGTTCTGTTCGCTTTGCTGCCCCATGTCACAGGTTTCCCGGCGTGCAGGACAGCAAAGGAGGGCGGCTTTTGCCGCGCCAGGGCGACGCCATCGCCCATGCCTGTTTCTTACTGCACCACCTGCGATTCTGGCAAGCGATTTGTTGCGCCCCTCTTGCGATCAAAATTGGATCAGTTTGCCGCGGCCAAAAAGGGTTCAATTTTGCTGCACAGCAGCGTAAGAGAGGGGCAACAACCACCCACAGCGGAATCGTCCCTATGCAAAACGCCCCCCAAAACCTGCCCATCACCCGTGCCCTGCTGTCTGTGTCAGACAAAACTGGCCTGATTGATCTGGCCCGCGCCCTTGTTCAGCGCGGGGTAGAGCTGCTGTCCACCGGAGGATCCGCCGCCGCAATCCGCGATGCAGGCCTGCCAGTGCGCGATGTGGCGGATGTAACAGGGTTTCCCGAAATGATGGATGGGCGCGTCAAAACTCTGCACCCAATGGTGCATGGCGGCCTGCTGGCGCTGCGCGACAATGCCGATCACGTGCAGGCGATGGAAACGCATAATATTGGCCGAATTGATCTGCTGGTCGTGAACCTTTACCCGTTCGAAGAAACCGTAGCCAAAGGCGCGGATTATGACACCTGCATCGAAAACATCGACATTGGTGGACCGGCCATGATCCGCGCCGCAGCGAAGAACCATGGATTTGTGACCACTTTGGTTGATACCGAAGATTATGATGCGCTGCTGGCTGAAATGGATGCCAATGGCGGCGCCACCACCTATGAATTTCGCCAAAAAATGGCACAGATCGCCTATGCGCGCACAGGGGCCTATGATGCGGCGGTGTCAACTTGGATGGCCGCAGCCATCGGTCAGGCGCATCCACGCCGCCGCGTGGTTGCCGGCACATTGGCCCAGGAAATGCGTTACGGCGAAAACCCCCACCAGGGTGCCGCATTTTATCTGGATGGCAGCGCCCGTCCCGGCGTGGCCACGGCGCAGCAGCATCAGGGCAAGGCGCTGTCCTACAACAACATCAACGACACCGATGCGGCGTTTGAATTGGCCAGCGAATTTGCGCCCGCAGATGGCCCTGCCTGTGCGATCATCAAACACGCTAACCCCTGCGGCGTGGCCAAAGGCAGCAGCTTGCTGGACGCCTATACCCGCGCCTTTGATTGTGACCGCACCAGCGCCTTTGGCGGGATCATCGCGCTGAACCAAACGCTGGATGGGGCCACAGCCGAAGAGATCTGTAAGATCTTCACCGAAGTTGTCATTGCCCCCGATGCCGATGATGATGCCCGTGCGATCTTCGCCGCCAAGAAAAACCTGCGCCTGCTGACCACCGGCGCCATGGCCGATCCGCGCCAAGCTGCGCAGGTGATCAAACAGGTCAGCGGCGGGTTTTTGGCCCAAGATAAAGACACCGGCCACATCACCCCCGCGGATCTGCGCGTTGTGACCAAACGCGCCCCCACGGATGCGCAAATGGCCGATCTGCTGTTTGCATGGAAAGTCGCCAAACACGTCAAATCCAACGCTATCATCTATGTCAAAGACGGTGCCACAGTCGGCGTCGGCGCAGGCCAAATGAGCCGCGTCGACAGCACCCGTATTGCCGCGCGCAAAGCGCAGGATATGGCCCAAGTCATGGGGCTGGACGCCCCGCTGACCCATGGATCCGTTGTGGCCTCTGATGCATTCTTTCCCTTTGCCGACGGTCTGTTGACCGCCGCCGAAGCCGGCGCGCAGGCGATTATTCAGCCCGGTGGATCAATGCGTGATGACGACGTCATCGCCGCCGCGGATGAGGCCGGTTTGGCCATGGTCTTTACCGGCATGCGGCATTTCCGTCACTGATCCCATGCGCGCCTTTTGGATCACCACGGCGGCCCTGTTTGCGATCGACCAGATCAGCAAATGGGCCGTTGTTTTTGCCATGGATCTGCAAACGCGGATTTTCATCCCCTTCTGGCCGCCATTTTTGACATTTCAAATGGGCTGGAATCGGGGGGTGAATTTTGGCCTGTTTGCCCATGACAGCGATATCATGCGGTGGGTGTTGATCCTGCTGTCGATCGCAATTTCGGCTTGGGTGATCCGGTGGATGCGCGGGCAAAACCGCCTGCCCGTCTACATCAGCGCCGGCGCATTGGTGGGCGGGGCCATGGGCAATGTGGTTGACCGCGTCCTTTATGGTGCGGTCGCGGATTTTTTAAACATGTCCTGCTGCGGCATTGATAATCCATATGTGTTCAACGTGGCAGACATTGCCATTTTCGCAGGCGCCGCGGGGATGGTTTGGTATTCAAAACCTGCGTGACCTTGGTTGCATTATCCATTAGAGTGCGGGCAAAAGATATTCGAACAGGCCTTTGTGACATGCGCAACATTATGATTTTACCCCTGATCTGTTTGGCTTTGGCAGCATGCAGCGGAACGCCAGATCGCCTGCGCCTGCTCAAAAGCAACGACGACGGGCCAGAAGAATTCGCCATAGCCCCCGGCAGCCCGCTGGAAATGCCACAATCCTTTGCGGCCCTGCCCGCCCCTGGTGGGGAAACCCGTGCGATCCAAAACCCCCGTGCCGAAGCGATTCGCGCCTTGGGTGGCACGCCGGCGGCGCAAACCAACATCCCGCAACACAAGGCGCTGGTTGCCTATGCTGGGCGCCGCGGGTTGCAGGCAGATATTCGCGCCGCCTTGGCCGCCGAAGACGCAGAGTTCCGCCGCAAAGCAGTGCGGTTCACGCGGTTCCGGATTTTCCGCAGTGATCTTTACAGCCAAGCCTACAGCGACATGGCGCTAGACGCAGGGGCGGAACTGGCCCGCGCGCGCGCCGCTGGGGTGAAAACCCCACTGGTCCCACCGCCGGGGTATGAATAACCTCGCCCCCCCTTGAATTTGCACAGGCTCAACCACAGATTTTGACCATGCAATCATAATGGAAAGGTGGCAGATGGGGTTACGTCTTATTTCAGCCGTTTTGATCCTTGTCTTTGGGGCCATGGCCGCCAATGCGCGCATTTCAGATCCGCAGATTTTCACGCTAAAAAATGGCCTGCAACTGGTCGTGATCGAAGACACCCGCGCCCCCGTTGTGCAGCACATGATTTGGTACCGCGCCGGTGCTGCGGATGAGGCCCCAGGCGCATCCGGCGCCGCGCATTTCTTGGAGCATCTGCTGTTCAAAGGCACCGCACAGTTTCCAGACGGGGCATTTTCCACACGTGTGTCAGAAATTGGCGGTCAAGATAATGCCTTCACATCATGGGATTACACCGCCTATTATCAGCGCGTGCCAGCAACCGCCCTGCCCGAAATGATGGAAATGGAGGCCGACCGCATGCGCGGCACCATCATCAACCAAGACGCGCTTTTGACTGAACGAAAGGTGATCTTGGAAGAGCGCGCCATGCGCGTTGATAACAATCCAGATGCTTTGTTCAGCGAACAAATGGGCGCGGCGCAGTTTCTAAATCATCCCTACGGCCGCCCCATCATCGGCTGGCCGCAAGAGGCATCGGCCCTGGATATGGCCGATGTACGCGCCTTTTATGATCGTTTTTATGCGCCGCAAAACGCCATTGTGATTGTCGCCGGCGATGTCATCGCACGCGATGTGTTGGACGTGGCACAAGATACATACGGCCA
>JALQTR010000109.1 GCA_023260835.1 Paracoccaceae bacterium
ATGATCGCAGTAAGCCGATCTAGGCGGATGGCCCAAGCCGTATCCAGCGTGCCCGAGCGGATGAAATCTAGAATATGGATCTGCTGCACAACGCTGGCATCCAGCGTCAAGAACACCACCCAAGACAGCAAGCAAGACAAAAACAACAGCCCCGTTGCCACCCATTGCGCGGCGGTTTCGCCGATCATACGCCAGCCAAAACCGGCGATAAGCGCGCCAATCAAGGGCGCGAAAAGAATGATCTGAGCCATGATCTTAGCCTTTCATCACGTTGACGTCTTCGACGTCAATTGTGCCACGATTGCGGAAGAAGCAGACCAAGATGGCAAGGCCAATGGCCGCTTCGGCGGCGGCAACGGTCAGCACGAACAGGGTAAACACCTGCCCCGCCAAATCGCCCAGATGCGATGAAAAGGCGACCAGGTTGATATTCACCGACAGCAAAATCAATTCGATCGACATCAGCAAAATGATCACGTTCTTTCGGTTCAAAAACAGCCCGAAAATCCCAATAACAAAGAGCGCCGCAGCAACCCCCAAATAATGTTCCAGTCCGATCATCTGCTCGTCCTAACTTGTCTAGCGGCGCCCATGCGCCAATCAATTCTTTACAGGCCCTGCCCGGGTTTTACGTCTTTGAGTTCCATCGCGGATGCCGGATCGCGCCACATCTGCGCCAGAACATTTTGCCGTTTCACATCAGCGCGGTGGCGCAGGGTCAGCGTGATCGCACCGATCATCGCCACCAACAAAACCAAACCAGCCAATTGGAACAGCAAGAAATATTGATCATATAGGATCAGCCCCAAAGCCGCGGTGTTTTCCACCCCATCTGGGGCCACAGCCTGACGCGCCGCAGATGCGCCAGCGGCACTGTCCCAGGCGCCAACAGCCATCACCAGCTGCATCAGGATGACCACCCCAATCAGCAGTGCCAGCGGCATATATTTCGCCATTTCCGCCTTCAGCGCAGCGAAATCCACGTCCAACATCATGACCACGAACAAAAACAGCACCGCAACAGCGCCAACATAAACGATGATCAACAGCATGGCGACGAATTCCGCCCCCAGCAGAACAAATAACCCCGCCGATGACAAAAACGCCAAGATCAGCCACAACACCGAATGCACCGGGTTTCGCGACAGGACCGTAAACAGCCCCCCCGTCAACACGCATACTGCGAAAAGATAAAAGGCAAATACGGTCATGCGTCTTGATCCTTCTGATCGTCCAGAACCTCTTGCGCCAATTGCATGGCGCGGGTCGTTGCAGGAACGCCGGCAAAGACGGTCATTTGACCGATTGCTTCGGCGATATGTTGTTTTGTGGCGCCCGCCTCGATCAGGTGGCGCACCGTCATGCGCAGCGCGCTGTCATTTTGCGCCCCTTGGCAGATCAGCCCTGACAGCGTCAGCATCAGCCGTGTGCGCGCGTCCAAACCCCCGGGATTGGCGGTGGTGCCAAACATCAGGTCCATCCACTCTTTGGGCATGGTCGGCCACATGGCTTCAAAGGCTTTGGGCGAAAAATCACCCAAGGCAGGGTTCATCTGCCGCGCCATTTGCTGCATCTGGTCAATCATCGCCTGAAAGGGGTTTGTTGCATCAGTCATCGGTAGGGCGCGTCCAATTCCAGGTTGCGGGCGATTTGCGCCTCCCACCGTTCGCCGTTGGACAACAGTTTTTCTTTATCGTAAAACAGCTCTTCGCGAGTTTCGGTGGAGAATTCAAAATTCGGCCCTTCGACAATTGCATCCACGGGGCAGGCCTCTTGGCAGAAGCCGCAATAGATGCATTTGGTCATGTCGATGTCATAACGCGTAGTGCGGCGGCTGCCGTCTTCGCGGGGTTCTGCGTCGATGGTGATCGCCTGTGCGGGGCACACGGCTTCGCACAATTTGCAGGCGATGCAACGCTCTTCGCCATTGGGATAACGGCGCAGCGCGTGTTCACCGCGAAAACGCGGGCTGATCGGCCCCTTTTCATGCGGGTAATTCAGCGTGGCCTTTGGCGCAAGGAAATACTTCAGCCCCAATTTCATGCCGACCCAAAAATCCTGCAACAGGAAATATTTGGCCGCGCGGGTGTAATCAACAGATGCCATAATCAGCCCCCCATGCCCCAGCGCGCAAATGCGCCCCAGAACCAATCGAATTTCGCCGCAAAGGATACGAACACAACCCACACCAGGCTGAAGGGCAAGAACACCTTCCAACCAATGCGCATCAGCTGGTCATAGCGATACCGCGGGGTGATCGCCTTTACCATGGCGAAGATGAAGAAGAAAAATGCCATTTTGGCAACCATCCACCAAACCCCATCGGCCAGCCCAGGAATGGGCGACAGCCAGCCGCCAAAGAACAGCAGCGACACCAGCGCACACATCAAGAAAATCGCGATATATTCACCCGCCATGAACAGCAAAAACGGGGTTGAGCTGTATTCAACCTGATATCCAGCCACCAGTTCCGATTCCGCCTCTGGCAAATCAAACGGGGGACGGTTGGTTTCCGCCAGCGCGGAGATAAAGAACAAAAACACCATCGGGAAATGCGGCAGCCAATACCAGCTGAAGAACCCATAGTCCCCATCCTGCGCCCGCACGATGTCAGAAAAGTTCATCGATCCGGTTGAGATGATAATCCCGATGATGATCAGGCCCAACGACACCTCATAAGAGATCATCTGCGCCGCAGACCGCAAGCTACCCAGAAATGGGTATTTCGAGTTTGACGCCCAGCCACCCATGATCACGCCGTAGACCTCGAGCGAGGAAACCGCGAAGACGAACAGGATCGCCACGTTGATGTCCGAGAGCACCCAGCCGTCGTTGAAGGGCACAACCGCCCAAGCCACGATAGCCAGCGTCATCGAGAGCATCGGCGCAAGGAAGAACACGAACTTATCCGCGCCCGCCGGAACGACGATCTCTTTGAGGACGTATTTCAGCGCATCCGCAACCGATTGCAGAATACCGAACGCCTAAGCGAATTTGGCTCGACCGCGTGCAAGGCCCAATACCGGTGCTGTGCATGCCGCGAGCCTTTTGA
>JALQTR010000141.1 GCA_023260835.1 Paracoccaceae bacterium
CCAGCGCGGCCTTTGCCCAGGACCTGCCTTGGGATAAATTGGACGTGACCACATTCAGCTGGCAAAAGGTGCTGGGCGGCGAAGCTGCGCATGGGATGCTGATCCTGTCACCCCGCGCGGTCGAACGGCTGGAAAGCTATACCCCCGCCTGGCCCATGCCGAAAATTTTCCGCCTGACCAAAGGCGGCAAATTGATCGACGGGATCTTCCGTGGGGAAACCATCAACACCCCTTCTATGTTGGCGGTCGAGGATTACCTGCTGGCGCTGGATTGGGCGCACAGCATTGGTGGCCTACAGGGCCTGCAAACCCGCGCCAATAATAACTTGGCCGCGGTGCAACGCTTTGTCGCCGCACATGATTGGATTGAATTTTTGGTCACCGAACCGGCCTTTCGGTCGAACACATCGGTCTGTCTGAAATTCAACGATCCACGCATCACCGATGGCGCCGCCTTTGCAAAGGCTGTTGCCAAACGGCTGGAAACCGAAGGCGTGGCCTTTGACATTGGCGCCTATCGCGATGCCCCTGCGGGCCTGCGCATTTGGTGCGGCGGCACGGTCGAGACCGCCGATGTCGAGGCGATGCTGCCCTGGCTGGCTTGGGCGTTCGAGGCCGAGATCGCCGCGGCCTAGGGCCCGTGACAGGGGGGCTGCACCTTGGATATCATCCTGCGTTAACCCCCTGTGAGGCGCGCGTTCTGCGCCTCTCAGGGAACGGATTGGATCCAAGGGCAACCCCAACCATACACAACACGCGCGGGCGATCACGCCCGCCCCACCCCCACAACAGTGAACACATCCAAAGGACCTTATATTATGGCGCCGAAAGTACTTATTTCCGACAAACTCTCTGAAGCAGCGGTGCAGATCTTCCGCGACCGCGGGATCGAGGTGGATTTCCAACCTGATCTGGGCAAAGACAAGGACAAACTGGCCAAGGTGATTGGCCAATACGATGGTCTGGCCATTCGATCCGCCACCAAAGTCACCGAAAAAATTCTGGCCGCAGCGACCAATCTGAAGGTCATCGGCCGCGCCGGGATCGGTGTGGATAACGTCGACCGCGAAGCCGCATCCAAACAGGGGGTCATCGTGATGAACACCCCCTTTGGCAATATGATCACAACCGCCGAACACGCCATTGCCATGATGTTCGCCGTGGCCCGCCAAATCCCCGAGGCCAGCGCCTCCACCCATGCCGGCAAATGGGAAAAATCCCGCTTTATGGGGGTTGAGCTGACCGGCAAAACCCTGGGCGTCATTGGCGCGGGCAACATCGGCGGTATCGTTTGTGACCGTGCGCGCGGCCTGAAAATGAAGGTCATTGCCTATGATCCCTTCTTGGCGCAGGAAAAAGCCGATAAAATGGGGGTAGAAAAGGTCGAGCTTGAAGACATCCTCAAACGGTCCGATTTCATCACGCTGCACGTGCCGCTGACCGATCAGACGCGCAACATTCTCAGCCGCGACGCGCTGGAAAAGACTAAAAAAGGCGTGCGCATCATCAACTGTGCCCGCGGCGGTCTGGTGGATGAGGCAGCGCTGGCCGATCTGCTGAAATCCGGCCATGTGGCTGGCGCGGCCTTTGACGTGTTCGCGCAAGAGCCCGCAACGGAAAACCCGCTGTTTAACCTGCCCAACGTGGTCTGCACCCCGCATCTGGGCGCCGCCACAACCGAAGCACAAGAAAACGTGGCGCTGCAGGTGGCGGAACAGATGTCAAACTACCTGCTGACAGGCGCGGTTGAAAACGCGCTGAACATGCCATCCGTCACCGCCGAAGAGGCCAAGGTCATGGGCCCATGGATCAAACTGGCCGATCATCTGGGCGCCTTTATCGGGCAGATGACGGATGAACCTGTGCAGGCGATCAACATTCTTTATGATGGGGTTGTGTCGGATATGAATTTGGCCGCGCTGAACTGTTCGGTGATTGCGGGGATCATGAAACGCGCCAACCCCGATGTGAACATGGTATCCGCGCCGGTGATTGCCGCCGAACGGGGGATCAAAATTTCCACCACCAATCAGGCGAAATCAGGGGCCTTTGATGGCTATGTCAAGGTCACGGTGGTGACGGCCAAACGCGAACGCTCGGTCGCGGGGACGGTCTTCAGCGATGGCAAGCCGCGCTTTATCCAGATCAAGGGCATCAACATTGATGCCGAGGTCGGCGCGCATATGCTGTACACCACCAACGAAGACATCCCCGGGATCATCGGGACTTTGGGGAAAACCATGGGGGAAAACGATGTGAACATCGCGAACTTTACCCTTGGCCGCAAAGAGGCGCAGGGCGAGGCGATCGCGCTGCTTTATGTCGATGCGCCCGTGCCCGATCCGGTTGTCAAACAACTGGAATCCACAGGGATGTTCG
This sequence comes from Paracoccaceae bacterium, assembly GCA_023260835.1. Classification (GTDB taxonomy): domain Bacteria; phylum Pseudomonadota; class Alphaproteobacteria; order Rhodobacterales; family Rhodobacteraceae; genus JALQTR01. The sequence goes on from JALQTR010000141.1 coordinate 2,380, forward strand.
GTCAGGTCAAATCCCTGCGCTTTGACGTGGCCTAAGACCCCGAGGGGGGCAGCGCCCCGATTTCACAAAGACGCCGCCCGTGATCTGCGGGCGGCGTTTTGCGTTTTGGCCCAGGCCTGTGTGTATTGCAAAAAATATTTGACCATGACGGCCGCGCCCCAAGAAATAAGGGCAGCGCCCGCCTGGGTGGGCGCCCTAACGCAG
>JALQTR010000194.1 GCA_023260835.1 Paracoccaceae bacterium
GTTCTCGTCGCCGGGATACCAGTTCTGCACCGTGGAATATTTCACCTCGGCGTCTTCCTCGATGATGATCTCGACCACCGCCGCGTGCAACTGGCTGGTGTCGCGCTGCGGCGCGGTGCAGCCTTCCAGATAGGACACATAGGAACCTTTATCCGCAATGATCAGTGTGCGTTCAAACTGGCCAGTATTTTCAGCATTGATGCGGAAATAGGTGCTCAGCTCCATCGGGCAGCGCACACCGGGGGGGATGTACACAAACGATCCATCCGAAAACACAGCCGAGTTGAGCGTGGCGTAAAAATTATCCGATTGCGGCACGACCGATCCGATATATTTGCGCACCAATTCAGGATGTTCGCGCAGCGCTTCGGAAATCGAGCAGAAAATCACCCCGGCCTTTTTCAATTCGGCCTGAAATGTGGTGCCAACCGATACGCTGTCGAACACCGCATCCACGGCCACCTTGCGCCCTTCGGTCGGCATGTCCTCGGCGCCTTCAACACCGGCCAGGATCAACTGTTCCTTCAGTGGGATGCCCAGCTTTTCATAGGTGGCCAGCAGTTTTGGGTCGACCTCATCCAGCGATTTGGGTTTGACCTCCATGCTTTTGGGGCGGGCGTAATAATATTGGTCCTGAAAATCAATTTCAGGGTAATCGACCATGGCCCAATCGGGTTCTTTCATTTCCAGCCAACGACGATAGGCCGCCAGACGCCAGTCCAGCATCCATTCGGGTTCTTCGTTCTTTTCACTGATCAGGCGGACGATGTCTTCGGTCAGGCCCTTTGGGGCGTATTCCGTTTCGATTTCGGTTTCCCAACCGTATTTATAGGCGCCGCCAACTTCGCGCACGGTTTTGACGGTTTCTTCATCAACCCCATCGCGGATCACTTCATCCAATGCTGCCATATCCTGGCCTCCTCGCGCTGTTGGCGCGGGGGGTTATCCCAGCCGCGCCTCGAATTTGCGGTACTGCGCCAGCCAGCTGTCGGCAAAACGCAATACGTCATCTTCTGTTGTCTGCGGGCCCAGGCTGATGCGAATTGCACTGGCCGCCGCTGTGTCGTCATATCCAAGGGCGCGCAACGTGCGGCTGGCTTGCACCTTACCGCTGGAACAGGCCGAACCCGCCGAAATGGCAAATCCCGCCAGGTCCATTAACATCACCTGCGTCTCGCCCTTCCAGCCGGGTGTGATCATCGAGGTGGTGTTCGGAAGCCGCGCGCCCCCTTTCCCGACAAAAATAGTCATTTTCGCTTCGGCCTCAATGGTGTTTTCTAGAATATTTCTAAGTTTCTCAATTTTTGTCCAAACGCCGGCTTCCAGGTCGGCCTGCGCGGCGCGGGCGGCGGCGGCAAAACCCGCCGCGCCGATGATGTTTTCTGTGCCGGAACGGCGGCCCATTTCCTGCCCGCCACCACGAATTTGCGCTGCAATATCAATGCCTTTGCGCAGTACCAATGCGCCGATCCCTTTGGGGCCGCCCAATTTATGTGCCGATATCAGCGCCATATCCGCGCCCAGCCAGTTAAAGGCCATGGGAATTTTGCCAAACCCCTGCGTGGCGTCGCAAACCGCCAATCCATCCGGCAAGGATTGGATAATTCCCGTTTCCGAATTGGCCAGCTGCACCGCCGCGGCCGCCGGATTCGCCGCCACAACCTGCCCCGCGGCATCCACGGGCAGGTCGATGTTGCACCAAGATGACACCGCATCATGTTCCACCCCCGCGCAGGACATCCCCCGCCCCGCCAGCGCCAGCGCCGCCGCTTCGGTCGCGCCCGAGGTGAACACCACATCCGCCCCATCCGCGCCAAAGGCCGCCGCCACATCCGCACGGGCGCGTTCCAGCAGCGCCTTGGCCGCGCGACCCTCGGCATGGACGCTGGATGGGTTGCCGATCACATCCATTGCATCCATCATCGCCGCACGCGCCGCATCCCGCAAAGGCGCGGTGGCATTATAATCAAGGTAAATCCGCTGGGTCATAAGGACAGGTCCATAGGGTGGGGTGGGATGCGGCAGGGATTATTCATCCTCGTCCACAATGGAAAACAGGTTCGGCACAGCTGGACAGGGGGCCAGATCATTCAGCGCAATATCCGACAGCCGCGTTTGATGCAAAAACACATAGACATGCGCGCTGAGGCTTTCCCACAACCGGTTGCTCAGCGATTGCGCGCGGCTGCCACTGGACGCCCCCGATGCCCCCATGCCCTTGTGCATGGCGTCCACGGTTTCATCAACGGCCGCCAAAATTTCAACCACGCGAATCTGTGATGCCGGACGCGCAAACCGATACCCGCCCCCCGGCCCGCGCACCGATTCGACCAGCCCAGCGCGGCGCAATTTGACAAAAAGCTGCTCAAGATAGGCCAGTGAAATATCCTGCCGCCGCGAAATATCCCCCAGCGTGACCAGCGCATCCGCGTCTTTGTTCAGGCACAGGGCCATATCCACCAAGGCAACGGTTGCATATCGGCCCTTCGTGCTCAGTTTCATTGCAAGACGCCCTTTTCAATTTGGCCCGGCCTGCACCCGCATGATTGACGCCGAAGCGATCAGCGATTATCTGCAATGCGCAAGTCATATACCAATGCAATACGCATCCGTGGATAAACAGGCCACGCGATTGCGTCAAGAACAGGGCCAATGGCCCACCCAAAGGAATAAAACATGCCCGAAGTTATTTTTGCAGGTCCCGAAGGCCGTTTGGAAGGTCGTTATCACCCGCAAAAGGAACGCGATGCCCCGATTGCCATTGTCCTGCACCCCCATCCGCAGTTTGGCGGAACAATGAACAATAAGGTGGTTTATAACCTGCATTATGCCTTCTATAACATGGGCTTTACGGTTTTGCGGTTTAACTTCCGCGGTGTTGGGCGCAGTCAGGGCGAATATGATCAGGGCATAGGCGAATTGTCGGATGCCGCATCGGCGCTGGATTATCTGCAATCAATGAACAACAATTCCAAACATTGCTGGGTTGCTGGGTTTTCCTTTGGCGCCTGGATCGGCATGCAGCTGTTGATGCGGCGGCCTGAAATCACAGGCTTTGTGTCCGTGGCCCCGCCTGCCAACATGTATGATTTTTCATTCTTGGCCCCCTGCCCATCGTCGGGGTTGGTGATCAATGGCACAAATGACCGTGTAGCCCCACCTGCGGATACCGAACTGTTGGTGGATAAGCTGCACGAACAAAAAGGCATCACCATCACCCACACGCAAATCGAAGGCGCAGGGCATTTCTTTGAAGAACCGCATATGGATCCAATGATTGGCCACGTCACCGATTACGTCAAACGCCGCTTGACCGAAACCACCCGATAAATCAGCGCCCCCAGGGTAAATCCCGGGGGGCCATATGTGGCTTATTGCCCGACCTTCAGCTTTTGCGCCAAATCGCGGGCAATGGCAAAGGCCCCCTTGATCTTATCACTGTCTTTCTTCCAGTCGCGGCGCAGCACAATTTTATTGTCGCGAATTTTGGCAAGGCCCCGTTGATCCTGAATGAATTCCACCAGTCCCGCGGGTGAGGCATATTTGTCATTATAGAATTGAACGGTTGCGCCCTTTTCGCCCGCGTCCAATTTGGCAATCCCAGCGCGTTTACACATGGCTTTGATGCGCACCACCAGCATCAGGGTGTTCACCTCTTTGGGAAGGGGGCCAAAGCGGTCGATCAATTCGGCAGCAAAGCCTTCCAGTTCGACCTTGCTGGACAGCTGGCTGAGCCGTCGATAAAGCCCCAACCGCACATCCAAATCCGGTACATAATTTTCTGGGATCAACACCGACACGCCCAGATTGATCTGCGGCGCCCAGGTGCCATCACCATCGTCCAGCCCCTCTGACTGGCCGGATTTGATTTTGGCAATCGCCTCTTCCAGCATGGATTGGTAAAGCTCAAACCCGCGCCGCTGCTGGGCTCCGCCTGCTACCACCTCCAGCAAACAGGAGGT
>JALQTR010000232.1 GCA_023260835.1 Paracoccaceae bacterium
AAGTCCGCGGTTGCCGCATACCAGCTGTTTGGGTATTGCCCGGCGACGTCATTTGCAAAAAGTAAAGGTTTTGACATCAGACGTTTAGAAGCAAATGTTCACGTTCCCACGGGCTGATGACTTGTAAAAATTCATCATATTCCGTCCGCTTCACAATGCCATAAACGCGGCAGAATTCTTCACCCAGAACATCACGTAATGCGCGCGCTTCTTCAAACAGATCTAGCGCCTCACCCATCACACGGGGGACATCACCCTCGCCCTCATAGGCGTCGCCCTTATATTGTTTGCTGGGCCAAGATTCGTTGATCAATCCCAAATACCCACAGGCCAACGAAGCCGCGATGCCCAAATAAGGGTTGCAATCCATCCCCGCCAGACGGTTTTCAATCCGCCGCGCGTCGGGGCTGGAGATCGGAATGCGCAGGCCGGTGGTGCGATTATCGCGCCCCCATTCCAGATTAATTGGCGCCGCATGATCGCGCACATACCGGCGATAGCTGTTCACATAGGGTGCCAGAACCGCAATCGCGGATGGCAAATAGGCCTGCATCCCGCCCAAGAAATTGAAAAACGCATCCGTTTCGCCGCCCTGAGGCCCGGAAAACAGGTTTTTACCTGTCGCGCGATCAATGATCGAATGATGGATGTGCATCGCGCTGCCAGGCTCATCCGCGATGGGTTTGGCCATGAAGGTGGCAAAACAATCATGGCGCAGCGCCGCTTCGCGGATCAGACGTTTGAAATAGAACACCTCATCCGCCAGTTTCACCGGATCGCCATGCCGCAGGTTGATCTCTAACTGACCGGCGCCGCCTTCTTGGGTGATGCCGTCGATTTCAAATCCCTGCGCCTCGGCGAAATCGTAAATATCATCGATGACCGGGCCAAATTCATCCACCGCAGTCATGGAATAGGCCTGACGCGCCGCGGCGGGACGGCCCGAGCGGCCCATCATCGGTTCAATCTTCTTTGCCGGATCCAGATTGCGGGCGACCAAGAAAAATTCCATCTCCGGCGCCACAATGGGCTTCCAGCCCTTATCTTCGAACAGTTTCACCACGCGCTTCAGCACGTTGCGCGGGCTGAACGGTATGGGGTCACCATCACGATCATAGGCATCGTGGATCACCTGCATCGTCCAATCGCCAGTCCATGGGGCAGGGCGGGCTGTTGACATATCAGGGCGCAGGATCATGTCGCGTTCAATAAACCCTTCAGCCCCTGCGGCTTCGCCCCAATCGCCGGTGATGGTTTGATAAAAGATGGAATCGGGCAGGTGAAAAGATGTTTGCCGCATGAATTTGCTGGCCGGCACGGCCTTGCCGCGGGCAATCCCGGGTAGGTCTGCGATGATGCATTCGACCTCATCAAGTTTTCGACCCTCAAGGTAATCTTGCATCACCTGTGGCAGAGTTTCGATCATATCAGACATGTTGGGCGCTCCTGCGGAAAAAATCGACGATCTGTTGGCCGATTTTCGCATCATCAATTGGTTTGCTTAAATTAGCGTGTACCTGCTGCAACAAATCATCCGGAACAACACCGCGGCCGCGCGCCTGTGCCAAGGCACCTGTAAACTGCGATGAAAACTCTGGGTGGGGCTGAAAGGTAAGGGTCTGATGCCCGTATTGCAGACCGGCATATCGGCAGAACGCGTTTGCCAGAATGGTTTTTGCCCCCGCTGGGGGGCTGATCACCTGATCCTGATGCCATGCATTCAGCGCAACTGGGCCTGATGCACTGTCATATGTTTGTCGGCCAACGGCCCAACCGCCGTCAAACTTTTCCACATGCCCACCCAAAGCCTGTGCAATGATTTGATGGCCAAAGCAAATCCCCACCAAAGGGCGCTGCGCGGCGGCAATGTCACGGATAAACTGCATCAACGGGTCAATCCATGTGTGATCTTCATAGACCCCATGGCGCGATCCAGTGATCAACCACCCATCGGCTTCGGTGGCAGATTTGGGCAGGATCCCGCCTTCCACATCATAGCGAATGAATGACATACCCGCGCCGCCCAAAAGCGTTTCGAAAAAATCGGCGTAATCGCCAAATTCTTCGCGCAATACATCGGGCGAGTGCCCCGGTTCCAAAATTCCAATTCTCATTTTTTATCAGCCTATTGCGATGCAATGCTAAACTGTATCAAGGTAAATCTCTTGCTGCTCACGCTCGTTCAGCTCGCCCATGTAATGCAGCTCTTGTCGTTTTGTCAGAACCATATTGCGGATCAATTCGGGGGCAAAGATTTTGGCGATATGGGGGCTGGATTCAAACGCATCAATCGCACTGGCCCAATTGGGCGCCAATTGTGGCAAGTCCAGTGCATAGGCATTGCCGGTAATTGCATCCGGCGCAGGCAAGTTTTCCGCCATGCCATCCAGCGCCGCACCCAAAATCACTGCGGCCAGCAAATAGGGGTTCACATCACCACCCGCAACACGGTGTTCAATCCGGCGCGCAGCATGTGACCCAGATGGGATGCGCAGGGCCGATGTTCGGTTTTCATAGGCCCAGCAAATTGCCGTGGGCGCGTGCGCATCTGGCACCAAACGGTCATAGCTGTTTGCGTGGGGCGCAAAAATCAGCGTGCTGTCATGCATCGCGCGCAAACAGCCCGCGACGGCGCTGCGCATTGCATCGGATCCCTTGTTGGTTCCATCGTTGAAGATATTATTGCCCTGTTCGTCTAGAACCGAAAAATGGGTGTGCAGGCCCGATCCGGCGTATTCATCATAAGGCTTGGCCATGAAAGAGGCCGCAAAGCCATATCGCCGCGCCAACCCTTTGACCAGCATCTTAAACAGCCACGCATCATCCGCGGCGCGCAGCGCGTCATCGCAATGGACCAAATTAATTTCAAACTGGCCCAGACCTGCCTCGGATATGGCGGTGTCTGCGGGGATGTCCATTGCTTCACAAGCGTCATATAAGTCGCTGAAAAATTTATCAAAACTGTCAAGCGCGCGGATGGACAAGGTTTCGGCAGCCTTGCGGCGCTTGCCCGATCGGGGACTGATCGGCACCTGCAGGCTGCGCCCTGAATCGTCGATCAGATAAAACTCCATCTCCATCGCGACAACGGGGGTCAGGCCCCGCGCTTTATAGCGGTCCAAGACGCGCGCCAATGCATGGCGGGGATCGCCATCATAGGGGCGGCCATCCTCGCGGAACATCCAAATCGGCAACAGGGCCGATGGCACCTCTAGCCAGGGCATGGGCATAAAGCCGCGTTCGGTTGGGCGCAGGATTCCATCGCGGTCGCCGCTTTCAAACACCAGCGGGCTGTCGTCGATATCTTCGCCCCAAATATCCAAATTCAGCACTGATAGGGGAAAGCGCGTGCCTTCGGTTGCCAATTTATCCGCAAACCGCGATGGCAGACGTTTCCCGCGCGCCTGCCCATTTAAATCCGCAGCCGCAACACGGATCGTGCGCACGTGCGGATTTTGGTAAAGCCATTTATTGATTGACGTCATAAAACACCTGTTTTCTGATATGCAGTAAACGCCATGTTTGCTTTGGGCGCAAGATGAAAGCAGGATTAGTTTTCAAAGCTGAATCTATTGGGCGCGATTATCCAAATTTATATGCCTGCAACAGCCACGGCAGCTGCATCAATGGCCATTTGCGTAATGCCGAGATCTTCATCCGTGAGGGCCAAAGATGGGTAAAGTTTGCTGGGGCTTTTGAACACCCCGCCCTCGCGCAGTTTGCTGTTCCAAACGGCGCCCATGGTTGGGGTGTCATGTTTTGCGCTGCGATAATCCAAAACCGATTGAGCAGTGAAATATATATCAAACAGCGTTGGATCGCCGCATATTTGATGCGCAATACCTTCACGGGATAGGGCGGCGCTTTGCATATCCATCAATGTCTGCCCCAACGCGCGCAGGCGATCATATTGGCCTGGGCGGCGCAGGACCTCCATCGTTTTCAGGCCCGCAACGGCGGCCACGGGATTGCCAGATAAGGTGCCCAGCTGCATCAGCCACTGTTCAGCACCCACACGCGATTTGTCAAAATGCGCCATAATATCGGCAGTTGCCCCAACTGCGGCCAAGGCAAATCCGCCCCCGATGATTTTGCCCAATGTGCAAATATCCGGCACCACGCCATAGCGTTCTTGCGCCCCGCCATAGGCCAGTCGGAACCCAGTGACAATTTCGTCAAAAATCAAAAGCACATGATATTTGTCGCAAAGCGCCCGCAAGCCCTGCAAAAACCCGGGCGCGGCGGGAATAATCCGTTGCAAGGGTTCGGCGATGATGGCGGCAATATCGCTGTGTTCGATCAGCAGGGCCTCAACCGCGGCCAGATCATTATAGGGCGCGATCAGCATCTCATCCGCAACGCTTTGGGGAATCCCCGCGCTGTCGGGCAGGGCGGTGGGAAAGTTTTGCATACGAGAGGGGGCAAGGCTCATTTGGGCCTCGGCGCTCATCCCGTGGTAGCCGCCTTCGAATTTCAGAATTTTGTTTTTTCCAGTATGGGCGCGCGCCAGACGGATCGCGTACATATCTGCCTCGCCGCCGGATGCGACAAACCGAACCTGCTGACAGGCGGGAACGGCCTCAACGATGGCCTCGGCCAGTTCGATGCCTTTGTCATTATTGGCAAAGAATGTCATGCCGTTTGGCAGCTGCTGCAGGACGGCCTCGATTACTTCGGCATGGCCATGGCCCAGCAGCATGGGGCCTGATCCGATCAAATAATCGACAAATTCGCGCCCATCTGCATCCCAAACGCGTGATCCTTCGCCGCGGGTGATGATGGTGCCGGGATCGAAATTGCCAAAGCCCGCCGCGGGCAGCACGCGCGCGGCCCGTTCAATCCATTCTGCCTGAGTGTGAAGTTTCTGCATGGTTATTCCAATATCAAATCTGGCGCGCCAAGCGCATCAATATCAGGGGTGACGCCAAGGCCCGCGCCATCAGGCGGGGCAATTCGGCCGTTCACGCGGGTGGGGGCCGCGGGCGCTAGGCGCGGCGCGACATAGCCCGACAGATCACAAACATTCATCACCCGCGACGGCGGCGTTGCCGCCCCAAGATGCAGCAGCGCCGCGGTGGTGATATCGCTGCCCCAGGTGTCCTCAATGCACATTTTTGCGCCCAAATGCAGGCATAAATCCCGCGCGCGCCGCGTGGCCGACAAGCCGCCAAATTTGGACAGTTTCAGCGCCACCGCATCCATAATGCCCATCTGGTGCGCCTGCAGCAACGACCCTATGTCGCGCGCCAATTCATCCATTTTCATGGGCAGCCCCGTGGCGGCGCGCACGCGGGCACAATCTTCGAATATGGCGCAGGGCTGTTCCAACATCACATCCAAATCGGCCACAGCCCGCCCCACTCGGGTGGCATCCAGTGATGTTGCGCCGCAATTCCAGTCCCCATATACCAATGGGCCAGCGCCAACCGCCTCGCGCACTTTGCGCAACCGTTCGACATCTGTTTGCCAATCGCCCGACGCCCCCAATTTGACCTGAAACTGCGTGATCCCAGCCGCCTGTGCATCGTGGGCAATGCGGGCCATATCATCAGGGGCAATACAGGTGATCGAATGATAGAGCGGCATATCCGCCTGACGCCGCCCACCCAATAGCGCGTAAAGCGGCAGATTGGCTACTTGGCCTGTCAGGTCCCACAGCGCGATATCCAGCGCGGATTTGGCATATTCATGCCCCTGCAAATAGGCATTGCAACTGTCCATCAGCGCCTCGGGGCCAATGGGGTCGGCGCCCAAAATGACGGGGGTAAGCTCTGTCAGAGCAGGGCCGACACCGCGGGCATAGGCGGGCAGGTAATGGGGAATGGGGCAGACCTCGCCCCAGCCAGCCGCCCCTGTGTCTGTGTCGACCCGCAACACTGCGGTTTCCACTGTGTCGCAGGTTTTTCCATCCGCCATGTAATAGGCTTCATGGCTGGTCAGCGGCACATACCAAAGCGATAAACGGGTGATTTTCATGGCAGGACCCCTTATTGAATATCAGCGCGGGGGCGCTGGCTGTCTGGATCATAGGTCGGCGCGCCCAAGATGCGACCCGTGCGGGGCTGGCCTGCGATGATTACCTCGACCGCTTGCCCCGCCACATTCGCCGACGGTTTGATATAGGCAAAGGCCAGAATTTTCTGAACCGAATGGCCATAAGCAACCGATGCCGTTGATCCAACCACAGTGCCGTCGATTAAAATCGGCTCGCCGCCATGACCATCATGCACCCCATCGGGGTCAATTTCCAAATAAGCACAGACCCAACGCAAATTGGGATCCATCGTTTTGTCTTTGCCCAGATACGCCTTATCCGTTCGTGCAAATCGCAGAACATCTGCTTCGGCCAATGTGACCTCATTGGTTAATTCACCTGCGCCCTTAAAGCCCTTTTCCATTCGCAGGCTGTTCATCGCAAAGCTGCCATAATCGGCGATACCATGCGCCGCACCTGCGGCCCACAGGGCATCATAGACCGCCAAAGCCCCATTTGCGGGGATGTGCAGCTCCCACCCCAGTTCACCGGCATAGGACAGGCGCATCGCCCATAGTTTTACCCCCGCCACAGTGATTTCTTGCGCCGTCAGCCAGCGGAAGCCATCATTGGATAAATCCGCATCCGTGCAGGCGGCCAAAACATCGCGGGCTTTGGGACCATTAAGGGCCAGCGCCGCCCAATCGGTTGAAAGACAGGTGATGGTGACATCTTCGCCATCGCAGTTTTGCGCCAGATGATCCAGAAGTCGTTGTTCGAAAAACGCTGCACAGACAAGGTAGTAGCAACCATCATTCAACTTGACGATTGTGGTTTCCAATTCAATCCGGCCCGCACGGTTCAACATATGCGTCAGGGCAATACCGCCGATTTTTTGTGGCAAACGATTGGCCACCAACCGATCCAGCAGTTTTGCCGCATCCGGGCCGGATACCTGAACTTTGGTAAAGGCCGAAATATCCATGATCCCCACGCCCTCGCGCACGGCGCGGCATTCGGCCCCAACAATGTCATGCACTGGCGTGCGGGTGAAGCCGTAATAATCACGCTGTTCGATCCCGTTCTTGGCGAACCATCGGGGGCGTTCATGGCCGTAAACCTCTTCATAGACGGCGCCTTTGTCTTTCAACCGATCATACAGGGGCGATGGCTTGATGGGCCGTCCGGCCAGACGGTTAAAGTGGGGAAAGGGGATTTCATGGCGCAGGCAGTAATCCTCATGCGCTTTGACCACTTGCCAGTCTTTGGTGGCATAGGACCCAA
>JALQTR010000054.1 GCA_023260835.1 Paracoccaceae bacterium
GCTGACCGCCAGCATCGGCCGCAGCAACTGCATGGTGATCTTCATCAACCAGATCCGCATGAAGATTGGCGTGATGTTCGGCAGCCCCGAAACCACCACGGGCGGTAATGCGTTGAAATTCTACTCCTCTGTCCGGTTGGATATTCGCCGTATTGGTGCGCTGAAGGACAAGGACGAGGTGGTCGGGAATGCCACCCGCGTTAAAGTCGTGAAAAACAAGGTGGCGCCGCCGTTTAAACAGGTGGAGTTTGACATCATGTATGGCGAAGGCATCTCCAAACTGGGCGAACTCTTGGATCTGGGGGTCAAGGCCGGCGTGGTGGATAAGTCCGGCGCCTGGTTCAGCTATGGCGATGAACGCATCGGGCAGGGGCGTGAAAATGCCAAAACCTTCTTGAAAGAAAACACCGCCATGGCGCTTGAGATCGAGGATAAGATCCGCGCCGCGCATGGTCTGGATTTCAGCGTTGATGAATCCGACGACAGTGTGATGGACGACGAATAATCCAAGCTGAAGGCCACACATCAAACCCCGTCAAACTGTCCTGTTTGGCGGGGTTTTCCTTTGCAGCAGCCCGCTGCGGCCATAGGGCGCTGGTCTTTGCCATGGACAGCCGCGCCGCTGCGCGATAAACGGCGTGAAACACCACATCATCCTTTAAGGATCTTGCGCCATGACCAGCTTGAATGACATCCGATCAACATTTTTGAACTATTTTTCCAAACAAGGGCATGAGGTCGTCCCCTCCAGCCCGCTTGTGCCACGCAATGATCCCACATTGATGTTCGCCAATTCAGGGATGGTGCAGTTTAAAAACCTGTTCACCGGCGTGGAACACCGCGATTACAAACGCGCCACGACCGCGCAAAAATGCGTGCGCGCCGGCGGCAAGCATAACGATTTGGATAATGTGGGTTACACCGCGCGCCATCATACGTTTTTTGAAATGCTTGGGAATTTCAGCTTCGGTGATTATTTCAAATCGGACGCCATTCCATTTGCCTGGGAATTGGTGACGCGTGAATTGGGGATCGACAAAAACCGTCTTTTGGTGACGGTTTATCACACTGATGACGAAGCGGCGAACCTGTGGAAAAAGGTGGCGGGTCTGCCGGATGATCGGATCATTCGCATTGCTACCAATGATAACTTTTGGATGATGGGTCCAACGGGCCCCTGCGGGCCTTGCACGGAAATCTTTTATGACCATGGCGATCACATTTGGGGTGGCCCTCCGGGCAGCCCAGAGGAAGATGGGGATCGTTTTGTCGAAATTTGGAACCTTGTGTTCATGCAATATGAACAGTTCGAGGATGGCACCCGCCGTGAATTGGCCGCGCAATCCATCGATACAGGGATGGGCATTGAACGTGTTGCGGCGCTGCTGCAGGGCACGAATGATAACTATTCCACCGACCTGATGCGTCGTCTGATCGAAGCCTCGGCCGATGCCACCAGCACCGACCCCGATGGCCCCGGCAAAACGCATCACCGTGTGATTGCGGATCACTTGCGCTCGACCTCTTTCTTGATTGCGGATGGGGTGATGCCATCGAATGATGGGCGCGGCTATGTACTGCGCCGGATTATGCGCCGCGCGATGCGCCATGCGCATCTTTTGGGAACGCAAGATCCGCTGATGCACCGTCTTGTGCCGGCATTGGTTGGGCAGATGGGGGCGGCCTATCCGGAATTGGGGCGCGCACAGGCATTGATCGAAGAAACCCTGCGGCTGGAAGAAACGCGGTTCAAACAAACGCTGGACCGTGGGCTGAAGCTGCTGGACCGCGAATTGGCGGATCTGCCGGCCGATGCGCCCCTGCCGGGCGAGGCTGCGTTTAAACTCTATGACACCTATGGCTTCCCACTGGACCTGACCCAAGACGCGCTGCGCGAAAAGGACCGCGCCGTGGATGTGGACGGGTTTGAGGCGGCCATGGCAGAACAAAAGGCCAAAGCCCGCGCCGCATGGTCCGGATCGGGCGAGGCCGCGGATGCCACCATCTGGTTTGATCTGGCCGAAGAACATGGCGCAACAGATTTTCTGGGCTATGACACCGAAACCGCCGAAGGGCAGGTGCTGGCCATCATCAAAGACGGCGCGCAAATCGCGGCGGCACAGGCGGGCGACAGCGTGCAGCTGGTGCTGAACCAAACCCCGTTTTATGCCGAATCGGGCGGGCAGGTTGGCGATACCGGCACCGTAATCTTCGAAGGCGGCCGCGCCCGCATCACGGACACGCGCAAAACGGCGGGCGTGTTTATCCATTTTGCAACGATTGAATCGGGCAAATTGACCGCCGGAATGGCCGCGCAATTGGATGTCGACCAGGCGCGGCGCAGTGCCATTCGTGCCAACCATTCGGCCACGCACCTTCTGCACGAGGCCCTTCGCGGCGCACTTGGTGATCATGTGGCTCAGCGCGGGTCGCTCAATGCTCAGGACCGCCTGCGGTTTGATTTCAGCCATTCTGCCGCGCTGACGCGCGAGGAACTGGTTCGGGTCGAGGCCGAGGTGAATGAATACATTCGCCAAAATGCCCCAGTCACTACGACTATCATGACCCCCGATGATGCCCGCGCCCTGGGCGCGCAGGCATTGTTTGGTGAAAAATACGGGGATGAGGTGCGCGTTGTATCCATGGGCCGTCAGGCCGGATCGGGAAAAGGCAACAGCAAAGATATCTATTCGATCGAGTTGTGCGGTGGCACGCATGTGCGCCAAACCGGCGACATTGGTGCCTTTGTTCTGCTGGGTGACAGCGCCAGCAGCGCCGGTGTACGCCGGATCGAGGCGCTGACCGGGGCTGAAGCATTGGCCCATATCGCCCGCCAAAATGATACGCTGACCGAAGCGGCGGCCGCGCTGAAAGTCGCGCCAAGCGATCTGCCTGCGCGCATCGCTGCGCTGTTGGACGAACGCCGTGCCCTGGCGAATGAGGTTGCCCAGCTGCGCCGTGAATTGGCCATGTCCGGCGGCGGGTCCGAGGCGCCAAAGGCCCAAGATATCAACGGCACGGCCTTTCTGGGCCAAACCCTGACAGGCGTATCGGGCAAGGACCTGCCGGCATTGGTTGATCAATATAAGGCACAGCTGCAAAGCGGCGTGGTGGTATTGATCGCGGATTTGGGCGGCAAAGCCGCGGTGGCTGCGGGTGTGACCGATGATCTGACGGATCGTTTCAGCGCTGTGGAATTGGTGCGCGCTGCGGTTCCGGTTTTGGGCGGTAAGGGCGGCGGTGGCCGCGCCGATATGGCCCAAGGCGGCGCCGCAAGCGCCGAGAACGCCGATGCAGCCTTGGCCGCTGCGGCAGCTATTTTGCAAGGATAATACGTTATGGCCGCTTATATTATTGCGTCGATTGATGTCACTGATCCCGATGATTATGCCACCTATGCGGCGCAAACTGTGGCTTTGGCCGAAGCCGCAGGGGGGCGGTTTTTGGTCAAAGGCGGCGCCCAAGAACAGCTGGAAGGCGCCAGCCCATCCCGCCATGTTGTGATTGAATTCCCCACACGTGAGGCAGCAAAGGCGTGGTTTGACTCGGATGCCTATCAGGCGATCTTGCCCATTGCGCTGCGCGCATCGAACCGTAATATTGTCATTGTTGATGGAATATAAGGACGCCTAACATGCCTGCACTATGGATTGCCCATGTCACTGTCACTGATGCCGATGCCTATGGGCGTTATGCTAAATTGGCCGGCCCTGTGATTGCCGAACATGGCGGGCGTTTTGTGGCCCGCGGTGGACGCTATGTGCAACTGGAAGGCAATGATCGCGCGCGCAATGTCGTGGCGCACTTCCCATCCGTCGAAGCGGCCGAAGCCTGTTACAATTCTGCCGGTTACCAAGCCGCGTTGGACCACGCCCGCGGCGCATCGGAACGCGATTTGGTGATCGTTGAAATCACGGATGATTTGTAAGCTGTCTTATTTGCCCCAAGGCATATCCGGATAAACCACATGTGTTAAATACAGGCCCTGTGGTGGACAGACAGGGCCGCAGGCGGCGCGGTTGCGTGCCTCTAGTGCGGTTTTTACATCTTGGGGTGCCCAAGCGCCCGCGCCCACGCGTTCCAATGTGCCAACGATGGATCGCACCTGATTGTGCAGAAACGAACGTGCGCGCAGATGGAATTGGATCTCTGTGCCAGATTGGCCCTGCACGCGTTCGATCGTGATGTCATCCATGGTTTTGACCGGGCTGGCCGATTGGCAGATGCTGGATCGGAAGGTGGTGAAATCATGATGGCCGATCAGGTGCTGCGCCCCGGCGCGCATGGCGTCCAGATCCAGATCATGGCCCACTTGCCAAACCAAACCGGCCTCATGCGTGGCGGGGGCGCGCCGCATCAGCAAACGAAACAGATATTGCCGTTCGATCGCGCTGAACCGAGCGTGCCAATCAGGCGCAACTTGTGCGCAATCCACAATGGCGATGCGGGCGGGGCGCAGGTGATAATTCAGTGCCCCCATCAGCCGCGCAGGATCCCAGGGTTTTTCCAAATCAGCATGGGCAACCTGACCCAGGGCATGCACGCCGGCATCTGTACGCCCCGCGGCGGCGATGGTGTGGGGGCCATCTTCGATCCGCGACAGGGCCTGTTCAATCGCGCCCTGCACGGATGACACATCCGACTGGCGCTGCCAGCCTGAAAAACCTGCCCCATGATATTCAACTTTTAATGCATAGCGTGTCATGTCGCCGCTTTACCCTTGCAGGTCCGATTTGTCAGGTCCCATTATTTCTGCGCCTCCAACAGGGTCAAAACCTGTGGCCCCAAATGGGATACGATCAATGCAACCCCTTGTGCGTTTGGATGGATCCCATCGGCCTGAAAATAGGCCTTCAGATCCGCAGGGTTGCTGCTGATTTGGCGCAGTGGTGCAAAGAAATCTGGCGCAAAGGGCAGATCATATTCGGCGGCGAGCTTGGGGTATATGGCATCAAATTCGGCTTTATAGGTCGCCCCATAATTGCCCGGGGCTTTCATGCCAATCAGCAGCAAGGGTAGGTTGCGTCGATTTACCGTTTCAATGATTTGGCGAAGATTGTCACGGCTGGATTGGGGCGGCAGCCCACGCAGCACATCATTCCCGCCCAAACATAAAATCACCGCATCAATTGTGGGATCGAGTGACCAATCAATGCGCGCGGCACCGCCCGCTGTTGTGTCACCCGACACCCCCCCGTTGATCAGTCGCACATCCGTCCCATGATCCTGAAGCCAACGTTCCATCTGTGGAACAAACCCATCTTGTTGTGGCAGGCCATACCCTTGCGTCAGGCTGTCCCCAAACGCCAAAATTGTGGTTTGTGCGGTGGCTTGCCCCGCCAGCATCAGGCAAAAACAAATTGCCGACAGGTGCTTGCCTGTGCGCGCAAGCCCCCCATATGAAAGGATAAGATTTTGAAATTTAATCCATAGGTTTTGAATGCCCATGCCTGTTCCTGCCTTATCACTGCGCCATATTGAACTTAGTCTAATGGGCCACGCAG
>JALQTR010000077.1 GCA_023260835.1 Paracoccaceae bacterium
GGTTGTTCAAGTCCCAAAACTGGCGGCCATTGGCGGCCACTTCGACGCAGAGGACTTTGTGCCCTTGTTCCATGAAACGCAACTGCTCCAGCCCTTCCAACCGCTCCAGCGGCCCTTGGGGCCAGCTTGGGTATTGCGCCAATGCTGCCGGACGATAGGCATAAACCCCAACATGGTGAAATACCTCTGTGGGCGCAGAGGCGTCTGTCGGGTCAACCTCGCCCGTATAGGGGATAACTTCTTTAGAAAAATAAAGCGCGCGATGATGCGCATCAAAGACGGCGGTTGTACCCCCCACGCGCCCTGCCCGTCTGTCCTGCCGAAACGCCGCCAAGGCCGCCCCATCACAACGTAAAACAGGCGTGGCAATTGCGGCATCTGGATCTGCCTTCAGGGCCTCTACCAGGCTTTCAACAAACCACGCAGGTGTCAGCGGGGCATCGCCCTGCAGATTAACAACAATATCATCTGGCCCTACGCCCAATTGCGCGGCGGCTTCGGCGCAGCGTTCGGTTCCGTTTTGGCAATCGGAACTGGTCATCGCGACCTGCGCCCCCTCGACCTGTGCCGCGGCCTGAATACGTGGATCATCGGTGGCAACCACCACCCGATCAATCCCGCGCACATCGCGGGCAGCATCGATTGACCGCGCGATCAAGGACCGATCCCGCCCCGACGCACCACGCAGCGTTGCCAATGGCTTCCCAGGATAGCGTGTCGATGCATATCTTGCTGGAATAATCAATAAAATCTGCATTTTAAGTGGCTTTCTTTACGTTAATAACATCAACACCCGGAGCATAGGCAGCAAAAAACGGATTGCGATAGGCGGCCTTGCCATAGGTCAGAACAGTCAAATCATGCAAATCAACCATCACCCCACCGGCGGCGCGTAAAATCGCATCCCCCGCGGCCGTATCCCATTCCATTGTTGGCCCCAACCGAGGATAAAAATCCGCCTCGCCCGTGGCAACAAGACACAGTTTCAACGAGGATCCCGCGCTTTTGAACTCGGCCGGATTATATTGCGCAATATAGGCATCCGTGGCCGCATCGCGATGCGATTTTGACGCCACGATACGCAACCCATCTGCCAAGGGGGATGCCACATGTATGGATTGGGTCGGGCCAATTTCATCACCGAATGGTCCTGTTTCTTCATATGCGCCTGTGTGGTCGGCGTAAAATAACCGCTGTCGTGCTGGCGCATAAACAACACCCGCCACCGGCACGCCATCATCAATCAGGGCGATATTTACCGTAAAATCACCGCGCCGGTTTATAAATTCCTTCGTCCCGTCCAGTGGATCCACAATGAAAAACCGCACCGCGTTGATTTCATGCGTATTTGCCTGTTCCTCTGTGACCACTGGGATATCTGGGTATGACATTCGCAAACCGGCGCTGATCACGCGATCGGCGGCCTCATCCGCGGCGGTGACGGGGCTGTTGTCGGATTTACTGCGGGCGGCAAAATCGCCGCTTTGGTAAACCATCATGATTTCGGCGCCTGCCTGCAGCGCAAGGCGGCGCAAAGTATCGCATAGGTTGGGGATGGCCTGATAAGACATATTAGAGTTGAATTCCACTGATCCAGCACAGAACTGTTTACCATATCTTTAGCGATATGTTATGCTTTGGGCCATGCCCTTTTTGATGGGGCCGCCCGGGAGGCTCGGGATTTATGAAAAACACACGATAGGTCGCGCATGTCCCTTGCCAACAAAAACCCATCTTGGCTGCCGATGTTTTTACTTCTGGACCGGATTTATCATGTAACCGTGCGCGGGGTTCGGCAAACGCACGGAAATGCGCTGATCGCGATTTTCATGAATATGTTTCAATCCATCATGTTTGTCTTGGCCTTTTACATGATGGCGTTTTTTGTGCCCTATTTTGGCGGCGGTATCCGCGGGGATTTCATGGTGTATATCTTGTCTGGAGTGTTTTTATACATGACCCACATCAAGGCGATGGGGGCCGTGGCCGGCGCAGACGGGCCAACATCGCAGATGATGCAGCATGCCCCGATGAACACGGCGGTGTCGATCTGCGCCGCCGCGATGGGGGCACTGTATATTCAAATTCTGTCTGTTGCGGCCATTCTGTTTGTCTATCATACTGTGGTCACGCCAGTTGAAATTCATGATTGGTTTGGATGCTTTGCCATGATGGGGCTGGCGTGGTTCACAGGTGTGTCGTTGGGGATTGTTGTTATGGCCCTGAAACCCTGGGCCCCCACAACGATGAATATTGTCAATAATATTTATCAGCGCCTGAATATGGTCGCATCGGGCAAAATGTTTGTCGCCAATTTAATGCCCAGCAAAACGCTGATCTTCTTCAGCTGGAACCCATTGTTTCATGCCATCGACCAAATGCGCGGCTTTGCCTTTTTGAACTACACCCCGCACAACAGCTGGCTGATGTACCCCGTGTATTTCGGCGTTGGATTTTTGGTGCTGGGAATGATGATCGAATTTTACACCCGTAAACGCGCGTCCGCCAGCTGGGATGCGCGGCACTGATCAGCAACCCATATCAGATTGCGCCTTACGCCGTAATACAGTAGGCAAGGCACAAATAAACCAACGGGAGGGGCCCTATGTATCGGGTATGGAATTTCATCACTGGTTATTCATTACTGCTGATTATCGGTGCGCTCAGCGCCTTAATCTGGGCGAATGTGAATTTTGACAGCTATCACCATTTTGTTGATTTCGTGATCTGGGATCACGCGCCGATTGGGCATTTGCACGATGGGCATCGCACATTAACCCTGCATTACCTGATCAATGACATTGGCATGGCCATGTTCTTTGCCATCGCCGGGAAAGAAGTCTGGGAAGCTGTCATCCTGAAAAACGGATCCTTGCGCGGGAAGAAAGCCGCAACCCCTTTGATTGCCACCTTTGGGGGCATGATGGGCCCGATTGCTGTTTATTTGGGACTGGCGGCCGTTTTGGGATCAACCACATATGACGCCGTTGCCAATGGTTGGGCCATCCCAACAGCAACAGACATCGCCTTTTCCTATCTGGTTGGGCGCATGGTGTTTGGTGCGGGCCACCCTGCCATTCGGTTTTTGCTGCTTTTGGCCATTGCCGATGATGCGGCCGGCCTGATTATTTTGGCGATCTTCTACCCCAGCGGTGATTTGGCCCCTGTTTGGCTGCTGCTGTCCGGCGGCGCGTCTGCGGCATGCTATATTCTGTTCAGCTATCTGCCGCGGCGGATGGACCGCGGAAACCAGCTGCGTCCAACATCCACATGGGTGCGCAAGACCCTGTCATTTTGGCCCTATGCTGTGGCGGGGTGCATCTGCTGGTATGGGTTCATGCGCGCCGGTATTCACCCCGCGCTTGGCCTGCTGCCAATCATCCCCGCCATCCCCCATGCTGACCGCGCCTTTGGAATCTTCAGCGAGGCAGAAACGCACCTGCATGACTTGCTGAACGTTATGGAACACGCGCTGAAATACCCTGTCGAATTCATCCTGTTCTTCTTTGGGTTGCTGAACGCAGGGGTCAAGCTCGAGGCAATGGGCCCCGCCACATGGTTGGTTCTGGCCGGCCTTCTGCTGGGCAAACCCATTGGCATCATGTTCTTTGGCTGGCTGGCAGCATCGCCAATGCGTCTTGGCCTGCCCGCGGGAATGCGCATGATTGATTTGTTTGTCATCGGTTGCGTTGCCGCAATTGGCTTCACCGTTGCCCTGTTTGTGGCATCGGTGGCGTTTGAGGCTGGTCCTGTTCAGGATGCTGCGAAAATGGGGGCCTTGTTCAGCTTTGGCGCCGCGATCATTTCGATCCTTGCAGGCAAATTAACACGCGTCCAAAAACAAGACCTATAATCCGTTTGGGGGCCCGGATACCGGGCCCCCAATACAGAATAAATATATTATTGCATCCTAAAGGATAATAGTTTAACGATTTGTTAATCCTAAAGTCTATATTGGCGCAAATTGCAATAATAGACCTATCATGCTGACTTTCGACAACGTTTCAAAATCATTTTGGTCCGGCAACGGGCGCAAAGTGATTCTTGAAAATGCCAGCTTTCAGGTCGAATTGGGAACATCTTTGGGCATCTTGGCGCCAAACGGCACAGGAAAAACAACCCTGATCCGGATGATGGCTGGATTGGAAAAACCCGACACAGGTCGTATCCATCGCGGATGTCGTGTGTCCTTTCCCTTGGGGTTCATGGGCGGCGTTTTACCCAAATTGACCGGCCGTGAAAACTGCCGTTACATTGCCAAACTTTATGGTCTGGACCCCGATTATATCGAGGCCTTCAGCTACTGGATGACCGGAATTGGTGATTATTTTTCGCAGCCCTTGGGCACTTACTCCGATGGGATGCGCGCGCGGTTTTCGTTCTCTTTGATGTTGGCGCTGGAATTCGATATCTATTTAATCGATGAAGGCATGCCCAGCTCAACCGATGTGGAATTCAACCGCAAAGCGGGCGAGGTTTTGAAAGAACGTCTGGAAACCGCGACCGTTGTAATTGTATCGCACCAACCCGTGATATTAGAAAGATTCGCCCGCAAAGCCGCCGTGCTGCGACATGGCCGGCTGCATATGTTTGAAAGTCTAGAAGAGGCCTGCGCATTATATGACTACACAACCTGATCAAAAACGATTTCCGGTGAAACGCCGCGAAGATGCGCCGGCGTCCGCCACCCCCAGCCCAGCCCAGCTGCGCCTTGCGCGCAGCAATGCTCAGCGATTAGGGATTGAAGCCCAAACCGATGCAGAGGCCATCGAAAAGCTGCGCGCTGCCGGTCATGATCCGTTTGAACGCAAAGAGGTGTTGCAAATGGTGCAATCAGGCAACACAGGCCCATCGCAGGACAATCCCCCCACCCCGCAGCCGCAGCTGTCCCCGCGCGAATTGCGCGAAAAAGAAATTGCCGAAGTCCAAGCCGCCGTTGCCGCCCGTCAGAAAAAACGGTTCCGCAGCCTGTTGTTGCGCCTTGCTGTGTTTGTTCTGATACCAACAATCTTGGTCGGGTATTATTTCTTTGGCGTTGCAACGCCCATGTATGCCACGCAATCGGAATTTTTTATTATCACCGCGGATAAGGATAAGGCGTCAGGCGGGGCTTTGGCCGCAACGCAATTTGGCAACAACCAAGACAGCATCGCAGTGCAATCTTATCTGGCGTCCAAAGATGCCATGTTGCGGCTGGATCGTGATCTGGGGTTCAAAACGCATTTTTCCCAAGACCACATTGATTTCATTCAACGCCTTGGGCCAGATGCAACGTTGGAAGATGCTTATGATCTGTACCAGCGCAAGGTAGAAATTGCCTTTGATCCAACAGAGGGTATCTTACGGATGGAGGTTGTCGCCGCCGACCCAATCGCTGCCACCCAATTCGCCGAGGCCCTGATTGCCTATGCCGAAGAACGTGTGGATGCGCTGTCAAAACGCAAACGCGATGATACCATGGCCGGGGCTGAGGCCAATCTGGCCGAGGCCGCCCGCCGCACTGCGCAAGAGGAATTGGTTCGCCTGCAACAACAGGGGGCTTTGCTGGACCCCGATGGCCGCGTCAGCAGCCTGCGCAATCAAATCGGCAGTCTTGAGGGCGAGCTGCAAAAACGTCAATTAGAACTGCAAACGCATCTGGCCAATCCAGCCCCCAATACGGGCCGAGTGGCCGGATTGCAGGGGGAAATCCGCCGGATGGAAATGATGATCGCCGGACTGACCCAAGAAATGACCGCCTCTGAAGGGGCCGAGGGCACTTTGGCAGGCCTTTCTACGCGAATCAAATTGGCCCAGGCCGATTTGGACACGCGCGATGTGATGCTGAAATCCGCGTTAGAGCAGGTACAGATCGCCCGGGCCGAAGCTGCCGCGCAGGTTCGGTATCTGACCACATCGGTTCGGCCCGTCACCCCTGAAGAGGCATCCTACCCCCGCGCAGTGGCAGACACCGCACTGGCCCTGCTGATCTTCACCGGGATTTATTTGATTATTTCGCTGACCGTTTCGATCCTGCGCGAACAGGTCACAACGTAAAATCAATAGCTTCGGGCCGGATAAACGGCCCGAAGCTGGTATCGATGCTCAGGCCCCGGCGATGAACCGATATCCGTTGCCGTTGCGTTCAGCGCGGCCGACCCCGTCACCTTTGAAGTGATAGCCAATCATTTGCATCTGATCTGCGACCATTTGGTCCAGCAAGCGAACACGCGTTTTGGCCGCCAAATCCAGATCCTGATCCGATCCTGATACCCAATCAGGGCGGGCAAAAGCCACATGGTGATTGCCAATCGCATCACCGACCACCATCAGGGCGTTGCTGCCGTCGCGCAATTCAAATGATGTATGGCCCGGGGTATGACCGGGGGTTGAATGGGCAAAGACACCAGGCAGGATTTCACTATCGGCGGCAAAGGTTTGCAAACTGTCCTGCAACGTGTCCAGCCGGCGCTGCGCCCCCACGGCAAATGCGGTGCGCGCGGCGCCGATGCTGTCCACCGTTGCGGGATCCATCCAATAGGCCAGCTCGGCTTCGCCAATCATATGCTCGGCATTGACAAACAACGGATCGTCGAAATCGTCCAAAACACCCCAAAGGTGATCAGGATGGGCATGGGTGAACACCACATGGGTCACATCTTCAGGCGCGACATCGGCTGCATCCAGTGCGTCCATCAATTGGCCTGCGCTGGATTGAAAGGCATTGCCTGCGCCCACATCAAACAGCACAACCCGATCGCCATCTTTCATCAGCGTCACATTGCACGGCGGTGTCAGCGGGCTGTCGGGCGCCATTCCAAAGGGCTGTAATACGCCAGCCAATTCATCCTGTGGCATCGGGCCAAAGATAAATTCAGCCGGCAATGACAGGGCACCATCGCTGAGGCTGATCACCTTTTTCGTCCCCAGCTGTACCTGCTGCTGCGCCCAAGTCATCTGTGGCAGCGCACCGGCCAAAGCCCCGGCGGCTGCGGTTTGCAAAAACTGACGGCGTGTTGATGTCATATGCCCCTCCATTATTGTTAGCACATCTTATAACACCCACAGGCAATGCGTCCATCACTTTGCAATGCGTGAATATGTTTTAGGGCAGAATTTTGGCCAACAGCTGCGCCATGATTGCACGGTCAGCATCGTCCATTGGGGCAGTTAAGGATTGGAACAACGTAGCCTCGGATTTCAGAATTAATCCATCGTCCAATATTTTCAGATGGTTGGCACGCAAAGTGTCGCCGGTGGATGTGATATCGGCGATCGCCTCGGCTGTTTCGTTTTTAACTGTGCCTTCAGTGGCCCCTTGGCTGTCAATGATCTGATAATCGGCCACACCGTTATCGCGCAGATATTCACGCACCAAACGGTGATATTTGGTCGCAATGCGCAACCGAAACCCATGCCGCGCACGGAAAGCGGCGGCAGCGGCATCCAAATCATCCAAGGTATCAACATCGACCCATACTGTTGGCACCGCCAATATCAAATCCGCATGCCCAAACCCCATGGGGCACAGTGTTTTGATCACTGCATCGCGGCGGGCGATTTTTTCATGCACCAGATCTGTGCCGGTCACACCCAAATGAATCCGTCCGGCGGCCATTTCACGCGGAATTTCCCCGGCTGAAAGCAGAACCAAATCAACGCCGTCGATCCCATCAACGGCACCGGCGTATTCGCGATCGGATCCAGTGCGGCGCAGACCGATGCCGCGCGCGGCGAACCAGTCAAAGGTTTTCTCCATCAAGCGGCCCTTGGATGGAATGCCCAGTTTGATGCTCATACCGCGCCCTCCAACTCCAGCAGCAGCCCAGGGCGGATCACGCCACCTATGGCTGGGATATCACGCGTTTGCCCCAAATGCCGCGTCAGCGCGTCATACCGCCCGCCGCTGGCAACCAGTGGCCAATCCGCCTGATCCATCACAGCAAAGCCAAAGACAAAGCCATCATAGTATTCCATCGTGCTGCGCCCAAAACTGGTGGCGAATGGCAGCTGCGTCAAATCAACGCCCTGTGCCTGCATGGCCTGACCACGGGCAGTGGCAAGTTCGACAGCTGCCGCAATGGCTGGCAGGTCTTTGGCCAAATCACCCAGCTGCCGCATCGCCTGATCATATGGGGCAGAAATCGACAGCAACCGTTCGATCAGCGCCAAATCTGTTGCACAAATCGGCGCTGCAGCGGCATCCTGCGCCAACCATTCGATCCGCTGCGCAATTTCATCAGGACCACGCAGACCAATATGCGGTGCGGCTGGCGCTGAAAAATCACGCACACGCGCCGGGGTGCGGCCCGAAAATCGATCAAGCAAGGCACGGAATTTTCTGGGCCGCCAGATATGACGCATCAGCGCAGCGCGGCGCCGGTCTGTGGTCTGAAGCCCCCGCACAGCCGCCATAAGCAGCCCAATATCCCCCGTTTGCGCCTGCAAATTTGCATCGCGCAAAGCCTGTGCAAACAACACAAATGTTTCCGCATCGGCCCGCGGGATATTGTCCCGATCAAACAGTTCAAACCCGACCTGAATGTATTCACTGGCGCGCGATGGGTCGTCCTCTTGTTTGCGGAACACCTCGCCCATATAGGTGTATCGCGCAGAGCTGGCGCCGCTTTGCATATGCATTTGCACCACCGGCACGGTGAAATCAGGCCGCAGCATCTGCTCGCCGCGCAGTGGGTCTTGGGTCACATAGGCGCGCGCACGAATGTCTTCGCCGTAAAGGTCCAGCAATGTGCCAGCAGGTTGCAGGATCGGCAAATCAACCGCCAAAGCACCAGCTGCTTGAAACCCCGCGCGCAAGGATTGGGCGCGGGCCATAATTTGCGCGCGATCTGCCATTATTGTGCCCCTTGGGCTGCCAGCATGGATCGCACTTGGGCGATTAAATCGGCGCGTGGCACCTCGACCTGGGTGGGGCGCGATTGCCATTCTTCCAAACTGGCGCTTTGGGCGACTTCTGCGCCAGCGATCAGGTCCTTGATCTGCACCACATCACGGGCGGCCTCATCACTGCCTTGAATAATGGCCAGTGGGGACCCGCGCCGATCCGCATATTTCATTTGATTGCCAAAGTTTTTAGGATTGCCCAAATACACCTCGGCGCGCAGGCCTGCGGCGCGCAATTCACTGGCCATGGCCTGATAATCGGCCAGACGGTCGCGGTCCATGACAGTGACAACAATTGGGCCTTGATCGGTCTCTTGGATGCGGCCCTTGGCGCGCAGCGCGGCCAGCAAACGATCCACCCCGATCGACACGCCCGTGGCAGGGACCGATTGTCCGGTGAACCGTTTTACCAGATCATCATAGCGCCCGCCGCCTGCAACCGATCCGAACTGCCGCTTACGCCCCTTTTCGTCCAGAATTTCAAAGGTCAGCTCGGCCTCGAACACCGGACCGGTGTAATAACCCAGACCGCGCACGACGGATGGGTCGATAATAATGCGATCCTCGCCATAGCCGCCGGCAATCAGGAAATCAGACATCTGCCGCAGTTCATCCACGCCCTCGGCACCAATCGCTGATCCGCCCACAGCCGCGGCCAGATTGGCCAAAGTGCTGTTGCTGTCATCGGCACGCGAGGTCAGAAAATCCAAAACAGGTTTCGCCTGTGCGGCGCCCAGCCCAACGCCATCAATAAATGCCCCGGAGGCATCCTTGCGCCCCTCGCATAACAATTCACGCACGCCATCGGCGCCGACTTTATCGAATTTATCGATGGTGCGCAAAACCGCATCACGCTGGTCGTCGTCCTGCAGCCCCATGGTTTCCAGCACACCGTTCAGAACTTTGCGATTGTTCACACGGATCAGGTAATCCCCACGGGGGATGCCAACGCTTTCCAATGTATCGGCCAGCATGGCGCAGATCTCGGCGTCTGCGGCCACAGTTGCCGCGCCGACCGTATCCGCATCGCATTGATAAAACTGGCGAAACCGGCCAGGCCCGGGCTTTTCATTGCGCCAAACCGGCCCCATGGCATACCGGCGATAGGGTGTGGGCAGATCATTGCGGTGCTGGGCATAGACCCGCGCCAGCGGCGCTGTCAGATCGTATCGCAGGGCCAGCCAATCGCCCTTGTCGCCCTCATCCCCTTCTTGCCAGGCAAAAACGCCAGCATTGGGGCGTTCCACATCAGGCAGGAATTTGCCCAAAGCCTCGACCGTTTCGACGGCGCTGGTTTCCAGCGCATCAAATCCATAACGATGATAGGTCTGCGCAATCTGGGACAGCATCTGCGAACGGGTTGTCACCTCGGCGCCGAAATAATCGCGAAAGCCTTTGGGCGTTTCGGCCTTTGGGCGTGGTGCTTTTTTATCCTTAGCCATGAAAGCTGTCCCTGATTACGCTGATTTTGCTTGTCCAATACCCGAGCAAGCCGACGGGGGCAAGCGGCCCATAGTATGAAACCTGTCTGGCTTGACCCCCGACACGCAATACCCCATTGATTTAATGGTGCATGATGGGATTGAACAACTGTGAAGCAGCTTATCCGACTTTTACCGCGCGGCCAATCGACCAATCCTCGCGCGGCCGAACGCCGCCTGTGGATTATGGCGCAGGATCAGGCCGCGCCCAAAATGCTTGCGCCCATTATTGCGATGCTGAACGATTGGGATGACCCGCCACAGCTGGACATCTCCGCCAGTGCAACAACCCACACCACGCTTGCGGCGCTGGTTGATGATGCGCCCCATCTTGTCGCGCAGATCACCATTTCCAGCCCCAAAACAGGTCTGGACACGTGTGGTCTGGCCCGTTTGGGGCTTTGGTGCGACCCAAAGCCATCATTTGATGTCTTCCCCCCCTGCCCGATGGTCTGGATTGGAGCCGAGGAAAAATCACCCCTTAAGCCACAACCATGGTGGCGGCAATTCGGCCCTGCCAGACCCAGCTTTGCGCGGCAGATGCACATAATACAACCCGCCACTGCAACGGCCGC
The DNA here is from genome assembly GCA_023260835.1 of Paracoccaceae bacterium. GTDB lineage: Bacteria > Pseudomonadota > Alphaproteobacteria > Rhodobacterales > Rhodobacteraceae > JALQTR01. The sequence goes on from JALQTR010000077.1 coordinate 10,940, forward strand.
GGACGCCTTTGGCACGCAGGGCATATCCGCAGATGCGCTTTTGCCTGCAGGCGATATCAGCCTTGCGGTGGTGCCGACACCAGTGGCCGATGACCTACGCAGCGCTATAAAGACCAAAATCGGCAATCGACCGGTTATTTTCGCTCAAACGCCCAAGCCGACAGAAATACCACTCATTTTATCGGCCTTCAAAAATCTGCTTCGGTCATCGCATCGTGCCCTATTAAGCATATGTTGCGACACAGATCTTATGCCCCTATTGGTCGAACACGCCAATGGTATCGACTTTCGTATCTCACAGGGCGTTGATGCCTTAACCCAAGATCATAATCTGATGATTGCTCGGGCGCAGGATAGTTTGATTTGGGCGAGCATTGCATCGGCAACCCTTCTGGGTGGCAGCTTTGATCAAAATGGCGCAGCACAGATCGATCCGATGCCGGCCATTTGTGCAGGATCGGTATTGGTCCACGGCGCAAACTTGGGCGAATGGGCCGGGCAAATCAGGCGGATTAATCGCGCCGGCGGCACACGCAATGTCCTGACGCAAGCACAGCTTTGCAGCGCCATGATTGACAGCCTATCCCCCGATAAAGCAGCCCAGATCAGTTCAGTGGCGTGGACTGCCATCGGTGCTGGCGCCAATGCGGCAAATCAGCTAGATCAAACACTTGCGCGGATGATCAACCAAAGGGCACACCCATGAGACCACCCAAATTTTGGCAAAACGCGCCCCAAAATACAGGGGCGGTTGCGCAAATATTGCGCCCATTGGGCGCGGTGGTGGCGGCCATGACCGCCAGACGCGTCGCCCGTGCGGCAAAGATCCGCACCAAAATCCCCGTGCTATGCGTCGGCAATCTGGGGCTGGGCGGGGCGGGAAAAACACCCACGGTGATTGCTCTGATAACGCTTTGCCATGAATTGGGCCTGACGCCCTGCGTGATCACGCGTGGATATGGTGGGGCCCTACGCGGCCCTTTGCAGGTCGATCCGATGCTGCACCGCGCCGAAGATGTCGGGGATGAGCCACTGTTGATTGCCGCATTTGCCCCTGTTTACATGGCCAAGGAACGCGCCCACGCCGCGCAATTGGCACAAACATCGGACGCGGATATCATCATCATGGATGATGGCCACCAAAACCCAGATGTCGCCAAAGATATGTCACTGGTTGTGGTCGATGCGGCGCGCGGATTTGGAAATGGATTATGCGCCCCTGCTGGACCGTTGCGAGAACCTGTGCAAACAGGGCTGGCGCGGGCCGATATGCTGCTGTCAATCGGGGCGGAAGATGTGCAAGCCCAGTTCACCGCACACTGGGGTCATCAGATCCCCTGCCCGCATATAACAGCCGAATTATCGGTCCTGCAAACCGGTATGGATTGGGCCGGCACGCCGGTCATCGCCTTTGCCGGCATTGCCGATCCAGACCGATTTTTCACCACATTGCGGGGATTGGGCGCCAATGTTCTGCGGCAAGTTGCCTTGGGCGATCATCAGCCACTGACCCCCGCCCTGATGGCGCGCCTGCAAAAAGAGGCGCAGCTGCGCGGCGCGCAGCTTGTCTGCACTGAAAAGGACGCGGTTCGCCTGCCCAACAGCTTTCGCGCCCATGTCATCGCCCTGCCCGTCCGGCTGGACGTAAAGAACCCCGAAACGATCAAATCCATGGTGCGGAAAATCTGCGTCGTTTAGGCGCCATCAGCGCCGGATAGCGCCCTGAAAACCCGCGTGCTGTTGATCCCGCCAATCAGGCGGTCCTGCTGACGCACGGCCAACACATCAGACCCTTTGGACATGTTTTGCATGACATCCATCAATGGCATATGGCCGGGGACCTCGGGCAGCGGATCGCCGCCCAAAAGCGCCGGATCGGCAATATCCGCAGCCGTCAGGATTGATAAAGGGTTCATATGCGCCACAAATTCCGCCACATAGGGTGTTGCTGGGGCTTTGTAGATTTCAGTTGGCGTGCCGCATTGTACAATCCGGCCTTCCTCCATCAGGGCAATACGGTCGCCGATTTTAAACGCCTCATCCAGATCATGGCTGACAAAGATGATCGTGCGTTTCAGGCGGGCCTGTAGGTCCATCAGATCATCTTGCAATTTGCTGCGGATCAGCGGATCGAGCGCGGAAAATGGTTCATCCATCAGCAAAATTGGCGCCTGCGTGGCAAAGGCGCGGGCCAGCCCAACGCGCTGCTGCATGCCGCCAGACAGGGCAGATACCGGTTTGTCCGCCCAATCAGACAGACCCACCAGAGCCAATTGATCAGCCACACTATCCGCGATTTGTGTCTTTGGCATCCCAGCCAGTTCCAGCCCCAAAGCCACATTTTGCGCCACGCTGCGCCAGGGCAGCAGGGCAAATTGCTGAAACACCATCGACACATCGCGCGCGCGCAGGGCGCGCAGGGCGGCACCGCGGGCATGGGTCACATCAACCGTGCCGCGCGGCGTGGTCACCTGCACCTGCCCGCGCGCAACCGGATTTAACCCGTTAATCGCCCGCAACAGCGTGGATTTACCCGATCCAGATAACCCCATCAGAACCAGGGTTTCCCCCTGCGCAATCTGGATTGAACAATCATGCACCCCCATGGTTTGGCCCGTTTGCGCCAAGATATCGGCGCGCAGCCCACCCGCATCCATCAATGGCAGCGCCCGCTGGGGTGCATCCCCAAATACGATGGATACATTTTCGATTGAAACAGCCGTTGTCATTTGCGCCCCACCCGGAAAAAGCGATCCAGCATAATGGCCAAGACAACGATCACAAAACCACTTTCGAACCCAAGCGCCGTATTGACCTGATTAAGCGCGCGCACCACCGGTACACCCAGCCCATCTGCCCCCACCAGCGCCGCAATCACCACCATCGACAAAGACAGCATAATCGTCTGGTTCAGCCCCGCCATGATTTGCGGCATCGCATAGGGCAATTCCACCTTGCGCAGCACCTGCCCATGGCTGGCCCCAAAGGCCAGCGCGGCCTCGATCAGGGCGGGCGGGGTCGAGCTGACCCCCAAATGTGTTAAACGAATAGGCGCCGGCAGCACGAAAATAATCGTGGCAATCAGGCCCGGCACCATCCCAATTCCAAAAAACACAATCGCAGGGATCAAATACACAAAAGTCGGCAATGTCTGCATCAGATCCAAAATGGGCCGCATGGCCGCATAAAGCCGTGGGCGATGTGCCGCAGCAATCCCGATCGGCACGCCCATCACCATACAAGACACACAGGCCGCCAAAACCAAGGTCAGACTTTCGGTGGTTTCTTCCCAATAGGCTTGGTTCAAAATGAACACAAAACCCAAAGCCAAAAACGATGGCACAGCCCAGCTGCGATGCAAAGCGGCCGCGATGGCCACAAAAACGCCAATCACAGCCAAAGGCGGCGGCGCTTGCATGATCCACAAAATGGCGTCGATCATCGCCTCCATCCCGTCGGCCAACGCATCGAAAAACGGTGCAAAATTATCTTGCAGCCATTCAAACCCGCTGCGTGCCCACAGGCCGATTGGGATTTTATGTGTGGATAACCACTCGATCATAAAGCGCACTCCGGCAAGATTGCGCGCCCGAACTTGGCGGGCGCGCAGTCAGATCATTACAGGCCCAGCTTGGCCTTTACAGCCGCCAGCGCATCACCGCCGTCTTTGGTTTTCACACCCTTCAGCCAGGATGGGATCACGGCCGAATTTGCCTTCAACCAAGCCGCGGCAGCCGCTTCGGGGTCTGCGCCGTCGTTCAAGATGGCGCCCATGATTTCATTTTCCATCGCCAAGGAAAATGACAGGTTCCCAAAGAAGGCCCCCAAATTGGGGCAAGCATTGGCATATCCCGCGGTGGTATTGGTATAAACCGTTGCACCGCCCAGGTTGGGACCAAAGAAATCATCGCCACCAGTCAGATAGGACATGTCGAAATTGGCGTTCATCGGATGGGGTTCCCAGCCCAAAAACACCACAGGCTCGCCTTTGCGATCGGCGCGAGCAACCTGCGCCAGCATGCCTTGTTCGGAACTTTCCGCAACTTCAAAACCGGCCAGACCAAAATTATTGCCATCAATCATGGATTGGATCAGACGGTTGCCATCATTGCCCGGTTCGATCCCATAAATCTTGCCGTCCAAGGCGTCCTTATGTTTGGCAATGTCGGCGAAATCTTTGATGCCCAGATCGGCCGCAACCTTATTCACCGCCAGTGTGTATTTTGCGCCCTCCAAATTGGCGCGGACGGTATCAACGGTGCCTGCGTCGCGATAGGCCGCAATGTCGCCTTCCATTGTGGGCATCCAATTGCCCAAAAACACATCCACATCCCCCTTCGCCAAAGAGGCATATGTCACCGGCACGGACAGCAGTTTGGTTTCAGTATCATACCCCAGCGCATCCAACACAACCGATGTGGCCGCGGTGGTTGCGGTGATGTCGGTCCAACCAACATCCGCGAATGTCACCGAATTACAATCTGCCAAAACAGGTGCCGCAAGCGCCGTCATCGCCGATGCCAAAAGAACGGATTTGATTTTCATGAAGGATACTCCCTGTGAATTGTTTTTCTTGATTGACTGATCAACAAAAATACCATTAGCGTCAGTTTTGCAAGCAATAAAGGATGATTGATGCCCAAACTTGGAATGCAGCCTATCAGACGGGACGCGCTGATCAAAGCGACGATCGAACAGATTGGCGAAAAAGGCACAACCGATGTGACTGTCGCGCAGATTGCGCGGGCCGCGGGTATGTCCAGTGCATTGGCGCATCATTATTTTGGCTCCAAATCCGATATTCTGGTCGAAGCCATGCGGCAAATTCTGCGCACCTATGGCGATTTGGTGCGGGGTGCGTTGGTGCAGGCGCAAACCCCGCATGAGCGGGTTCAGGCCATCATTTTTGCATCTTTTGCGCAGCCCAATTTCGACCGCACCCATGTGGTCGCTTGGATGAACTTTTATGTTCTGGCCAATGTGGAACCGCGCGCAGCGCGGCTTTTGCGGGTGTATCAACGTCGACTGCGCAGCAATCTGGCGGCGCATCTGCGCCCCCTTTCAGGCGCGCGCGCCATGGATGTCGCAAAGCGCCTAGCCGCACTGATTGACGGGCTTTATCTGTATCACAGCCTGCGCGCCGAAGCCCCAAATGGGGCGCGCGCAGCTGAGCATGTGAACGCGGCGCTGCGGGCGGAACTTGCCCTTTGCGCATCTTAAAGGACCATATTGATGTCGAAGCCGAATTTCCTGATTATTATGGTGGATCAATTAAACGGCACGCTGTTTCCGGATGGGCCGGCGGATTGGCTGCATGTGCCAAACCTGCGGGCGCTTGCTGCCGAATCGGCGCGGTTTGAACGCTGCTATACCGCATCCCCCTTGTGCGCGCCCGGGCGGGCATCGTTCATGTCGGGGCAATTACCCTCGACCAGTGGGGTTTATGACAATGCCGCGGAATTTGCATCGGACCTGCCAACCTTTGCCCACCATTTGCGCCGGGCCGGGTATCAGACATGCCTATCAGGCAAAATGCATTTTGTCGGGCCCGATCAGATGCACGGGTTCGAGGAACGCCTAACCACAGATATCTACCCCGCCGATTTCGGCTGGACCCCAGATTATCGCAAACCAGGCGAGCGGATTGATTGGTGGTATCACAATATGTCATCCGTCACAGATGCCGGCGTGGCCGAAACCAGCAACCAAATGGAATATGATGATGAGGTGGCCTTTCACGCCAAGGCCAAGCTCTATGATTATGCCCGCGGGCAGGACGATCGCCCATGGTGCATGGCCGTCAGTTTCACCCATCCGCATGACCCCTATGTTGCGCGGCGCAAATATTGGGACCTATACGAGGATTGCGCCCATCTTGACCCGCAGGTGCCTGCCTTTGACTATGATCAGCACGACCCGCATTCCCAGCGCATTTTCGATGCCAACGATTGGCGCAACTACACCTTAAGCGATGAAATGGTGCGCCGGGCGCGCCGCGCCTATTTTGCCAACATCTCGTATCTCGATGACAAGATTGGGGAAATTCACTACGTGGCTGCATGATATTGGTAAACACCACGGAGGGGCCACAGAACACATAATCCCCGAGTTCCACCCCTTCATAGACAGAGACGTTGTTCTGGATTTTCACGCTTTTTCCAATCCGGACATTGTTGGC
>JALQTR010000110.1 GCA_023260835.1 Paracoccaceae bacterium
CGGGGCCTTTGCCTATGGCGCCATCGGCGATGCGCCACAAATCCTGATCGGCGCTTTTCCTGGGGTTTATGGATTGATCGGTGGGTTTACCTATCTTTTGTGGCGCAAATTGGATGATATGGGCGCGCAAAGTACCCGCGCCTTTGGCCTGATCGGGATGCTGATGGGGCTGCAATTAATCTTTGCTGCGCTTTTTGGTGGCGCGCCGCAGTGGATTGCGGATCTAACGGGGTTTATCGTGGGGTTCGTTTTGGCCCTGTTGTTGACCCCCGGCGGATGGACCCGCGTGCGCAATAAAATCCGGCATGAGTGAGGTGTTTTCGATGCAGTCCTTTATCAAGAAACTTGGGTTTATCCTGTGTATGATGCTGCCCCATGCACTGCCCGCGCAGACGGTTCAGGTGCCGCAATCGGCGGCGCAGGTGGCGCTCAGCTTTGTGCCCTTGGTGAAACAGGCCGGCCCTGCGGTTGTGAATATTTATGCCAAACGGGTTGTGGCGCAGCGCGTATCGCCCTTTCAAAACGATCCAGTGTTTGGGGAATTCTTCAAACAATTCGGGCAGGTGCGCCCGCGGGTGCAAAATTCGCTTGGATCGGGAGTGATTTTGGACGCCAGCGGGATTGTTGTGTCGAACTATCATGTTGTGGGCGGGGCCACTGACATTCGTGTTGTTCTGGCGGATAAGCGTGAATTCGCGGCAAAGGTGCTGCTGTCGGATGCCGAATCGGATTTGGCGATTTTGCAAATGGAAAATGCCCCTGTTCTGCCGGCGCTGCCCCTGCGCGGCTCTGACACGGTCGAAGTGGGCGAATTGGTGCTGGCCATCGGCAACCCCTTTGGGGTCGGCCAAACGGTCACTTCGGGGATTGTGTCTGGATTGGCGCGCACCGGAACCGCCACGGGCAATGCGCGCGGGTATTATATTCAAACCGATGCGGCGATTAACCCCGGCAATTCAGGTGGGGCGCTGATTGATGTTCAGGGCCGTTTAATTGGGATTAATACCTCGATCCTGACGCGGTCTGGGGGATCAAATGGCGTGGGCTTTGCGATTCCCGCCGATCTGGTGGCGCAGTTTTTGGCGCAGGCCAAGGCGGGGGCGCAGGTGTTTATGCGCCCATGGGCGGGGATGTCAGGCCAACCTTTGGATCCGGATTTGGCCGCATCCTTGGGCGCGGCGCGCCCCGGCGGGGTGTTGATTTCGGGGCTGCACCCACAAAGCCCGTTTTTGGCGGCGGGGATTGCCGCGGGGGATGTTATTTTGGCGGTCGATGGTCAGGCGGTCGATACACCGGCAGAAATGCTCTATCGGTTATCGGTGCGCGGTTTGGGCGCGCAAACCGTGGTCACACGCTGGCGTGATGGGCGCGAGGCGGATTTAACTGTGTCGCTGATTGCGCCGCCTGAAACCCCATCGCGTGATCCCGTCACCATGGGGCAGGGTGATATTTTTCCGGGTCTTCAGCTGATCACCGTTAATCCGGCGGTTGTGGTCGAACATCGGTTGTCGATTGATCGTGGGGCGCTGATATTGGACCCTGGGCAGGTGGCCCCCCGCGTTGGGCTGCGTGCGGGGGATGTGTTGGTCGATATCGATGGGCAATCTGTCACCTCAAGCCGCGATGCCGTGGATTTATTGCGCCGAGCGAATGGCCGCACGCGAGTGGTGGTGCAGCGCGGCGCGCAACAGCTGACATCGCAGTTCCGGCGCTGATATGACAGATTTATTTGCATCAGACGCCACTGCTGCCAACGCACCGCGCCCTTTGGCGGATCGGCTGCGACCAAAACACCTGACAGACGTGATCGGGCAGCAGGCTGTTCTGGCGCCCTCTGGCCCGTTGGGGTCTATGGTGGCGTCTGGGCATCTGTCGTCGCTGATTCTGTGGGGGCCGCCGGGGGTGGGCAAAACCACCATCGCGCGGCTTTTGGCACAGGTCAGCGATTTGCATTTCGTCCAGATCAGTGCGATTTTCACCGGCGTGCCAGAGCTGCGCAAAATATTCGAAGCGGCCAAACAACGCCATGCGGCAGGGCAAGGGACGCTGCTGTTTGTGGACGAAATTCATCGGTTCAACAAAAGCCAGCAGGACGGGTTTTTGCCACATATGGAGGATGGCACCATCATTTTGGTTGGGGCCACCACGGAAAACCCTTCTTTCGAGCTGAACGCCGCGGTCCTGAGCCGCGCCCAAGTCATCATGCTGACACGTCTGGATGACGCGGCAATGGAGCAGCTGCTGGCGCGGGCCGAACAGGAATTGGGGCGCGATCTGCCCCTGACAGATGCGGCCCGCATCGCGCTGCGCACGATGGCCGATGGGGATGGGCGCGCGCTGCTGAACCTATGCGAACAGGTGGCATCATGGGATGCGCCGGTTCCATTGGATACAGGTGATCTGTCCGCGCGGCTGATGCGCCGTGCAGCGCAGTATGATAAATCGGGTGACAGCCATTACAATCTGATATCCGCCTTGCATAAATCAGTGCGCGGGTCTGATCCCGATGCCGCGCTTTATTGGTTCGCACGGATGCTGGAGGGGGGCGAAGACCCCCGTTATTTGGCGCGCCGTCTGCTGCGCATGGCGGTCGAGGATATCGGCCTGGCCGATCCGCAGGCGCAAATCCATGCAACAGCCGCCTGGGAAAGTTACGAACGCCTTGGCAGCCCCGAGGGCGAGCTGGCCTTGGCGCAGATCGTGGTCTATTTGGCTTTGGCCCCCAAATCAAACGCGGCCTATGTCGCCTATAAGGCGGCGCGGCGCTTGGCCAAAGACAGCGGATCGGCGCCCCCGCCGGCGCATATTTTGAACGCGCCAACAAAGATGATGAAAGAACAGGGGTTCGGGGCGGGTTATGCCTATGACCATGATGCGCCTGATGGGTTTTCGGGGCAAAATTATTTCCCCGATGGCGTTGCGCGGCCTGAACTTTACCAACCGGTTGAACGTGGGTTTGAACGGGATTTGGCCAAACGAGTTGCCTATTTCAACAAATTGCGCGCCCGTCGCGCCGATGGGGATTGAACCACAATGAACAGCTTTTTCATGGGCCTTTTGGCTGTGGCGGCGGCGGCAGTCCTGTGGGGGACCACGGGCACGATTCAGGCCTTTTTGCCCGAGGCGCGCGATCCGCTGGCCGTAGGGGCGCTGCGGCTGATCATCGGTGGTGCGGGCTTGCTGATCTTTGCCCGCGCGCTGACGGGGCCTTTGCCGCAATGGCGGCAGCTGCCCAAACGGGCGGTGATTTTGGCGGGGCTTTCAATGGCCGCCTACAATGCCCTGTTTTTCTTTGGGGTCGCACAGGCCGGTGTGGCAATGGGCACATTGGTGGCGCTTGGATCTGCGCCCATTTGGGTGGCGCTTTATACCGCATTTCGGGATCGGGCCTTGCCTGGTGCCTTGCCCCTGTTGGGGCAGGGTATGGCCATTATCGGCGGGGCCTTGGTCATTTTGGCCCCAGGTGTCAGCAACGTGCCGCTGCTGGGGCTTGGGTTTGCTGCTGGGGCCGGCGTATCCTATGCCGCCTATGCGGTGATCAGTGCACAAATGCCCACGCATCTTGGGCCCTTATGGGTGGCGGCCTTGGTCTTTGGGGCCGCTGCAGTCATCATATCGCCAGGGCTTTTGGTGGTGAATTTGGCCTGGATTGACAGCCTGACCAGTTTGGTCCTGTTGGTCTTTTTGGGACTGGGGGCCACGGCGCTGGCCTATTGGTGTTTCACTTGGGGTCTGCGGCGCGTACCGGTTGGAACGGCCGTGACATTCACCCTGATCGAACCATTAAGTGCGTTTTTGCTGGCCGTCACTCTGGTCGGAGAAACGGCCAATGCGCAATCCATCATCGGTGCGGCGATTTTGCTGTCGGGCCTGTTTGTTTTGACCCGCGCGGGGCGCGCGGGCTGAGCATCAGGCGTTGCGCAAGGGGCGATCCAAAATCTGGCGCGCCTGTTGCCATGTGGCCACGGGGCGTTCGTATTTTTCACATAAATCCACGGCGCGCTGTACCAATGCAGCGTTTGATGGGGCCAATGTGGATTTGTCCAGCCGCAGGTTATCCTCTAGCCCGGTGCGGGTATGTCCGCCTGCGGCAATCGCCCATTCATTGACCAAGATCTGCCCCGGGCCAATTCCGGCGGCACACCATGGTGCATCGGGCGCCAAACGTTGCATGGTTTTGACATAATAATCAAACACATCCTTATCCACCGGCATGGCATTTTTCACGCCCATGACAAACTGCACATATAGTTTTTTACCCAGCAGCCCTTCGTTATACATCCGGACGGCTTGGTGAATGTGGCTCAGGTCAAAGGCTTCGATCTCGGGCATCACATCATAGGTGCGCATTTCGCTGGACAACCAATCAACCAATTCTGGTGGATTTTCATAAACACGGGTTGGGAAATTATTGGACCCAACCGATAACGACGCCATATCAGGGCGCAGCGGCAGCATCCCGCCGCGTTCGCGGCCTGCGCCCGAACGCCCGCCCGTGGACAGCTGGATGATCATCCCCGGACAATGTTTGGAAATGCCTTCCATCAGCAGGGCAAAGCGATCCGGGTCCGATGTGGGCGTGCCATCGTCCATGCGCACATGGCAATGGGCGATACTGGCCCCCGCTTCGAATGCAGCATGGGTGCTTTCGACCTGTTCAGCAACGGTGATCGGAACGGCGGGGTTATGGGCCTGCTGCGGCACAGAGCCGGTGATGGCAACGCAAATGATGCAAGGGGAGGTCATGGCGATCCTCTATTTCAAAGTCTCGCCAGACTTAGGATGATTTTTTGCAAAAGCAAAGGGGGGGGGGTTACAGCAGCCCCATATCCCGCGCGACAATCACAGCATGGGTGCGGTTATTGGCATCCAGCTTTTTACAGATTGATTTCACATGCATTTTAATCGTTGCTTCGCTGAGGCCCAGAGCGTTTGCGATCTCTTTGTTCTGGCGGCCTTCGCCCAGATATTCCAATACGGTCATTTCACGCCCGCTGAGGGGGCCATCCTTTTGCGCGGCCGCAGGGGTATCTTCGCGCATCAGCGACAGTGGCAGATAGGTTTCACCCGCCTGCATAAACCGAATAGCATTGCTGAGCGAGCGTGCGGCCATTGTTTTGGGCAAGACACCCGCCGCACCGTTTTCCAGCGCCTCTTCCGTCATCCGTTTTGTGGGGATGCCGGTGATAATGGCCACAGGGTTGCCGCCATTCACATCGATCACGCGGCGCAGACCCGCCATGCCATTCATGCCAGGCATGTTGTAATCCAAAAGCACCAAATCATAGGCCCCATTTTCGGCAATTTGTCCCAACGCATGATTCAGATCTTCGGCGGTCGTGACCTTCATGTCATCTTGTGCCGTCAGATACATCGACAGGATGTCCAAAATCATCCCGTGGTCATCTGCAATCAAAATTGAAATTCCATCGCTCATCGTGTTGTGCCTTTATTCCGGAACCGTCAGCAAGCGGCGCCCTTTTGTTAAATGTCTACAGGCAGTTATGTTTCATACGTCGTATGTTGGATAACTGCATCTTTTTGGTTATTTTTGCTTATATCATGCGCTTTGCAAGTCTCAAGAGTTTATTTGCTATTCGACCGGATTATTAAGTCGCAAAATCAGGCGCGCAACCGTTATCGAATGACTGCGTTAACAATATTAAGCATATTTTCGTGTAAATCGTGTTAAAAAAGATGATATAAGGTCTGGAAAATACCGACTATTGATGTTTTGCTATGGGAATAGGTCATGGCTGGCTGCGGCGTTAAGGGATTGGATTAATGGCTGATTTATATACGCCGTCGTTTGAAGACAGCCCAAAATCAAATCAGCGCAGCAAAGTGATTCAGACGGTTTTCCTGCTGGCAGTGGTCGCGGCGATTGGCGTGGCGGTGTATTTGTTCACGGCCTCATTACGTCAGGTGAATGATCATGTGGCCCGAACGGATGATCTGACATGGAACATCACCCAGTTGGAAAATGATTTGAAGTCACTGCAATTGTCGATTGCAGACGCCCAACTGACCACATCACCCAAGACCTTGCTGCAGGTGCGGCAACGGTTTGACATTCTTTACAGCCGTATTCAGATGCTGACGGATGGGGCCTTTGATCGGTTTCCGATGGCACAGGCCAGTCTTCAGGGAATTTTGGCACAGCATGATCTGTTTTTGGATCGCAACATTCCCCTGATCGATGGCCCTGATGCGGCGTTGGCAATTGGCTTGCCGAATCTGAAGGTTGAAGTGCAGAATTTAACAACCATCACCCACACGGGTGTGTTGAAAGTTGCGCAGGATATTTACACCCAACAAGACGCCCATCGCGCCCAGCTGCGCGACAGTTTTTACGGGTTTTCTCTGGGCGCTTTTTTGCTGGTCACACTATTGTTTTTCACCATCATCGCGGCGTTGTTTTTATTGGCGCAGCAGCGGTGGCAAACGGTTGCATTGGGCCGTATTTCCGCCAATCTGCGCGCCACATTTGAAACATCCCAAGACGCGGTTGTTGTTCTGGATGAGGATGGGAAACTGCTGGAATTTAATTCAGCGGCCACGCAAACATTGGGATTAACTTGGGATAATGTCCAAAATAATGGGTTTGCACAATTAATCCGCGATTATACGCAGGATGATGCCGTTGCCAAACAAATTGCGCAGGCGCGTGAGGCGCAAAAGGCCCATATTGGGGATGGTCGACCGGTTCGCATGGATTGCCTGCACGCCGATGGGCGATTGGTCCCGCTGGAGGTGGTCATCGGTCTGGCGCAAAGTGCCGGTGGACGAAAATTATTGATTGGCTTTGGCCATGATATTTCCGAACGGATTGCCCGCGAAGAATCGCTGCGCACAGCGCGCAATGATGCGCTGAAAGGCGAACAGGCAAAGGCACGCTTTTTGGCAGTGATGAGCCATGAATTGCGCACCCCCTTAAATGGGATCATTGCCGGCGTTGAATTGATGCGCGATACCACCGTGCTGGATGATCGCCAAGAATGGCTAACAGGTATCTTGCAAAGCTGCGGTCAATCCGCGCTTGAACAGGTGAACAATCTGTTGGAATTAACACGGCTTGGCGCGGATGAATCGCCCGACCTTCCCAAGGCGGCCTTTTACATTCAGGATCTTGTCGAGCGGGCGGTGAAACAGGTGCGCCCCCAGGCCAATGCGCGGGACAACCAGTTAATCATCAAAACCCCCTCTGATCCGATCCCCCCCGTTTTGGGGTCAGAACAGCTGTTCAATCATGTTTTGATCAATCTATTATCGAATGCTATTAAATTTACCCGAAATGGCCAAGTTACGATCAGCTTATCGGCCAAACCATCTGACACAAATGGAACACTCGCCATCAATTTGGCGGTTGCAGACACTGGGATTGGGATCGCAGAGCAGGATCTGGGCCGTATTTTCGAAAATTTCGAAACGCTGGATGGCAGCTATACTCGCAACAATGATGGCACTGGCTTGGGGTTGGGAATTGTCCAAAGGGCCGCGCGCGCCATGGGCGGTGATGTGCAGGTTCAAAGCACTTTGGGGCAGGGCAGTGTCTTCACAGTGTCTGTCATTATGCCGATTGCGGATAGTCCACAGCAAGCCGCGGCCAAAGACGGACAGGTGGGCCCATCCTATACTGATCTGAAGAACCTGCATGTTTTGGTGGCCGAAGATAACGATGTTAACCGGCTGATCATTAAAGAAATCCTTAAAACCGAAGGCGTCAAAGTGGCCGAGGCAATCGACGGCCAAGATGCTGTGAATTATGCCTTATCTAACGCCTCAAAGCTTGATGTGATTTTGATGGATATATCGATGCCACGCATGGATGGCCTGACGGCCACACAAATCCTGCGGGCCGATCCGCAAACGCGGAACATTCCAATCATCGGTGTGACGGCGCATGCTTTGGACGATCAGATCGAGGGCTTCATTAGCTCGGGTATTGATGCGGTGGTGATTAAGCCCATTTCGAAAGAGATCCTGTTAAAATCGCTGTGCCAGCTCAAAGGCGGGCGAGGCGGGCAGGGACAGGCGCAATCCGTGCACGGACGGGCAAATACGCATGATCTAATAGATCGCGACACATTCAGCACCCTTCAAATGGCCTTGCCTGAACGGGATATTCAGGGGCATATTTCCCAATTTGTCCAAGATGCCCATGCGGTTGCGCAACAAATCGAACAGGATCTTTTATCGGGCGATTATGACCAAGCCGCCCGCGCGGCGCATAAATTGGCGGGGACGGCCGCGGTATTGGGGGCGGCTGGGGTGCATCAGTTGCTGCGGCAATTTGAAAGCAACATCAAATCCCGTGATTTGACAAAAACAGATACATTACCCGGTGCGTTGCGGTCCGATGTTATCGCCGCGGCCTCTGCCATGCAGGCCTTGGTCAAAAAGCCCGCCTGACAGATGTCGTTAGCCCCTTGCGCCGGCGCATCCCTTCGTATATTGCGCCCCTATGCACCGCATAAAGCACAGCTGGGCGAGTTGGCGGAGTGGTGACGCAGCGGATTGCAAATCCGTTTTCGCAACGCGCAGTTTTCCTATACATTTCAATGCGATATGCCTGTTTTGGGCTGCGCAAGTTTTCCACGGACATACGGTAAACGAAGCGTGAATCTGGAAAACAAGGGGAGAAATGATGAGTGATGATCTAGTGCAACGACTTCGGGATGCTTGCTCGTGTGACATCGACGCTAATCCCTGCATGGCAGAAGAAGAATGTCGAGACGCATTTGCTGCTGCCGACCGCATCGAACAGCTTGAGCGCGAAGCGCAGCTACAGGCGCAGGAAATCGACAAGACCCGTCGCCGCGCCGACAAGTGGCAAAGCATGGTGCTTGACTGCGAGAAATACCTGAAGCCGGGAGAGACGCCGCGCCAGCGCATGGATCGGGATCATGCTGAC
>JALQTR010000159.1 GCA_023260835.1 Paracoccaceae bacterium
ATCCGACCTCTTTCATTGCATTCTGGAGGGAATTGAGCTTGGAGCGGATCGACGTGTCGATCATCTTCGAGCCCACCTTAACAACAAGACCGCCAATGAGATCTTCATCAACGGCCGCATTAATTTTGACATCTTTGCCAATACGCGCTTTCAGCGTGGCTTCCAGCGATTCGAGCTGCTTTGCAGTCAGCTTTTTCGCCGAAGTCACCTGCGCGGACACTTCGCCTTTTTCTTCCGCGATCAAGGCGCGCAGCGCATCAATCAATTGCGGCAGAACAAAAAGGCGGCGCTTTTGCGCCATTAAAGCAAAGGTATTTTTAACCACCTCGGCCAAACCCATTTTATCGGCCAGTGCCGCAATGGCACCTGACTGTTCGTCGCGGCTGTAAATTGGGGATGCGATAAGCGCACGAAATTCGGCGCTTTGCGCAAGGGCGACCGACAGGTCGTCCATATTGCTTTCTAATTCGGCGATTGCGCCGTTCTCTTTCGCGATTTCAAAAACCGCTGTGGCATAGCGCGCTGCAATGCCGCGAGAGATCGAAACTGGTTCTGACACGTCCACCCTTCCGATGTCTTGTCCTGCGAAATGAATTCCACAGGAAGGTTTACATACACCAAACCCGCTTGGCGTATTAAATCACGCTGGGGTCTAGCAGAGCATTCCGTTTGGGGCAACATTACAATGCTGTTTTGCAGCATATAGTTTTCATCGTTTTTTCATGCACTTACCCAAACTGCGACGCTTTGCGCATTATTTCTTTACGTCAAAAGCGTCAATTTTCGACAATTTTGGGTGATTCAGCGCCCCCAAGATGCGGTGCCGGTTGTAAATCTTACCGCCATATAAGGTGGCGGTAACATTCAGCTTTCCTAATGTATTGGACCTGCAAGTTGAAAAAATTTCCGATTGGTGGTGGTCACAGCGCCGCCGTGGTTGGCTTTGGCGCCAAGACCGAAATGACCCGCTGCGCAGCGCGCAGGGGTGTTCCCCCTTGGGGCGGCAGCTTTGTCGCCTCAACCATCAACACGCCCGCTGGGGCCAACCGCGCCGCCTTGCGCCCCATGCGTTCAATCATCGGCCCCGCGCGCAACCAAAACCGTCCTTGCAGCGGCGGTTGGTGCAAAACTGGGGACACCCGCTGCGGTGTAAATCCAAAGCTGCGCAACTGCCCATCCAACTGTTGGGTGCTGTAGGGGCGACCAAAGCCAAAGGGCGTTGCATCACTGCGCGACCAAAGCCCTGCGCGTGCGGGCACGATCACCATCAGGCGCCCCCCGGGGCCAAGCACACGCCATGCCTCGGCCAAGATGGCTTCGGGCGCGGCCGATGTTTCCAACCCATGCAGCATCACCAACCGATCCACGCGGCCCGTTTCAATCGGCCATGCGGTTTCTTCGCACAATACAGACACATTCGGCAGGCCGAACGGCCATTGCATTACCCCCTGCGGCCCGGGCATCAGTGCCATAACCCGCCGCGCGTCCTGCAAATAGGGGCGCAACAGCGGCGCGGCAAAGCCAAAGCCCGCAATCGTTTCGCCCCGCATGGGCGGCCACAGCCGCACCAGTTCATCGCGGATCACCTTTTGCACCGCCCGCCCCAATGTGCTGCGGTAGTAAAATTTACGCAATTGAACGACATCAAGATGCATTGCGAACCAGTCCCAAATCACGCTACCTTTGATACAGATTAGCAAGATTTATGGGAAAAGCTATGACTTTGGAAATTGTGACCATCCCCTGCCTTCAGGACAATTATGCCTATCTGATAAAGGGGCCGTCCGCCGTAACCCTGATCGACGCGCCAGACGCCGCGCCCATTTTGGCTGAATTGACCACGCGGGGATGGACACTGGATCGCATTTTGATCACGCATCATCATTGGGACCATGTGGATGGTTTGGCCGATATCAAAGCCGCAACTGGCGCTCAATCCTATGGTCCGCGGGCCGAGGCAGACAAACTGCCAGCCCTGGATCACCTGATCGACGCCGGCACCCAATTGGGCGAGGGCCCCGATGGTTGCCGCGTTCTGGCCGCACCGGGCCATACCTTGGGCCATGTGGCCTATTACTTCGCGGCAGCACCGGCGCTGTTTTGTGCCGACAGTTTGATGGTCATGGGCTGCGGTCGCCTGTTCGAAGGCACGGCAGATCAAATGCATGACACCATTTCGGCCTTTGCCGCCCTGCCCGATGAAACGCTGGTTTGTTCAGGCCATGAATACACCGCCTCCAATGTGAAATTTGCTCTGTCCATTGACCCTGATAACGCCCAATTGCAGACCCGCGCGGCCGATGTAACCCGCGCGCGGGCGGAAGGCCGCGCCACCGTTCCGGCGCTTTTATCGCTGGAAAAGGCCACAAACCCCTTCATGCGGGCGCATGATCCGGCCCTGCGCCAGCGGCTTGGCATGGAAGATGCAACCGATGCGCAGGTCTTTGCGAAAATCCGTCAATTAAAGGATGAATTCTGAACACTGCGGAAAAATAGCTAAAATTATACGATATTTTGCAAGTTTTCCCTTGAAGCCAGTAAAAACTCGATCACACTATCTTATATAAGGTGCAGCCATGGGGGCTGGCCCCATCCGCAAACGAAGGAGCAGCTTTTAAAGTGCCGTCATTTTCAAACTCACTCGAACAAGCCATCCATTCCGCCCTTGCCCTGGCCAACAAGCGCGCGCATGAATTTGCCACGCTGGAACATTTGCTGCTGGCGCTGTTGGATGAACCCGACGCCATTCGCGTCTTGCGCGCCTGCAATGTGGATCTTGAGGATCTGCGCGGCACGTTGGTTGAGTTTATTGACGAAGAGCTTGCCAATCTTGTCACCGATATCGAAGGCAGCGAAGCCGTACCAACCGCCGCCTTCCAACGTGTGATCCAACGCGCGGCAATCCACGTCCAAAGCGCTGGCCGGGCCGAGGTCACAGGGGCCAATGTTTTGGTCGCCATCTTTGCCGAACGCGAATCAAACGCCGCCTTCTTTTTGCAAGAACAGGATATGACCCGCTATGACGCGGTGAATTTCATCGCGCATGGCGTTGCCAAAAATCCCAGCTTCGGCGAAGCCCGCCCCGTTTCAGGCGCCGAAGATGCCACAGCGGGGGCAGACACCGGGGATGAGGCGAAAGAGGATGAAAGCGCGCTGTCGAAATATTGCGTCAACCTGAATGACAAATCCCGCAAGGGCGATGTGGACCCGTTGATCGGCCGCGCGGATGAGGTCGAACGCTGCATCCAGGTTCTATGCCGCCGCCGCAAAAACAATCCCCTGCTGGTCGGGGACCCAGGCGTTGGCAAAACCGCCATTGCCGAAGGGCTGGCGCGCAAAATCGTTGATGGCGAAACGCCAGAAATTTTGGCCAATACCACGATCTTCTCGCTGGATATGGGCGCGCTGCTGGCCGGCACGCGGTATCGCGGAGATTTTGAGGAACGTCTGAAGGCCGTCATGAAAGAGTTCGAAGACCACCCCGATGCGGTGCTGTTCATCGATGAAATTCACACCGTGATTGGTGCAGGTGCCACCTCGGGCGGGGCAATGG
>JALQTR010000164.1 GCA_023260835.1 Paracoccaceae bacterium
GGCTATGGCGCTGGCCGGTTGGTGTGGCGGTTTCTTTCGCATTGGTTCCCGCATTCTTATTGCTGGATTTCAAGGCATATTCCGCGGCTATCCGTGAAAACCGTCAACTGATGGCCAGTTATCAGCCCGGGGCAACCATCACAGCGGTTGTGAAATACGTTCGCGGCGAATTGGCCACCCCCTTGGGGCCGCCCACGCAGATTGGGCTGGACGCCGCACAGGGTGCAGCATCGACTGGCGATAAGCCAATGGTGTTTGTTGTATTTTTGGGCGAAACGGCGCGGGCGCAGAATTTTGGCCTGCAACCGGGCGCGCGGGCCACAACCCCGCTTTTGGCGCAGCGCGAAGTGGCGTATTTTTCCAACACCCATTCCTGCGGCACGCTGACCAATGTGTCGGTGCCGTGTATGTTTTCCCATTTTGGCGAGGATGCCTATTCCCGCGATTTATTCAAAACCCACGAAAACCTGATGGATGTAATTGCCCGCGCTGGGTTTGATGCGCAGTGGTGGGACAATAACACCGGCGATCAATCCATCATGCGATCCCTGCCGCAGGGCTGGTCACGGGTGGATGCCGCGTGGGATCCAGCGGCCTGCGCCGCAGGGGAATGCACGGATGAGATCTTCCTGCCCCTGCTGGAAAAGACCTTGGCCGAGGCACAGAAAAACACTGTTTTGGTGCTGCATATGATCGGCAGTCATGGGCCGGCCTATTACCTGCGTTATCCCGAAGCGCGGCGCCTGTTCACACCCGATTGCCGCACTGCCGAATTTGATAAATGCAGCCAAGATGAGATCATCAACGCCTATGATAACAGCATCGCCCAAACGGATTATGTGCTGGCGCAGGCGATTGATATGATGGCGGCTGCGACCCGTGTGGATGCGGGGCTTTTGTATATGTCGGATCACGGCGAATCCTTGGGCGAGGGCGGGGTGTATTTGCACGGCATGCCAAAGCTGTTTGCGCCAGAAACGCAGACATCTGTGCCGTTCTTGATCTGGCTGGGGCAGGGGTATCAGGCGCGCCTTGGCGTGGCGCAGGATTGCCTGGCGACCAAAACGCGTGATCGGATGACGCATGATGTGTTTTTCCACACAGTCCTAGGCCTGTTGGATGTTCAGACATCCATCAAAGATCCCGCGCTGGACATCAGCGCCAGCTGCAAAGGGTAATGCCAATGGCTCAGGACCCCCAAATGCCGCGCAACCGCAAAGGCCTGCTGCATATCATTGATGCCGCGGGATTTTCCATTGGCGGATTTCGGCGCCTTTGGGGCGAAACGGCCGCGCGGCTTGAAATCATCATCGGTGCAGCCCTTGGCTTGATCCTTTGGGCGCTTGGCCTGCCTGCGATGCAGATTGCCATTTATGCGATGCTGCTGCTGGCGCTTTTGGTGGTCGAAGCCATCAACACCGCCATTGAAGAGCTGGTCGATCATCTGACATCCGATTGGGCGCTGTGGGCCAAACATGCAAAAGATTTGGGATCCTTTGCCGTGGGGGGGATGATCCTGATCATCGCGATCTACCTGACCATGGTCCTGCTGCCCATTTTGGGCTGAAAGATATTTCGCTTTTCATTCATGACAGAATGCGCTAGGGCGCGGGCATGATGAACATGCACTTTCATACCCGTTTGCGACGCCGATAATCCGCGCCCCCAAACCCATGGGTTGCTTTTTTGCGTCCCGCTTGCTTTTCATCGATAACCTCCATTGACATCTGGCCATGTGCTTTGGCACCAATAGAGCCTTCATTATTCAGGACGACCGCTATGATCTCTTCCATTTTGCCAACCTATAATCGTGCACCTTTGACCTTTGTGAAGGGCGAAGGCAGCTGGCTGATTGAACAAGATGGCCGCCGATTTTTGGATTTTGGCGCAGGGATTGCGGTGAATGCGCTGGGCCATGCGCATCCGGCGCTGGTGCAGGCGCTGACGGATCAGGCCGGGGCGCTGTGGCATGTGTCAAACTTGTATAACATCACGCAGCAGCAGGCATTGGCCGATCGGTTGGTGGCGAACACCTTTGCCGATACGGTGTTTTTCACCAATTCGGGCACTGAATCTTGCGAATTGGCCGTGAAGATGGCGCGCAAATATTGGTATGAACAGGGCCAATCGGATCGGATCAAGATCGTGACCTTCGAAGGCGCGTTTCATGGGCGCTCCAGCGCGGCAATCGCAGCGGCGGGGTCGGAAAAGATGCTCAAGGGTTTTGGCCCTGCGCTTGAGGGGTTTGTTCATGTGCCCTGGGGCGATCATGATGCGCTGCGCGCCGCCATCGGCCCCGATACGGCGGCGGTGATGATTGAGCCGGTGCAGGGCGAAGGCGGCATTCGCCCGCTGCCCGATCAATGCCTGCAGGGCCTGCGCGCGCTGTGCGATGATTATGGCGTTTTGCTGATCGCGGATGAGGTCCAATGCGGCATGGGCCGCACCGGACGCCTGTTTGCGCATGAATGGTCCGGGATCACCCCAGATATTATGATGGTTGCCAAAGGCATTGGTGGTGGCTTCCCCTTGGGGGCGGTTCTGGCCACCGAAAATGCAGCATCGGGCATGACCGCCGGCACACATGGATCAACCTATGGGGGCAACCCGCTGGCCTGTGCGGTTGGTACGGCGGTTATGGATATCGTATCGGATCCGGCGTTTTTGGAAACAGTGCGCGCCCGCGCAGGGCGGTTGCAGCAGGGGCTGGCCGGTTTGGTGGACAGCTTCCCAGATGTGTTTGAAACCGTTCGCGGCAGCGGGCTGATGATCGGGCTGAAATGCAAATTGCCCAACACTGATGTTCTGCAGGCTGCCTATGATCAGCAGCTGATCACCGTGCCGGGCGGCGATAATGTGCTGCGCCTGTTGCCGCCCCTGAACATCACCGATGCCGAGGTTGACGATGCCATCGCTCGTTTGCGCGCCGCCGCTGAAATGTTGCAAAAATAACGCCTGAACAGGCCAGTAAGGAATTTAAGAATGAACCATTTTTTGGACCTACACACCACCGCGCAGGGGGATCTGCGTGCGATTTTGGATCAGGCGCATCAGATGAAAACTGCCCGCAATGGCCGCCCCAAGGGGGCCGCGGATGACAGCCAGCCGCTGGCCGGTCACATGGTGGCGCTGATCTTTGAAAAACCATCAACCCGCACACGGGTCAGTTTTGACGTGGGCGTGCGGCAAATGGGCGGTCAGACCATGGTGCTGTCCGGCGCGGATATGCAGCTGGGCCATGGGGAAACCATCGCCGACACCGCGCGGGTGCTGTCACGTTATGTCGATCTGATCATGATCCGCACCTTTGAAGAGGCGGTTTTGCAAGAAATGGCGGAATATGCCTCGGTCCCTGTCATCAACGGGCTGACCAATCGCACACATCCGTGCCAAATCATGGCCGATGTCATGACGTTTGAGGAACACCGCGGCCCGATCACAGGCAAAAAGGTGGTCTGGTCGGGGGATGGCAATAATGTTTTTGCCTCTTTCGCGCATGCGGCGGGGCAGTTTGGCTTTGATCTGACCTTCACCGGCCCTCAGGCGCTGGACCCTGATCCAGCCGTTTTGGGCGAAGCCCGCGCCCTGGGCGCAGATATCAGCGTTGAGCGTGATCCCTATAAGGCCGTCGCCGGTGCCGATCTGATCGTGACCGACACTTGGGTGTCGATGCATGACCCTCAATCCGCGCGCGAACGCCGGCACAATCAGCTTTACCCCTATAAGGTCACAACGGATCTGATGGCGGCGGCCAATCCTGATGCATTGTTCATGCATTGCCTACCGGCCCACCGGGGGGATGAGGTCGATTCGGCCGTAATGGACGGCCCCAATTCTGTGATCTTTGACGAGGCCGAAAACCGCCTGCACGCCCAAAAAGCCGTCATGCGCTGGTGTTTGGGGGTGTAATCACACCCCCTTACGCTTGGTGCGTAGGGTTGGATCGGCCTGGCTGGGGTCTTCGGGCCAGGGGTGTTTGGGGTATCGCCCGCGCATATCTTTACGCACATCGGCATAAGAGCTGCGCCAAAACTGGGCGATGTCGGTGGTGGTTTGCACCGGACGTCCGGCGGGGGACAGCAGCGTGATGCGCAGCGGCTGGGTGCCCAGCATGGGATGTGTGGTTTGGCCGAACATCTCTTGCAGGCGCAGGGAAATTTCGGGCGTCTCTGCGGTGTAATCAATTGCGATTTTGCGACCCAGCGGGGTGGTGAAGCTGCCCGGAACCAGACGATCCAGCGCCTGCATTTGCCCCCAGTCCAGCAGGGCGTGAAGCGCGGGTAGGATATCAAATGCGCGCCAATCGGCGGCGCTGCGGCAGTTGCCCAGATGCGGCAGCAGCCATTGGTCCAGATGGGTTTCCAACCAGTCCTGAGTGATCTGCGGCAGATCGGGCGCGGCACTGCGGGCCAATGCCAGCCGCGCCAAAAAGGATTGCGCGCGATTGTCCAACGTCAGACCCAAATCGCGCACCCCATCCAGCATGGCGGCAGCAATGTGATCTGGGGGGGCGTCCTTCCAGTGCCGATTTTCCAGCACCAGCGCGCCCAGTTGGCGTTGGCGGCGGGCCTCGACCTTGCGTTGGCGTTTGTCCCATGTGCAACTGTCTTGCCAACGGATTTGATCGCCCATCAGCGCTTCGATCTGGGGCAGGGTGAGCTGCACCGCGGCGCGGATGCGCGCCTCGCGCGGGTTGCCGTCCAGATCGGTGGCGACCACAAAGGGCGCGCCGGCCAGCGGATCCTCTTGTGCCAGCACCGCGCCTTTGCCACCGGACAGCAAGAACCGCGGGGCCTCGCCCGGGCGACGCTTTGCGATGCGGTCGGGATAGGCCAGTGCCGCCTGCATGGGCAGGTCCATATCTGCCCCAACTGCTGGGGCGAGCTTGGCCAGACGTTTCGCCTCGGTTCGGATTTGGGCCAGAACGTTTTGTTTGATCGGCTGGGCGATGCGGTCGCCCTGTATCGCCTTGATGCGCAGCGACAGATCCACCGGCGCCCCTGCGCCCAGCGGGTCCCGTTCGCCCAGCAGCGCCGCCAGGGGCGCGGCGCGGGCACCTGCGATCAGCAGCATATGCGCCAGCCGCGGATGCAGCGGCAGTTTGGCCGCGGCGCGGCCGTGATCGGTGATGCGCCCAGACCCGTCCAGCATGCCCAACATTTGCAACAGCGCGCGGGCCTCGGCCATGGTGCCTTGTGGTGGGGACGACAGGAATTTCAACTGGTCGGGCGGGGCGCCCCACAGGGCCAGCTCCAGCGCAAGTGGGGCCAGATCGGCGGCCTCAATCTCGGGTTTTGGGAAAGCGGGCATGGCGCCTTCTTCCCCGCGCGTCCACAGTTTAAACGCCGCCCCAGGGCCAAGCCGGCCTGCGCGGCCGGCGCGCTGGATGGCTTCGGCGCGGGTGGCTTTGCGGGTGATCAGGCGCGACATGCCCGAACCAGGGTCAAACTCTGCATCCCGCGCCAGCCCGCTGTCGACCACGACGCCAATGCCATCGATCGTCAGTGAGGTTTGCGCAATAGAGGTTGCCAAAACGATTTTCCGCCCCGCGGCTGCGGGGGCGATGGCGGCCTGTTGCTGGCCAAACGGCAGCGCGCCATAAAGCGGATGCAATGTGCAATCCCCGGGCAGGCGGGGGGTTAGGGCGCGGGCTGTCGCCTCGATCTCGTGCTGGCCGGGTAGGAAGGCTAGCAGGCTGCCGGGGGCGGCTTCCAGCGCGTGCAGAATCAGATCGGCCATGGCTCGGTCCAGTGGCTGATCCTTGGGGCGGGGTTTGTCCAGATACTGATCCGTCACAGGGAAGCTGCGCCCCATGGCGCGTAACATCGGGGCATCGCCCATCAGCTGCGCCACAGGCGCGGCGTCCAACGTGGCGGACATGACGACCAGTTTCAGGTCTTCGCGCAGGGCCTCGCGGATTTCCAGACACAGCGCCAGCCCCAGATCGGCGTTCAAGGATCGTTCGTGAAATTCGTCAAAGATCACCACCGATACGCCTGGTAATTCAGGGTTGGATTGGATCATGCGGGTTAGCACGCCTTCGGTGACGACCTCGATTTGGGTTTGGGCGGATGTTTGGCTTTGCCCGCGCATCCGCAAACCGATGGTTTGTCCGATTTGTTCGCCCAAAGCGGCCGCCATGCGCGCGGCTGCGCCGCGGGCGGCCAGTCGGCGCGGTTCTAGCATGACAATGCGGCCATGATTGGCAAACCCCGCCTTCAGCAGTGCCAAGGGCAGGCGGGTGGTTTTCCCCGCGCCGGGGGGCGCCTCCAGCACGACCTGTCCGGCCTGCGCCAACTGGGCGCAGACGTCGGGTAAGATTGGATCGATGGGCAGTAGAGCTGCATTTTGGTCCGTCATATCTTGCGTTATTTCTGATTTGGCGGCGCAGGTCCACTGTCTTTGCGGTGCAATTCGCACTGGACATTCAAAACCCCTTGGGGGCATTTAAGGCCCCAGACTAACGTAAAGGCGACCGCCATGAATATGGAACAGATGCAATCGGGGGTTTTGCGCGGTGACCGGCGCGCGCTGGCGCGGGCGATCACTTTGGTGGAAAGCGGCCGCGCGGATCACCGCGCTGCGGCGGTTGATCTGTTGCAGGGCCTTTCACAGCACAGCACCCATCAGGCGCTGCGCATCGGCCTGTCCGGCACACCGGGCGTGGGCAAATCCACCTTTATCGAGGCGTTTGGCCTAATGTTGGTCGATCAGGGCCTGAAGGTGGCGGTATTGGCGGTTGATCCCTCCTCTGCCCGTTCTGGCGGGTCGATTCTGGGCGATAAAACCCGGATGGAGCAATTATCCCGCGCCCCAAATGCCTTTATCCGCCCCTCGCCCTCGCAGTCGCATCTGGGCGGGGTGGCCCGCCGAACGCGCGAAGCGGTGGCCTTGTGCGAAGCGGCCGGGTTTGATGTGGTGCTGATCGAAACCGTGGGCGTGGGGCAATCCGAAACCATGGTGGCAGAGATGGCGGATTTATTCTTATTGCTGTTGGCGCCGGCGGGCGGGGATGAATTGCAGGGCGTTAAACGCGGCATTATGGAAATGGCGGATATGATTTTGGTGAATAAAGCCGATGGTGATCTGAAACCTGCGGCCATTCGCACCTGCGCCGATTATGCGGGTGCGCTGCGCCTGTTGCGCAAACGCCCGCAAGATGCCGAAGGCTACCCCAAGGCGCAGGCGGTCTCTGCCGCGACGGGGGATGGGCTGCAATCCGCCTGGGCCGATATGAACGCCTTGATGGATTGGCGCCGCGCGCAGGGGCATTTTGACGCCACGCGCAAAGCCCAAGCCCGATATTGGTTCGATCAAGAGGTCCAGCAGGCCCTGCTGGGCCGTCTGCGCCGCGGTGCCATGAAGGATGTGATGCAGGATTTGGCGCAAAACGTGGCGGATGGCAGCTTGTCGCCCAGTGCGGCTGCGGACCGGGCCTTGGCGGAATTTGACGCAATGGCAATTGCCCCTTGACGGCTGCTGCGATTCCCCCTACACCCCGCCCACATGAATTCGACAGGAGCGGTGCCCCTTGGCGCCCCCTTTTTTAATTGGGCCATTGGCCTGCCAATCTTCGGGGCTGAATGGCCCCATGCTCTGATGAGGTAACCCACATGTCGCGCCGTTGCGAATTGACCGGAAAAGGCCCCATGACTGGCAACAATGTCAGCCATGCGAATAACAAAACCCGCCGTCGTTTTTTGCCAAACCTGAACGACGTGACGTTGCAGTCCGAAACTCTGGGCCGTGGCGTGAAGCTGCGCATTTCTGCGCATGCTCTGCGCAGCGTTGACCACCGCGGTGGTCTGGACGCGTTCTTGGACAAAGCGAAAGACGCTGATCTGTCCGCAAACGCGTTGAAAGTGAAAAAAGAAATCGCAAAGGCGCGCGCAACTGCGTAACCCCTTTGGTCGGTGGATTTTAAAAGCCCCCTGCGGTTCAACCGCGGGGGGTTTTGCTTTGCGGCGGGCGCGGTGGCCATTTGGTCGCAGGGCTTTGCTCTTGCCATTTGCGCGCTGTGCGCCTTTATGGGTGTTAAGATGTTACTGTTGAACACTCATATCCGCGCGCTTATGGTGCTGCTCTTGCTGATCACGGGGCAATCTGTTGCCAATGCGCGCGGCGGGTCAATGATTGTGGGGCAGATGGTGATTTGCACCGGATATGGCCCCACGACGGTTTATGTGGATGCAACCGGCGCGCCGGCGCAGCCCCCGCACCATTGCCCTGATTGTTCAATCCAGTTGTATGATGCGGCTGATTTTGCAATGCCGCAGCGCGCTATGATGGCCGTGTTGGTTGCGGATTATCTGCCGCCCGTGCTGCCCGATGTTCCTGCGCTGGCGCCCCAAACGCCGGCCCCACGTGGGCCGCCCCTTTTCGTTCTGTAAATCCCTATCAATTTTTACAGTTACGAAAGGAAGAACAGAATGTTCCGTAATACGCTTACCGCCGCGGCGATCTTTGCCGCATCCGTCACTGCCGCTTTTGCTGGCCCTGCCATTTCCATCGAAGACGCCTATGCGCGCAGCGCCATGAAACATGGCAAATCCGGCGCGGCCTTTTTGATCATCCGCAACACAGGCGATGAAGCCGATCAGCTGATCGATGCGCAAAGCCAGATCGCCCATAAGGTGGAACTGCACACCCATAAAGACATGGGCGGCGGTGTGATGAAAATGATGCATGTCCCCGAAGGGTTCACCATTCCCGCGGGCGGCACCCATGTTTTGAAACGCGGCGGCGATCATGTGATGTTTATGGGGCTTAAGCAGCCCATGGCGCAGGGTGAGATGGTTAAAGTGATGCTGGCGTTTGAAAAATCCGGCACGATCGAGATCGAAGTCCCCGTCGATCTGGATCGGTAAGTCATCAGGCATGACGACATAAAAAAACCGCCCGCGCCAGATGGCTGCGGGCGGTTTTGCGTTCGGCTGCAGTTATTTGCAGAACAGATCGTAGACCAATTCCAGCACCTTGCGGGGGCGGTCATCGGCCAAACGGTAATAAATGGTTTTCCCGTCGCGGCGGGGGATCACCAGCCCCTCAAGCCGCAGGCGCGACAGCTGTTGGGATACGGCGGCTTGGCGGGCCGACAGCAGCTCTTCCAATTCGGTCACGGATTTTTCACCGCCGACCAAATTACACAGGATCATCAGGCGGCCTTCGTGGCTGATGGCCTTCAGAAAATTCGCCGCAGCTGTGGCATTATCGGCCATTGCGTCCAATTCGGTTTCGCTCATGTCGGGGGTCAGTTGCGGCAGGGCCATAGTCTGTCTTCCTTTGCTACTGTGTCGAATTAGGACGAAAATCGGTTTTATCCAGCATCATCTTTTCAAGCTGCATCCAAAATAGATCCTCGCCCAGATAGCCTTCAATGCGGGCAAGCTCAACCCCGTCTTGGATCAGGATAAATGTGGGGGTGAAATTCACACGCCGGGCATAGGTGATGCCTTCGGGTGGCCCTTGGCGCAGATCGGCATGGATTAAGGGGGCAAATTCCGCAATATCCGTTTTGGGATAGATCGGACCGATCACCATTTCCCATGTTTCGCACCAGTGGCAGCCGGGTTGCGATACCATCACCAAATTGGTCGCCCAAGCGGGGGCGAGGGCGGCAAATGAAACCATTATGGCGATCACAAAGTTTTTTAGTCGCAACATGACAAACACCGATTGACGGTTTGATTACATCTTACCTAATATGAATGTATGAATTTTACAAGGAACACTGTCGATGATTGACATCACATTTGCTGGCGCGGCACTGGCTGGTTTTTTGGCGTTCTTCACGCCCTGCATTTTGCCGATGGTGCCATTTTACCTGTGTTACATGGCGGGCATGTCGATGTCTGAATTGCGCAGCGATGGGGAAATTGCCCCAGGCGCGCAGCGGCGGCTGGTGATATCGGCGGCGATGTTTGCCCTGGGTGTGACCAGCATTTTCATGTTGATGGGCATGGGCGCGACTGCGTTGGGGCAGGCTTTTGCACAGTGGCGCGGGGTGCTGTCCTATGTCGCGGCGGGAATTATCTTTTTGTTTGGTCTGCATTTTTTGGGCATTATCAAACTGTCTTTTCTGTATCGCGAGGCGCGGATGGATGCCAAAACCGATCCGCAGACGGTGCTGGGGGCTTATGTTATGGGGCTGGCCTTTGGCTTTGGCTGGACGGCCTGTGTGGGGCCCGTTTTGGCCTCCATCCTGCTGATCGCCAGCGGCTTTGGTGAACTGTGGCGCGGCGCCATGTTGTTGGCGGTGTTTGGGTTGGGCATGACTGCGCCATTCGTCTTTGCCGCCTTTTTCGCGCGGCCGTTTTTGGCCTGGGTGCAGCGCCACCGCGCGAAACTGAACAAGGCGGAAAAGGTGATGGGTGCACTGCTTATTTTGTTTGCGATCTTGATTGCGACCGATTCGGTGAACATAATTTCCAATGCAATGATCCAGTGGGTGCCAGCTTTTGGCGCCTTGGGATAAGGGGAGGGTAAAATGCGTATAGTGTTAACATTTGCGGCGCTGATCTGGGCTGCTGTCGCACAGGCCGCCACGGTTGGGGATGATGGCCTGCACAAAACGGCTTGGATGCGCGACACATTCAAAGACCTGCGTGAAGATTTGGCCGAAGCCAATGCCGAAGGCAAACGGCTGGTTCTGTTTTTTGAACAGCGCGGCTGCATCTATTGTGAGAAGATGCATAAAGAGGTTTTCCCCCGCCCTGAAATCAGCAGCTATATCGAAGAGAATTTCTTTGTGGTGCAGCTGAACCTGCATGGCGACATCGAGGTGACAGATTTTGACGGCGAATCCCTGTCCGAAAAAGACATGGCCCGCAAATGGGGAATTTTGTTCACGCCGACCATCATGTTTTTGCCGCAAGAGGTGCCCGAGGATGCCTCGGCCCCGCGTGCTGCGGTGGCTGTGATGCCCGGCGCCTTTGGTCCCGGAACAACGCTGGATATGTTCACTTGGGTCAAGGAAGAACGCTATGCGATTGAAGGCGGGGAAGATTTTCAACGTTACCACGCGCGGCGGATTATGGAGCGCCGCGATGCAGGGAAATCTGGGGATTAAAATCAACAAAGCCCGTCTTCAATAATTCATTTTCGTGAATTTGATGTTGCGCGGTGGAAGTTTGTGCTCTACGGTATACGACAGCTATGCTCGACACCCGAGGAGTAAAATAGCAAGGGAGGAAACATGCGGGGATTTAAATTCACATTGGCAGCGGCGCTTGTTTGCGCAGGCGCGGCTTCGGCCGATATCGTGGCGCCTGCGGATGTTGTGTTCACCGACGGGGTTGCTGTTGCGGCATCCTTGACTGGTGCAGCCGGCAATCCAGCAGAAGGTGCGAAAATCGTTGGTTCGAAAAAATTGGGCAACTGTGTGGCGTGTCACGCAGTCAGCGCATTGGCGGACATTCCATTCCACGGCGAAGTTGGACCAATGCTGGACGGCGTTGGCGATCGCTGGACCGAAGCCGAATTGCGCGGCATTTTGGTGAATTCGAAAAACATGTTCGAAGGCACCGTGATGCCAGCCTATTACAAGGTGGATGGGTTCAACCGCCCTGGCAATGCCTACACCGGCAAGCCAGCCGAAGGTCCGCTGGATCCGCTGCTGTCGGCCCAGCAGATCGAAGATGTCATCGCATTCTTGGCCAGCTTGAAAGAGTAATCGGCCCAAGCGCGATAAATGATTAGAAGAGTGAGGAAAGATATGAACTTCTCAAGACGTGAAACACTGGCTCTGGGCCTTGGTGCAGCTGCTCTGGCGGCAATGCCATTTTCGGCAACAGCGGCAGTTGATGATGCGGTTGCGGCCTTCACCGGCGGCGCAGCTGTCACCGATGGTGGTGTTGAATTGACCACCCCTGAAATCGCAGAAAACGGCAACACCGTTCCTGTGCAAGTGTCCGCTCCTGGCGCGGTTTCCATCCTGGTTTTGGCCAGTGGCAACCCAACCCCCGGCGTTGCGACATTCAACTTTGGCCCTGCATCGGGTTCGCAAACTGCGTCCACCCGTATTCGTTTGGCCGGCACACAGGACGTTGTGGCAATCGCAAAAATGGCCGATGGGTCGTTCAAGCGCGCTGCAAACACTGTAAAAGTTACAATCGGCGGCTGCGGCGGCTAAGGTAAAGGAAGAAAAACATGGCAGATGGTGTAAAACCCCGCGTCAAAGCGCCGAAAAAAGCGGCAGCTGGCGAAGTTGTCACCCTGAAGACTCTGATCAGCCACAAGATGGAATCGGGTCAGCGTAAGGACAAGCAGGGCAACAAAATTCCGCGTTCGATCATCAACCGCTTCACCTGTGATTTCAATGGCGCCAACGTCATTGACGCCACGCTGGAAGCCGCGATTTCGACCAACCCATACATCGAATTCGAAGCCGTCGTGAATGAAAGCGGCGAATTCAAATTCACTTGGTATGACGATGATGGCTCTGTCTATGAAGACAGCAAATCGATCAAGGTTGGCTAACGCAGCCTGACAAAGCTGCGCCCCTATTTCGGGGCGCAGCGCTTAACGGGAGGAAAAGCAATGAAAATGAAAGCTGCAACAGCTGCATTGATCGCCCTGATGGCTGCACCTGCAATGGTCGCCGCGGGCGCAGATGATGATACATTGATCATCAATGAAGAAATTACAATGACAACCAAAGCCCCCGCGCCTGCGCATCTGTCTGATGCTCTGGACGAGGTCATGTCTGGTTGGCATTTCCGGTCTGATGGCACCCAAGCCATGCAGATGGATGATTTTGATAACCCCGGTATGATTGGCGTTGAAGCTGGTCTGGAAGCATGGAACACCGCTGAAGGCAGCGAAGGCAAATCCTGTGCATCTTGCCACGGTGACGCCGAATCTATGGCCGGTATCAAAGCTGTTTATCCAAAATACAACGCCGAAGCTGGCGAAGTGCGTACCCTGCAGATGCAAATGAACGCCTGCCGGACCGAACGTATGGGCGCCGAAGCGTGGAAGTATGATAAAGGTGATGCCATCAATATGGAGGCTCTGCTGGCCTCTGTTTCCCGCGGTATGCCTGTGAATGTGGCCATTGACGGCCCCGCAGCCGCAACTTGGGAAATGGGTAAAGAGCTGTATTACACCCGCACCGGTCAGTTGGATCTGTCCTGCGCCAGTTGCCACGAACAAAACTATGGCAACATGATCCGCGCGGATCACCTGAGCCAAGGCCAAATTAACGGCTTCCCTGTTTACCGCTTGAAAAACACCAAGCTGAACGGGGTACACAGCCGCTTTAAGGGCTGCGTTCGCGATACCCGCGCCGCAACCTACAAGCCAGGCAGCGCCGAATTTGTCGCGCTTGAGCTGTATGTCGCAAGCCGCGGTAATGGTCTGTCGGTCGAAGGTCCGTCGGTCCGTAACTAACACGTAATGATCCCCGCGCCGCAACGCAGTGGCGCGGGGATTTTTGCTATATTAAATTCAAATATGCGCATATATCGGCGCATGGGTAAGGAAAGAGCGTCAAATGATCTCACGTCGTGATTTTTTGCAGGTTTCAATGGCGGCTTCGGCGATGGTCGGGGCGTCTGGATTTGGCAACTGGGCCCGTTTGGCGGCACAGCAGAAACTGACCCAAGATCAGCTTTTGGAATTCGATACATTTGGTAATGTCTCTTTGATCCATGTGACCGATATTCACGCCCAGCTGAAACCAATTTATTTCCGTGAACCGGAAATAAATATTGGTGTTGGCGCGGCCAAAGGTCAGGTACCACATGTCACCGGCGCGGATTTCCGCCGTAAATATGGGGTCAACGATGGGTCTCCTTCCGCCTATGCGTTGACTTATGACGATTTCTCGTCATTGGCGCAGGCCTATGGCAAGGTGGGCGGTTTGGACCGCGTGGCCACGGTGGTCAATGCGATGCGCGCTGCGCGCCCTGATGCGCTGCTCCTCGATGGTGGTGATACTTGGCACGGGTCCTATACCTGCTATCACACCGAAGGGCAGGACATGGTCAATGTGATGAATGCGCTGAAGCCTGATGCGATGACCTTCCATTGGGAATTCACGCTGGGCAGCGCGCGGGTTGAAGAATTGGTTGCCGATTTGCCCTATGCGGCGCTTGGCCAAAATATTTTTGATGCGGAATGGGATGAACCGTCCGAGAATTTTGAATCCTACAAATTCTTTGAACGCGGTGGCGTGAAAATCGCTGTTATCGGGCAGGCCTTTCCCTATATGCCGATCGCCAATCCGCGCTGGATGTTCCCTGAATACAGCTTTGGCATTCGTGATCAGCGTATGCAGGAAATGGTGGACGAGGTCCGGGGCAAAGGCGCCGAATTGGTTGTGGTTCTGTCGCACAACGGGTTTGATGTGGACAAGAAAATGGCGGGCCGTGTGAAAGGCATTGATGTGATCCTGTCTGGTCACACCCATGACGCGCTGCCCGAACCCGTTTTGGTCGAAGATACAATCATCATTGCATCCGGTTCCAATGGCAAATTTGTCAGCCGCGTTGATTTGGATGTGCGCGATGGCCGGATGATGGGTTTCCGTCATAAACTGGTGCCGATCTTCTCGGACGTGATTGAGCCGGATAAAGAGGTGGCGGCCATTATCGATGCGCAGCGCGCCCCATTTGAAAGCGCCATGACCGAAGTTATCGGCCAGACGGATTCGCTGCTGTATCGCCGCGGGAATTTCAACGGCAGCTGGGATGACCTGATCTGTGATGCGCTGATGTCCGAACGTGAGGCTGATATTGCCATGTCGCCTGGTGTGCGTTGGGGGCCATCGATCCTGCCGGGTCAGGACATCACCCGCGAAGATATCTGGAATGTGACATCCATGACCTA
>JALQTR010000225.1 GCA_023260835.1 Paracoccaceae bacterium
AAAATAGCCCATGTCCCATTTTGTGGGGTTGGTCGTCCAGGCGCCTTCAATACCGGATGTCACCGCATTGGTGGCTTTGCCGCCCATATTGGGGTTGATCCAGCCGAAGCCTTGGTTTTCAATCGGTGCGCCTTCGGGTTCGGCGCCCAATGCGCCGGCATCCCCATTCCCATGCGCCTTGCCCACGGTATGGCCGCCCGCGGTCAGCGCGGCAGTTTCTTCATCGTTCATCGCCATACGGGCAAAGGTTTCACGTACCTGCGCGCCGGTTTTCAGCGGATCGGGATTGCCGTTCACCCCTTCGGGGTTCACATAAATCAGGCCCATTTGCACCGCAGCCAGCGGGTTTTCCATGGTGTCGGGCTTACTGACATCTTCATAGCGAGTGTCGGACGGCGCCAGCCATTCCTTCTCTGCGCCCCAATAGGTGTCTTTTTCTGGATGCCAGATGTCTTTGCGACCAAAGGCAAAGCCAAAAGTTTTCAGGCCCATATCTTCATAGGCCATGGTGCCGGCCAGCAAGATCAGATCGGCCCAGGACACGGCATTGCCGTATTTCTTTTTCAGCGGCCACAGCAGGCGGCGCGCTTTGTCCAGGTTGCCATTGTCAGGCCAGCTGTTGAGCGGAGCAAAGCGGATGTTGCCGGTGCCGCCGCCACCGCGACCATCGGCCAAACGGTAGGATCCGGCCGAATGCCAGGCCAAACGGATCATCAACCCGCCGTAATGCCCCCAATCGGCGGGCCACCAGTCCTGGCTGTCCTTCAGCAGGGCCTTCATATCGGTCTTCAGCGCCTCGATATCCAGAGATTTCAGCGCCTCATGATAATCAAACCCATCGCCCATGGGGTCGGTTTTGCTGTCATGCTGGTGAAGAATGTCCAAATTCAGGGCGCTGGGCCACCAATCCATTACATTGCTTGCCGTTGCGGTGTTGCCGCCATGCATTACGGGGCATTTGCCTGCGGTGGATACGTCACTTCCGTCCATTGTCATTCTCCTTTGGGTCACTGGTTTACGCAAAACATGGGTCTTGCGTTCGAATCGTCAACAGCTTGAACAGCTTTGAATGGTTCTAAATTAGCAAAGATCAGCGATTTATAAAATTTGCATTTTGTAATGACAGCGATATATTTTTCTTATGGATAGCATGGGGGCCGCGCATGGATAACATATCAATGAAACAGCTGCGTTATTTCGATGCACTGGCGCGTCTGGGGCATTTTGGCCGCGCGGCAGATGCCTGTGCGATATCCCAGCCCGCCCTGTCTGTGCAGATCAAGGAACTGGAACAAACCATCGGCGCGCAGCTGGTCGAACGCGGGCCACGGTCGGTGCGCCTGACGGGGCTTGGTGCGGAATTTGCCGCGCGCGTGCATGAAATATTGCGATCGGTGGATGAATTAGGCGCGTTGGCGCGGGCCTCGGGCGGGGTGATGGCGGGGCATTTGCGCATTGGTATGATCCCGACCATCGCGCCCTACCTGCTGCCGAAATTTGCCGCGCGGCTGATGGCGAAATTTCCCGACTTGTCACTGCATCCACGCGAAGCGATCACCGAAAAATTGCTGGCAGGGCTGCGCGATGGCCAGCTGGATGCGGCGGTTTTGGCCCTGCCGGTTACAGATGCTGGCCTGACGGCCTTGCCTTTGTTTGATGAAGAGTTCATTTTGGTGCGCCCCATCGCGCAGGCGCAAGACCCGGTGCCAGACCCCGAGGGGCTGCGCAAAATGCGACTTTTGCTGCTGGAAGAGGGGCATTGTTTTCGCGATCAGGCGCTGGATTTTTGCAGCATCAGCGCCGCGCGCCCCCGTGATATTATGGAGGGAAGTTCGCTGTCCACATTGGTGCGCATGGTCGGGGCCGGAATCGGTGTGACGCTGATCCCAGAAATGGCAGTCCCGTATGAGGTCGGGTCCGAACAGGTGGTCACCGCTCATTTGCCTGCACCGCCGCCAACGCGCAAAATTGGCATGGTTTGGCGCAGAACCAACCCATTGGCGGAACAGTTCCAAATGATTGGCGCGTTACTGCAAGAAACGGCTGGGCAGACTGCGTCAGTTTTGGCGGGCTAGATCAGACAGGGCTTTGGCGGCATCCAGCAGTTTGGGCAGGAATGCCTCAAGCGCGGTCAGGCTGTGGCGCTGCACCGGCGCGTGCAGGGACAGCGTGCACATCAGCCGTCCGGTGTCGTCCCAGACAGGGGCGGCGATGGCAACCATACTGTCCATGAATTCCTCGTCATCGCGGGAATACCCCCGCGCCTTGGTCGCGGTGATTTCTGCGCGCAAGGCCGCCACATCGGTGGTCGTTTTTGATGTCATCTTGGGCAGGGGCCGAGCGGTCAGAACGGCATTCAATGCTGCGGGTCGCAGGGTGGATAGATACATCCGTCCGCTTGCGGTGCAGTGAAAGGGCACCTGCGTGCCAATCGGCAGCTGGATGCGCAGCGGCCAGCTGGTTTCCACGCGGTCCAGATAGGTCATGCCCTCGCGGTCTGGTGTTGCCAAATTGACCGTTTCACCCACATCATCGGCAAGGGCCTTCATAATCGCCAAACGTGCACTGCGTATGCGCTGTGATGACATCACATGCTGGCTGATGGCCCGCAGGCGCGGCCCTGCGCCATAGGATCGGCCATCAATGTCGCGCTGCAAAAACCCCTCGGCCTCGGCGGTTTGCAGCAGGCGGTGAACGGTGGGTTTGGGCAGGCCCAACAGATCGATCAGATCTGTGGGCTTGACCGGGGCGCCAGCGCGGGCCACCTCTTCAATCACCAAAAGAAGGCGCAAATTGGTTGGAATCTGCGTATCTTTGGCAGGGAAGGGGTCGCTGGGCATTGGTTGTCCTTATCGTTGCGGCAGCAGCGCCAATGCGAGGTCTGGCGTCAGAGAAACCAGGATCCAAACTGAGATCAGCGCTGCGAGGTATGGGACGGTATAGCGCAGGAGTTTGAAATAGGGAACGCCTGTAACGCCCGACGCGACATAAAGGTTCAGCCCATAGGGCGGCGTGATGAACCCGATCGAGGCGCCAACCAAAAACACCACGGCAAAATGCACCGGATCCACCCCCACGGACGCCGCGATGGGTGCCAAGATTGGGGCCAAAATGATTGTCACCGGCAGGCTTTCCAGCACCATGCCCGACACAAAAACGATCGCCATGGATGTGAATAAAACCGCGTGATAACCGCCCATGGACCGGACAAATTCGCCGATCACGTCCTGCGCGCCCAGCAGGGATAGGATCTGCTGCATCACCACCGATATGGCAATCAGCGGCGCCAAAATCCCAGTGATCTGCGCCGACCGCACCACAATCGATGGCAGTTGGAACAGGGTGAACCCTTCGACCACGAACATTTCGGCAAAGGACTTCTCCTCGACCGATTTTGCACTGTGTTGCCCCATCAGACCGCTGAGCAAATGGCTGACCAGCCCCGCGATGATGCAGAACCCAACGGTGACGCCCGCGGCCTCGGTCGGAGAAAATTTCCCAGTATAAATCCCCCACAGCACCAGCCCGATGGCAAAGAACCCCAGCCAAGCGCCAAAGGCGGTTTTCAGCACCCGCGTCAGGCGCAGCGGGATCAGATGGCCCCATCCGTTCAAGCTGCAAATCACCCAACAGGCGATCTGCATCCCAATCACCATCAGCGCCCCAGGAATGATCCCGGCGATGAACAGATCCGAAATGGGCAGGTTCATCAAAAACCCATAAACAATAAAGATGATCGAGGGTGGAATGATAATCCCCACCGTGCCGCCCGCTGCGGCGGTGGCGGCCGAGAACCGTTCATCATACCCCCCCTTTACCATTTCAGGGTGCAGCATCGATCCAATCGTCGCCGTGGTGGCCGAATTTGATCCCGATATCGCGGCAAATAACCCGCAGGCGCCCAATGATGCCATCGCCAACCCGCCGCGCACCCAGCCCAAACAGGCATAGGCAAAATCCGATAATCGTCGCGCAATCCCCGATTGGTTGATCAAATCCCCCGTCAGGATGAACAGCGGCATCGCCAGCAGGGCAAAGCCCTTGTTGAACACATTCAGAAGCTCTGCCCCCATATTGTCCAGCGTCAGTCCCAGAACAAAGGAACAGCCAATCACCCAATAGGCAATGACCAGCAAAACCGGCACACCCAGCATAAAGAAAATCGTCACCCCAATCGAAATCAGCGCAACCCAGCTTGCGGTATCCATCACACATCCCCCCCAATCACGGCCTGTTTGATCAGCGGCTGCCCAGTGCGGTAATTGCGCAGATCATCCATCAGATTTTCCAGCACCCGTGCCACCATCAGCAAAAAGGACAGGGGCGCGGTGATCAAAAACCACCACTGCATGGTGTTATCCGTGCCCAGAACAATCTGGAAATTCGACGCCGACAGCGCGGTCAGCCGTGCGGTTGTGACCATCACAATCACCGCAAAGCCAAACCACAACACCGCGTCCAGGATCAGGCAGGCCATTTGCCCGCGCGGCGGCATATTGGTTCGGAATTCGGCAAAGCTCAGATGCGTGCGCAGGCGCACGTTAAACGCCGCGCCAAACCAGGCCATGATCATAAACAAAAGGGGCGGAATGGTGGTTGACCAGGGCTGCTGGTTGGCAAAAACAAACCGGTCAATCACCCCCCAAAAGATGATCAGCGCAATCGCTAAATAGCTGTAAACCATGATGCTGCGTTCCAAATGCCGGTCCAGAAACGGCACCCGCCGGTACAGCCACAGCACCGCCGCCCCGCCAAGAAGGGCCACAATAGGCCCCAACACCCAAACCGCATCCAGCCGCAATGCGCTGCGGATTTCAAAACTGTCCTGCGATGCAAAAGCGGCCACTATCGCGCCAATCTGTTGCCAAAGCCCCATCTTCGTCCCCCCTTAAAGACCTGCGCGACCCCTTCTGTGGGGGCCGTTTTTACGCAAAAATCAGGGCGCCCAAAGGGGCGCCCCGCTGTTGTCGTGATTACGCCTTCCACCAGCGGCGCGGTTCGACGTTTTCTGGCTTCATATCCGCCGGCACTTCGCGGGCGATGCGGTGAATTTCCGAATAGGTGTCGATCCCACCGGCCCAGCCGTTCAGGCGATCGCGCCATTGTTCCCATAGCTGCGGCTGATATTCGGGCGAACACATTTCTTCGGCCATCTTCAACTGATCATCAGCCAAGAACGCATTGCGCACATCATTTTCAGCAAAGATCGTGCCGGGCATTTGCGGATCCGAATGGCCCACAGTTTTCACCAGCGCGGCCTCATTCGCGGCCTGCACATGGGTCTGCGCCCAATAGGCGCTTTCCATCACCGCGTCCTGCAGATGGCCTTCAAGACTGTCAAAGACAGAGGCGCTCATGGATGTATGCTCGGTCCCGCAGAAGAACTTCAGGTCCACCGACTGGCTGACGACAGGCGACATATTCGCATAGGCCACGGCCGAGGCCCAGGTTTCCGCCCCATCAATCAACCCCTGTTTCAAACCATCCAGCGTTTCTTCCCACGCAATCGGCACAGGGTTCAGATTCAGCGCCTGCATTGCAATGCGTCCCAGTTGCGTGCCGGTGACGCGGTTTTTGGTGCCGAACAGCTCTTCCAATTTGGTGACGGTTGGTTTGTCTTTCCATCCCAGACCCAGCTGGATGCCGCGCAATTCGCAATGGCTGAACAGGAACTTCAGACCGTGGCGTTTTTCCAGTGGATCACGCAGAATGCGCTGAGATTCAGGGCTGTACAGGAAATGATACTGCGATGCGCGCCCTGGGAACATATAGGCATAATCCAACACATTCAGATAGGGCGCCCCGCCCGCCGAATTCTGCGTTGATGCGGCGTAAATATCCGTGATCCCCTGCTGGGTTTTTTCTACACAGGATGTCTGGCCGCAGATTTGGTTGTTGCCAATGAATTCCACCCGGATTTCGCCATCTGTGCGGCTTTCCAAATCACGGGCGAATTCCAGCGCACCAGCGCGTTCAATCAGCAAGTTCTTTTCGTTGAACCCCGCCGCACCGAACTTCAGCGTATGCCGCGCCGGTTTGGCAAACCGTTTATCATAGGTTGATTCGGCCGCTTCGGCCAAATTCGCCAGGCTCATCGCGCCGCCAACCCCACTGGCCGCATAAAGCGTCGAGCTGAGCCCATATCGCCCTGCAACACGGAAGAAATCCCGCCGTGTTACACCCTTCAACTTCTGTCCAATCATCACATTTTCCTCCCAGTTTTATGATTATTGAGACTTTATGTATCAATAACTCTAGTATAGAATCAAAAATATGCATAGAAGTTTTTTGCATGCTTGAAGATTTTGGGGGAACCATGGACGCGGATTACATTATCATTGGGGCTGGATCGGCTGGATGCGTGCTGGCAAACCGGCTGAGCGCGGATCCCAAAACGCGCGTTGTGTTGCTGGAAGCCGGTGGCAAAGATACGAATCCATGGATCCATATTCCGGTGGGTTATTTTAAAACCATGCACAACCCGTCCGTGGACTGGTGTTATAAAACCGAACCGGAACCGGGGCTAAACGGACGGCAGATCGATTGGCCACGCGGCAAAGTGTTGGGCGGGTCGTCGGCCATTAATGGGCTGCTCTACGTGCGTGGTCAGGCCGAAGATTATGATCGCTGGCGGCAGATGGGCAACCCTGGCTGGGGCTGGGACGATGTGTTGCCGCTGTTCAAACGGGCCGAGGATCAAGAACGCGGCGCGGATGAATACCACGGCGTGGGTGGCCCACTGGCCGTGTCAAATATGCGCCTGAAACGCCCCATTTGCGATGCGTGGGTCGCGGCAGCGCAGGCTGCGGGGTATCCCTTTAACCCTGATTATAACGGCGCGCAGCAAGAGGGGGTTGGGTATTTTCAGCTGACAACCCGCAATGGGCGGCGCTGTTCCGCGGCGGTGGGGTATTTGAAACCGGTGAAACACCGTCCGAATTTGCGGATTATCACCCATGCGCAGGTTCAGAAGATTGATCTGGACGGCGGGCGGGCCACGGGCGTGACCTATCATGATCGCGCAGGGCGCACACACAGCCTGCGCGCAGCGCGCGAGGTGATCCTGTCCGCAGGGGCGATCAATTCACCACAAATCCTGATGCTGTCGGGGATTGGCGATGCGGATCATTTGCAGGCCAATGGAATTGCTGTGCAACATAACCTGCCGGGGGTGGGCCGCGCGATGCAGGATCATTTGCAGGCGCGGTTGGTGTATAAATGCAACGAGCCCACATTGAATGACGAGGTGCGCAGCCTGTTTAATCAGGCGCGTATCGCTCTGCGTTATGCCTGGAATCGCACAGGACCTATGGCTATGGCCGCCAGTTTGGCCACAGGGTTCATGTGCACGCGCGATGATGTGGAAACCCCGGATATTCAGTTCCATGTGCAGCCGTGGTCGGCCGATAGCCCCGGTGAAGGGGTGCATCCGTTTTCTGCCTTTACCATGTCCGTTTGTCAGCTGCGCCCGCACAGCCGAGGGCACATTGCCCTGAATGGTCCAGATCCGCGCAGTTATCCAAAAATTCACGCGAATTATCTGGCCGAGGAACAGGATCGTCGCACCATGGTCGAGGGGGTCAACATCGCGCGGCGTATTGCCCAGCACGCCCCGTTGGCGCAGAAAATTGCCACTGCCTTTCGTCCGCCCGCGGAGCTGGCAATGGATGATTACGATGGAACGCTGGAATTTGTGCGCAACAATTCTGTGTCGATCTATCACCCCACAGGCACCTGCAAAATGGGCCAAGGTCCGGATGCGGTGGTCGATGCACAGCTGCGGGTGCATGGCATTGCCGGGCTGCGGGTGGCTGATTGTTCGATCATGCCTGAAATTGTCAGCGGCAACACCAACGCCCCCGCCATTATGATCGGCGAAAAAGCCAGCGATTTGGTGCTGGGGACTTAAGGCTCGACAGCAGGGTGCATCAAGATAGGATGTATTGTCGAACTGTGATGGTGTTTTAAGTCCAGAGCATCATGATCTTGCCATAGGTTGTTCAAACCAAACGCGGTGCTGACATCCAAGGTGGTTTGAATGTTATGCGCGTCTGGCGCAGTGTTGCGGTCATGC
The DNA here is from genome assembly GCA_023260835.1 of Paracoccaceae bacterium. GTDB lineage: Bacteria > Pseudomonadota > Alphaproteobacteria > Rhodobacterales > Rhodobacteraceae > JALQTR01. Next base: position 8,075 of record JALQTR010000225.1, read on the forward strand.
AAAACAGCGATTTCATCACGGCCTGTTTCCTCTGGCCGTGATGAATGATATTGTAACATCAGATAATTTGGGCCATGAGCGCCCATATCATATGTTTCAGCGGCACAAACTGCTGAAGTATAAAGGTGTTGATCATGTCCGCTGATGAAATTGAAAAGCCTGCGCCGCGTCTGCCGATTGTGCCGATCAGCTCGGCCTATTTCGCGATTGATACGGGCGATAAGCTGCGGCATTTCGCCTTTATTTTATTGCCGCAATTTACCTTTTTGGCCTTTGCATCCGCGTTGGATCCGTTGCGGATTGCCAACCAATTGTCACAGCGGGCGATTTATCGCTGGTCCGTGGTGTCTGAAGATGGGGGCGCGGCTGTCAGCTCATCTGGGGTATCTGTGAATGTGGACGGGCCTGTGGCCAAAGTGGATCGGGATGAAACGCTGTTTTTATGCTCGGGGCTGGCGAAATTTGCGGTGCCATCGGCCAAAACGGCGGCGATTGTTCGCCAGCATTACCAATTCGGCGGCCGCGTTGGCGGCATTTGCACCGGGGCAATTGGGCTGGCCCATTCTGGCCTTTTGGATGGGCGCACAGTTACGCTGCATTGGGAAAACCAACCTGCCTTCAAAGAGGCCTTCCCCCAGGTGCGCGTGTCCAGCAACCTGTCCGAATCCGATGGGCGGATTGTCACCTGCGGTGGCGGGTCTGCCGCAACCGATATGATGCTGCAATTCATTGCCGAGGATTTCGGTCCCGAATTTGCGCAAGTCGTCGCGGAAATGTGTCTGCGCGATGTGACACGCCCATCAACCGCACAGCAGCGATCATCGGTTAGCCATCAATTGGGCCTGCGTAATCCCAGCTTGGCCAAAGCGATCACATTGATGCAAACGAATATCGAAGATCCCTTTACCATCACCCAAATCGCTGAAGCCACAGGACTGTCGCGGCGTCAATTGGAACGGTTGTTTCTGAAATATCTGAACGTTAGCCCGCGGATGTATTACCGTAATTTGCGCATTGATAAGGCGCGCGTTTTGCTGCGTGAAACCGATATGCCCGCGGTCGAGGTCGCGGTGGCCTGTGGGTTTAATTCGCTTGATGCCTTCTACCGCGCCTTTCGCGAACGGTTCGGTAGCACGCCGAAAAAATATCGCAACCGATAATTTGGCGGCCTGTCCCGATGGGTCAGTCCACCAAACACTGGGTCAGAGTTTCCGCCATATTGCGCAGCATATCTGCATAGAGCGTTTTGCCGATGGGAAGGGTCGAACCCATTGGGTCCAAAACGGCTGTTTTGATGGTTTCGCCCGCTATGACTGTTTCGATCAATTTTGGATTGAACTGGGGCTCTGTCAAAATGCACTCAATGCCATCTGCGTGAATGCGGGTTTGAATTTCTTTGATGCGTGCCGGGCTGGGATCTGCGGCATCGCTGATCGCAATCGCCCCAGCAGCATAAAAATCAAAGCTGGTTTCGAAATATTGATAGGCGTCATGGAAGACCACGAATTGACCCCCGCGCGCGGGGGCGAGTGTTTGTGTGATCTTTTTTATCAGAGTGTCCAAATTCGCCCGCGCGGCTGCTGCGTTGGACATATATATGGCCGCGTTGTCTGGATCAGCGGCGGATAGCTGTGTTGCGATAATGCTGACCCATTGGCTGGCATTTTGCGGTGACAGCCATGCATGTGGATCATGCCTATCATGCGCATCCTCATGCCCATGATCTTCGTGATCGTGGGTGTGTGTTTCAAAAATGGCGTTTTCGCGGAACTCTAACAGCTTGGTTTCAGGTTGCTGCAAAAGGGCTGTCACAGTGGCGTTTTGCGCCAATGTTTCAATCCCATGATGCAACCATGGGGTCAAATCATCCCCCACCCAAAACACCAGATCCGCCTGTTGCAGCGCCGCGGCTTCGGATGGGCGCAGGTTGTATTCATGGGGAGATGCATTTGCAGGAATAATCAGGGTTGGCGCGCCAACCCCCTCCATGACCTGCGCAACCAGTGAATGGACTGGGGCAATGTCAACAGCAACATTGGGCCCATCTGCGCCTGCGGTTTGGGCCATCATACTGGCTGCGAAGACCATGGATAAAAGGGTTCTGGACATTGTGACACCTATGTGATTATATAACATTTCAATGCGCATATATGATATATTATAACATGACAAGCCCAAAGCCAATCAAAACACCCCCCAAAAGCCAGCCACTGGGGTTCGTGTCGCATGACCATGGGGCCTGCGTGTCGCAGGCATTGGCGGCTGTCGAAAAAGCCTGTGCCGATCGGGAACTGCGTCTGACCCCGCCACGGCGAAAGGTGCTGGAGCTGCTTCTGCGCGAACATCGCGCACTTGGGGCCTATGCTATTTTGGATTTGCTGCGGGATGCAGGGTTCAAATCCCAGCCACCGGTGGCGTATCGCGCGCTTGATTTTCTGGTAGAGCATGGGTTCGCCCATAAAATTGAACGGTTGAATGCTTTTGTTGCCTGCGCACATCCGGATATTCATCATTCCCCCGGTTTTCTAATCTGCCGTCTGTGTGATGCGGTTGGCGAAACGCAATCAGGATCAGCGGATGCAGGGTTGGGGGCGACGGCCGCCGCATCCGGGTTTGAGATTGAACGCACCACAATCGAGGTTGAAGGTATCTGCCCCGCATGCCAAGCGAAGGCCATAAAATGAGCCTGATCAGCGTCCAAAATTTATCCATCCGATATGGTGCGCAAACAGTGCTGCATCATGTGGATTTGACCATCGACCGGGGTGAAATTGTCACCATCGTTGGCCCCAATGGGTCCGGAAAAACCACCTTACTAAAGGCGATCATCGGGGCCATTGAACCCACCGCAGGGCAAATCACTTTAAAGCGGGGTTTGCGCATCGGCTATGTCCCGCAGCGGCTGCATATTGATCCGACCTTGCCAATGACAGTTCAGCGGTTTTTGCGGCTGACCAACCGTGTGACGAAACAGGCCTGCCAATCGGCATTAGCAACGGCGGGGGTGCCATCGGTTCTGCATCAGCAAATGGCCAGCCTGTCGGGGGGGCAATTCCAACGTGTCCTTTTGGCCCGTGCGATCATTCATCAGCCAGATATTTTGCTGCTGGATGAGGCAACGCAGGGTCTGGATCAGCGTGGGTCGGCGTCGTTTTATCAGCAGATCGAACATGTGCGACAACAAACCGGCTGCGCCGTTTTGATGATCAGCCATGATTTGCATGTCGTGATGAGCACCTCTGATCGTGTCATCTGCCTAAACGGTCATGTCTGCTGCCAAGGCAGCCCTGCGGTTGTCGCATCTGCGCCTGAATACCGCGCCCTGTTTGGGACGGGAACAGGGGGGGCGCTGGCGCTTTATCGGCATGAACACGATCACGGACACGACCATGACAACGGGCAGGACCATGATCATGACTGCGACCACAATAAAATGGATGGGGCCGCCTGATGTTTGATGATTTTATGATCCGCGCCACATTGGCCGGAATTGGGGTTGCCTTGGCTGCGGCGCCGCTTGGCTGTTTTGTTGTGTGGCGGCGTATGGCCTATTTTGGTGATGCAACCGCGCATGCGGCAATGTTGGGGGTTGCGCTGTCTTTGGCGATGGGGATGTCCGTGTTCGTTGGCACCATCGCCGTGGCCCTGCTGATGGCCCTGATCGTGACCAATTTATCGGGGCGTGGTTATGCCATGGATACATTGCTGGGGGTTCTGGCGCATTCGGCCTTGGCCTTTGGTTTGGTGGCGGTGTCGTTTCTATCGGGTGTTCGGATCGATCTTATGGCCTATTTGTTCGGCGATATTTTGGCGGTATCTAAGTCCGATTTGATGGTCATATGGGGTGGGGCGGCCTGTGTGATGGGTTTGATCATCTGGCGCTGGTCGGCGCTGTTGACCGCGACCCTGAACGAAGAGCTGGCCTATGCCAGCGGCATCAACCCCAAACGTGAACAATTACTGCTGACACTGGGCTTGGCCATTACGGTTGCCGTGGCGATCAAAGTTGTGGGTGTTTTGCTCATTGCGGCAATGCTGATCATTCCATCAGCTGCGGCCCGAAACCTTGCCAGAACGCCGGAATCAATGGCTATCTTTGCGGCCATAATTGGGAGTTTATCAGCCGTGTTGGGGCTGCGCGGGGCCTATGTGTTCGACACGCCCGCGGGCCCGACAATCGTTTGTGTGGCGGCGTTAATCTTTGCCGGTCTTGGGCTGCGCGGCGCTGCGAAATCAGCTGGCCACTGATCCAAGGGGTTATGATATCAGCGACACCTGCGCGGCCTGCCCGTCGCGGCCCATTTGGTGTGACCAATCCCGATGGTTTAACACATGGCCGTCTTTGCGCAGCGCACGCGCGGCACTTGGGTCCACATCGGCAAAGACCCACCCCGGGGCGCCCAGCCCAGCTTCGGTGATAATCCCCGTTTGTGGAAATCCTTTGTCTGGCGGGCAGAAGATGCCGGCTTTGCCGATATTGCTTTCAACACCAAACAGTTTTGGCGCCTCCCCAGTCAGCGAGGACATCACAGTGATGCATTGTCCCTCCAGCGCGCGGGCCTGCGCGCCAATGCGAACGCGGGTGTATCCAGACAGGGCCTCGGTGCAAGATGGGATTAGCAGCGTTTCAGCCTCGGCCACGGCACGGCCCAACAGGGGAAACTCACTGTCGTAACAAATCAAAATGGCCATTGGGCCAAGCGCTGTATCAAAGACCTGAAGCGGACAACCGGGGCTGACGCCCCATTCTTCGGCTTCGAACCGCGTCATGATTTGCTTGTCCTGATAGCCGATTTTACCTTCGGGCGTGATCAGGGCCGCGCGGTTGACAATGCGCTGGCCGTCCACAACGGGGGTTGAGGGGGCGCAGATATGCACGCCATGCAATTTGGCCAGCTGTGCCAGATGCGCCACCATCGCATCAAAATGCTGTGATGCGGCGCGCAGGGATTTGTGCATATCGGCGGCGGCATCTGGGCCTTCCAGCGCGGCCAGCTCCATCCCGCCATATTCGGGGAACAACAACAGGTCCGCATGGGCCGCATTTGCCACCCAGCGATCCCATTTGGCGCATAGGTGGTCCCAGTCTGGGATAAAGTCCAAACTGTAAGTAGCGCTTGCAATCCGCATGATTTCCCCCACATCTGTATGTCAAAGCCCGCGCGGCGTTGCCCGCGTCTGTGGCAAAGCTATATCTTGTAAAAGTCAGGGCTGCCAAGCCTTGTGTTAGACTGAAGGGCAAAGATGCCATGCGTCAATTATTAAAGCAGGTTTTCGCCTTTGTGGGCGTGATACTTTTAGGTGTGGTCCTGTTGGCCAAAGTCATCCCGGGCGGTGGGGGGATGTTGATGGCCACTGGTTTGCCCCAGATGATCGGGCTGTCCTTTGCATCCGCGCCAGAGCAGGCTGATCAGAAACGCCGCGGCGGTGGTGGGGCACAGGTTTTGGCCATGTCACCTGACATGTTGACGCAAACGGATCTCTTCAAAGCCATTGGTAATGGCCGCGCCCGCGCCTTGGTCGAGGTCAAGGCCCAAGCCGCGGGTCAAATCATTGCCCGCCCCGCCCGATCAGATCAGCCCGTATCTGCCGGGGATATATTGTTTGAATTGGACCGCGAGGCACAAGAGATCGCTCTGGCCCGCGCCGAATTGGCCCATACCAAAGCAACCGAGGATCTGGCCCGACTGAATCGTTTGAAAACCACTGGCGCCGCCACGGCTGTGCAGCTGCGGGATGCCGAATTGGCCCTGAAAACGGCGGATCTGAACCTGCGCCAAGCCCAGTTTGATCTGAATGAACGCACCGTTCGGGCGCCCATTGATGGCACCATCGGTTTGATCGAATTTAACTCAGGCGATCATATCACAGCACAGGATGTTCTGGGGGTCATCGCGGATCGCCGCCAGATATTGGTTGAATTTAATCTGCCCGAACGGGTTGCAGATCGTTTGGCACAGGGGCAGGCGTTTACGGCGCGGGCGATCGCATTGGATGGGTTAAATGTCACGGGGCAGGTGACGGCGGTTGATAACACGGTGGATCAAACCTCGCGGTCGATAAGGTTGCAGGGGGTGATTGATAACGCCGATGGCCGGCTGAAGGGTGGAATGTCTTTTGCCATTGAAATGCAGTTCGATGGGCAAACCTTCCCTGCGGTTGATCCGCTGTCCATCAGCTGGTCCTCATCGGGGCCATTTGTGTGGACAATTGCGGATGGCAAAGCCGCGCGTGTCCCCGTGCGGATAGTTCAGCGCCTATCGGGCAAGGTTCTGGTGGATGCAAATCTGGGCCCTGATGATCAGGTTATCACCCAAGGACTGCAATCACTGCGCCCCGGCGCGCCTGTCACTGTGGCCCAAACCGGGGCGGCATCATGACGGCCTCAACGGGTGATTTGGGCGGTGGCATTGCCCTGTTTCTGCGCCGGCCCATTTTGGCCTTTGTTCTGAATGCGCTGATCCTGTTGGCGGGGATGGCGGCGATAGGCGGTGTAGAAATTCGGGAATTACCGGATGTGGACCGACCGGTGGTGACGGTCACCACCTATTGGACGGGGGCATCGGCTGAAACGGTGGATCAGGAAATCACCGGCCGGATTGAGGGTGCCGCTGGCCGGGTGTCGGGGATCCAAAGCATCTCATCCAGCTCGCGCTATGGGCGCAGCCGGGTGACGATGGAATTTAAAGAAGACGTGGATTTGGATGTGGCTGCGGCCGATACCCGCGATGCGATTGCGCGGCTGGCGCGTGATCTGCCCGAAGACGCGGATCCGCCGCAGGTGGTGAAGGCCGATGCCAATGCCGATGCGGTGATGCGTATTGCCATGACATCCGCACAGCGCAGCCCGCAAGAGCTGACCCAAATCCTGCGCGACCGAGTCGAGGACGCGCTGGTCGCCGTTCCGGGCGTGGCGGATTTGCGCATTTATGGCGATAATGAGGCGATCTTTCGCGTTGATGTCGATATGATGGCGCTGGCCAGCCGCGGGATGTCTTTGGGGACGCTGCGCGCCGCGCTCTCATATCTGGCCTTTGATGTGCCGGCCGGTGACATCAAAGGCGGGGCGCAGGTTCTGGGCGTACGATCCGCCGCCCGCCTGGAGACGCCCGAGGCCTTCGAGGCCTTCCCCCTGGCCCCCAATGTAACCTTGGGTGACGTGGCCAGCGTCAGCCTGGGGCCATCAACCAATCAAACCGTGCTGCGCGCGGATGGACAAAACGGCGTTGGGATTGCTGTGATCCGTCAGGCCACAAGCAACACGCTTGAGCTGTCCGCCGGGGTGCGCGCGGTGGTCGCCCAATTGGACGCCACATTGCCCGAGGATATTCATATTTTTGTCACATCGGATGACGCTATTTTCATCAATGGATCCATCGAAGAGGTGCGCAAAACCCTGATCTTGGCCATTTTGATCGTGATCGCCGTTATCTATGTCTTTTTGCGGGACCTGCGCGCCACCCTGATCCCCGCGATCAGCCTGCCCATTGCCCTGATGGGCAGTCTGGCCGCGATTTACCTGGTGGGGTTTTCGATCAATATCATCACGCTGCTGGCACTGGTTTTGGCCACAGGCATGGTGGTGGATGATGCGATTGTGGTGCTGGAAAACATCGTGCGCCGCCGCGGCGAAGGTATTGGCCCGCGCGCCGCGGCCCTGCTTGGAACGCGCGAGGTATTCTTTGCCGTTGTCACCACCACAGCCACGCTGGCCGCGGTTTTTGTGCCGCTGTCTTTTCTGCCCGGACAGGCGGGGGGGCTGTTTCGTGAATTTGGCGTTACCTTGGCCATTGCGGTTGCCCTGTCGTCGGTTGTGGCGTTGACGCTTTGTCCGGTTTTGGCAGCCAGGGGACTGGGTGAACATACCGGCGAAGAGACGCGCAGCGCTGTGGCCTGGGTTGGCGGAGTGCTGGCGCGGGTTTATTTGTCCAGCCTCCGCGCTGTGATGGGGGTGCCTGCGGCGGTTCTGGCTGCCGTTGTGGTGGTGGCCCTAGCCGCCACCACCATTGGGCTGAACATCAAACGCGAGCTGACCCCGCGCGAGGATCGCGCATTGGTTCTGATGCGCCTCACGGCGCCCACGGGCGTGTCGCTGGAATTCACCAATGACAAAATGCAGCAGATCGAGGACACATTGGCCCCCCTGCGCGATGCGGGCGAGGTCACAACCGTTTTTTCCATATCCGGCTTTGGTGCATCCAACACAGGTTTTATGGTGATGCGCCTGGCCCCCTGGGGTGAACGCAGCCGCAGCCAAGATGCCATCGCTGCCGATGTGGCGCGTGCGGTGCGCGGCGTGGTGGGCGTGCGCGCCTTTCCGTTTCAGCCCAATTCGCTGGGGATACGCGGTGCGGGCCGGGGTTTGCGTTTTGCCATTACGGGGCAAAGCTATGACCAATTGGCGCAGGTGGGGCAGGATTTGGTCGATCTGATGGGGCAGGACCCTCGGTTCGGCCGCGTCAGTTTGGATTATGAAACCACCCTGCCGCAGCTGTTTGTCGATGTGGATCGCGTGCGGGCGGCGGATCTGGGGGTTGATATCACTGGCCTGGGCACAGCGCTGCGCGCTGTTTTGGACGGGCGGTCGATTGGCGCTGTCGCAATCGAGGATCAAAACATTGATATCCAACTGCTGTCTACCCGTGATCCGGTGCGCGCCCCGCAGGATTTGGAAAATATCTTTCTGCGCGCAAATTCGGGCCAGATGGTGCCTTTGTCGAATTTCGTCACGCTGACGGAACGGGCGGTTGCGCCGGAATTATCGCGCGAAAACAAATTGCGGGCGGTTGAAATATCTGCCTCGCTTGGGCCGGAATTTGCTCTGGGCGATGCACTGGATCAGGTGCGGGTTTTGGCTGCACCGCTGCTTGCAGATAACAATACAATCATGCCGCTGTCCGAAGCGGCGGCGCTGGATCAAACCAATAATGGCATGATGATGGTTTTTGGTTTTGCTCTGGTGATTGTGCTGCTGGTACTGGCGGCGCAGTTTGAAAGCTTTATTTCGGCCATTGTGGTGATGTCCACGGTGCCACTGGGGGTGGCCTTTGCGATTTTTGCCTTGGCTGTCACGGGGCAAAGCCTGAATGTGTACAGCCAAATTGGGTTGGTGATGCTGATCGGGATCATGGCGAAGAATGGCATTTTGATTGTGGAATTTGCCAATCAACAGCGCGATCGTGGGCAATCCGCTTTTGATGCCGCGATGGATGCGGCCCGGTTGCGGCTGCGGCCGGTGATGATGACCATGGTGTCCACCGTTTTTGGCGGCATCCCGCTGATCCTGTCTGAAGGCGCCGGCGCCGAGGCGCGCAGCGCATTGGGCTGGGTGATCGTGGGGGGCTTGGGCCTTGCCACGCTGTCCACACTGTATGTAACGCCCGTGGTCTATGCCCTGCTGGCGCGGTTCAGCAAACCCCGCGCTGTGCAGATGCAAAAACTGGCGGCGGAATTGCAGGTGGCAGAGGCGGGATCGTAATAACCCCGTGCCTATGGGGCAATCTGAAACGGCGTTTTGATCATCGGGATACAAGGCCCCCCTAAATAGCGGTGGCAAACAGCATTTACCCACAACATATTGGGGTTATCCACAATAAATTGCTTTACATCGGATGTGCTGCCGCGCAGGATGAACCTGTGTCAAACGATATTGGAGGCGCAGCATGGCCTTTCTTGATGACCTTTATGACATCCATCCGATAGATATTGCCGAATCCATTGCCCGGGCCGAAGAATGGGATTTCGAACGCGGCAGTGATGAAACCATCAGCTTTGCCATTGAAGGGGCATGGCGAAATTACCTTTTGCTGTTGGACCATGTGCCCAGTGAAAACAGCCTGCGTCTGATGTGCCGGTTCGATATGGCACCGCAGCACGAAAACCTTCCCAAGCTGTACGAAATGCTGAACACCGTTAATGCGGCCTGTTGGATTGGCAGTTTCACATGGGATGCTGAACTGCAGCATATGGTGTTTCGATATGGCCTGCTGGTGGGCGAGGATCAGCTGGTTGACCATGATCAAATAGCCACCATGATCAGCGCCGCAGTGCTGAGTGTTGAGCGGTTCTTGCCTGCCTTTGAACTGGCCATCTGGACCGATAAATCCCCTGATGAAGCCCTGCAAACGGCCATTGCACAGGCCTACGGTCACGCCTAGACTGTTCCCCAAATAATAAGGGGTATGCAAAATGGCGGATGATTTGGCGCAACGCGGCGTGGTGCTTTTGGGCTGCGGAAAAATGGGATCCGCGATGTTGGCTGGCTGGCTGCAAGATGGACTGCCGGCCAGCGCCGTTTATGTAATCGACCCCAACCCATCTGATTGGTTGCGCGCGCAAGGCGTGCACATCAATGCGGCTTTGCCAGCAAATCCAGCTATTTTATTGCTGGCCGTGAAACCGCAGATGATGGGCGAGGCCGCGCCGCAAGTCGTGCAATTTGGCGGTGGAGATACACTTGTTTTGTCGATCGCGGCGGGGACGCCAATTCAGGCCTTTGAAGCAATGTTTGGTGCCGATACGCCGATCATCCGCGCCATGCCGAACACCCCAGCGGCCATTGGTCAGGGGATCACTGCGATGGTCGGCAATGCCCGAGCCAGCGCAGCAGACATGGATATGGCCGATCGGTTCTTGTCCGCAGTTGGCCAAACCGTTCGTTTGCAGACCGAGGCCCAAATGGACGCCGTGACAGGCTTATCAGGGTCTGGGCCTGCCTATGTGTTTTATATGATCGAATGCATGACACAGGCTGGAATTGCCCAAGGGCTGCCAGCCGAATTGGCGGCGCAATTGGCCAGCGCCACCGTGGCCGGTGCAGGGGCGCTGGCCCAAGCCGCGGATGAGCCCCCGGCCCAGCTGCGCATCAACGTGACCAGCCCAAATGGCACCACACAGGCCGGGCTTGAGGTTCTGATGGATCCCAGCACAGGATTGGCCCCCCTGATCGGGCAAACAGTCGCCGCCGCCGTCCGCCGGTCACAGGAATTGGCACAATGACAGATGCGCCAACCATCACATATGATGAGTTTGCCAAGGTTGATATCCGCCTTGGTACCATTGTTCAGGCCGAACCTTTTCCCGAAGCCCGCAAGCCTGCGATCAAGCTTTGGGTCGATTTTGGACCGGATATCGGCGTCAAGAAAAGCTCGGCGCAGATTACGGTGCATTATGATCCTGCAGGTTTGATTGGAAAACAGGTCATGGGGGTTGTGAATTTCCCACCACGGCAAATTGGCCCAGTACGGTCCGAGGTTCTTATCTTGGGGGTGATGGACCCATCGGGCGCCGTTATTTTAATTGGCCCAGATCAGCCTGCCCCAAATGGCGCAAAAATGCACTAACCGGCGCACTAGCCAAGGTGGGTTTTCTGCGCTATTGCACGGGTTATGCGGTCCCGTAGCTCAACTGGATAGAGCAACTGACTTCTAATCAGTAGGTTCGGGGTTCGAGTCCTCGCGGGATCGCCAATTCATTCGCCGTCAGCGCAGGTAATTAAATATTGGCTGTACCTCGGTCTATCAGTTGCATTGCGCATAATGATCGTTGCCATATTCCAGCCAGTTTTCACCGTCTTTTTGAAAGACCAAAATCTGTTTGTGGTTTTCGAGCAGTAACGCAACGATGAAACCTTCGGGCGCTTTGGCTTTGCCAAAGAAACTATAGGCGGACATTGCGCGCTGCACATTTCCGTCGAGGATGACAACAACATCCCACTGGGTGTTATCCACAAATCGATATTCGATCACGTGTGGCGTGATGTCTTTGCTGCAATAAACGATCCCTTCTGGGGCCTCTAATGCGGGGGCATTGGTGTTCGCAGCGCATAGGCCAAGCGCAGCCGCGATCAGCTTAAGTCCCCTGATGCGGCCCATGATGGTCTGTTTGCATTGCATTGGATTACCAGCGTTTGACAAATGATAAGGCGGCCGATGTTTCGCGGCTGTGCACGCGGGATGTGATCGAGATGCCGCCGCCAAAGGTCATGGTTTTTGACAAAACAGCTGTGGCTGACAGGCCAAATGTCGCCCCAGTTGCACCCCGAGCCTGGCCGATTTGGGAAACCGGCCCAAAGGTAGCGCTTGTGCCTGATATTCTATGCTCATCTTCCTTTGCTGCAAACACATCATGTGACAGGCCAATGTGGGCCGACAGGGCATAGGGGCGGCCGGCGGTGTTCACGCCACGTTTGGTCAGCCTTACATTCGGTTCGATGGAAAGGGCTTGTGTGCGTTCCGTGTTCAGCCTGTAATTGAAGTCCCCCCCGCCGGTTTCTGTTGCAGGTTTGGATTGAATGATGGCGTGAATAACCCCCACTGATGGAGTGAGGGAAACACCAGCGGTATCAAGGGGAATTGTTTTTTCAAGCCGAATGCCAATTTGGGAAGAGTAGGATTGGAACCGTGCCTTGGCTGTGCCGCCCGTGAATGCGCCAGCATCGGGGATTGTGCGTTCGGATCGTTCCCAGTTGGCGCCGATACCGGCCATTGCAGAAAGCATAGCGCCGCTTTGCAGTTTGTGTTGAACATAGACACCTGCACCAACACCATCGGTGGATATTTTGTGCTGAACGGTGCCATGTTCCGTTAGCTTGCTTGATCCAGCCCCAACATAGAAACCGATGCCGGTTTGATCTGTGCAGGTCAGATATCCACCTGATGCGACCTGCGAAATTGTATAGCCATATCCGCCAAGATCGTTTTGATCATCAACACGGCCATTTGCGCCGGATGTCTGCGCCCATGTTGCGGCGCCGCTTTGGCAGGGCGTTTTGGGGGCCATGACCAGATCTGCTAGCAGCTCTTGCCGTTCAATGGCCACAGTTTGCGCTGATGCAAAGCCTTCTAGATGTGTGCCAGATGTGGTTGCCAATGCGCCAATCGTTAGGCTGTTCAATGCATTTGACAGTGTGCTGCCCGATGTGAGCGTTATATTTGGCGTCGCGCTTGCCGTGTTAATGATTGTTTCAAACACACTGCGGTGATTGCGGCTGTCTGTGCGGTGCAAAATAGCCTGATAATCAAATGTTGTTTCCAATGTTACATCTCGGTGCCCATTGGTTTGCACGTCAACAATTGAATAGGTCAGACCCGCGGGCATCGATGTGTCTGGATTAATCTGAATGTTATCATAGAAATAGGAAATGCTGCCGGTCGAGGCCGCATTTTCAGCCAGCATTAATGTGAATTGACGATTGTTGAAATCATCCGCGCTGCTGCTTGTGGCATTATGAAGCGTCAGTTTCGGGCGGCCGATCAGAATTGGATTATGGTTATAATAGATTTTGTCATTGATCGCCGCACCATTTGATACACCCAGGTCAAACACCAATTCGGCTGCATCTGAAATGGTCAGACGCGGTTCACTGTGCAGGCTGGCAATTGTGCCAAGGTTATCAATTGATAATTTCGAAAATGCATTCGCGATGACATCGCCATCCCCCGTGATATGCCCCGAGGCATC
>JALQTR010000004.1 GCA_023260835.1 Paracoccaceae bacterium
CCAATGGTACTGCGTCTTAAGACGTGGGAGAGTAGGTCACCGCCAAACCTAGAAAATACCATATCACGATCTCAATTCCCTGCTCATCAGCAGCCCAACGCGGGGTGGAGCAGCCAGGTAGCTCGTCAGGCTCATAACCTGAAGGTCAGAGGTTCAAATCCTCTCCCCGCAACCAAAACTTCTACTGATAATATTGCTTTAGGCCTTTGGGACCAGTGCGATTTCTTGGTAACTATGAGTGTAATCATATTACCATCCCAAGGATGGCTGACATCAACGCTAAGCTATGTTTGAGCGTTTGTCGCCGCGGCGTTAGTTGCATTCAACCATTTGGACAAGATACACCATAGCATGTGTCGGAATATCGTCCAGCCGCAAATGCTTTGATCATCCATATAGACCGAAGCCAATAAATGAATTAGCTTTTCATATAGTCACTTCAGATGGGGTCATTCCATTTGGTCACCAAAGGGGCGAAGAATGATTACGCATCTTCATCACTATATGGAACGCCAGGTCGCACTGCGGCCAGATGCACCAGCTTTATCCGATACAGCCGGAATAAACTGGTGCTGGGCCGAATTGGATGTGGCCGCGCGAGATTTAGAGCAAGTTATCAGTGAAGCTGGCGTCTGCCGCGGGGACAGGGTGATGGTGATCGCCGAAAATTGTGCCACTGCGGTTGCGATCATTCATGCAACGTCCCGCCTTGGCGCCGCAGTGATCCCGATTAATGCCAGACAAACAGCAACTGAAATTGATCGGGTAATTGCCCATGCGCGTCCCGCGGTTATTATCGCGATGACTCAGGTATCGGCGGATGCCACGTCCCATGCAAAACGGTTGGGTGCTGTTGCAATTTCTGGATCATTTGGTTGTGTCGAAATGCTGATCTGTGAAAGCAATCCGCAGGTCGATGAAGACGTGGCCGCCATTTTATATACTACAGGCACAACGGGTGACCCCAAGGGGGTGATGCTGACGCACAGCAATTTGCTTTATGCCGGACAACAATCCGCACAACTGCGTGGAATGACCTGTGATGATCGGATCTATGGCGTTTTGCCGATGACCCATGTGTTTGGATTGGCGTCCATTATGTCTGCCGCGGCCTTTGCGGGGGCCTGTATTCGGTTTGAACCCAGATTCAGTGCAGCCAATCTGTTCCATGCCCTACAGGATGGCATAACGTTATTTTCGGGCGTCCCTCAGATGCATGCTCATTTGATGCAGTATGTGCGGGAAAAAGGCATGGATCGCCTGCCGCAAAATGCGCTTCGCTATGTTTCCTCTGGCGCTGCGCCTCTTGATCCAGTCTGGAAACGCAAGGCTGAAAATTTCTATGGTGTTGCGCTTCAAAATGGCTATGGGATGACAGAAACGACAGCTGGAACCTGCATCACAAGCAATCAAATTGGGGACAGTGATACATCGGTTGGATGGCCATTACCCGGCGTTGAAATCAAAATTGATGAAACTGTTCAGGGCGGCGGGGACGGCAGCGGAGAGGTTTTGACCCGGGGCCCACATGTCATGAAGGGCTATTTCAATAATCCGCAGGAAACTGATCGCGTTTTGGATGCTGATGGATGGCTTCATACGGGTGATTTGGGCCAGATCGACGCCGAAGGGCGTCTGCATATATTGGGGCGATCAAAGGAGCTGATTATTCGTGGCGGATTTAACGTTTATCCACCCGAGGTCGAGCAAGCCCTAAACGAACACCCCCAGGTTATTCAATCTGCTGTGATTGGGCGTAAAATCGATAATGACGAGGAAGTCTTGGCATTTTGCCAAATTCATCCGGCCTCAGCCCTTGGTCCAGAAGACCTCGGTCAATTTATTGCAGATAAATTGGCGCGTTACAAAATCCCGTCCAAAATTTTTCTAGCAGCTGAGCTTCCAGCCGCACCAACAGGAAAAATACTCAAGCATAAACTTCTGGAAATGGTATTGCCGGATTAAATCCGCCACGGCCTGTTTAAGCACAGCTTTTTGGCAGTTCATTCAATAATCTTTGCAAATCCGCAGGGCATCAAGAATGGCTGCATGCATGTTGCGGCTTGTGATCGCATCGCCAATGCGGGCCAGATGATATGTCTCGTCCTGTGCCCTGTCTGGGAAGGGAAACACCCCATTGATAAGCGCCGTATGATCAACCTGACCGTGGTTTTTCGAACCTGCTTTCAGGCTGTGATACAGATCGTCCATGGGTGTCGATCCATTTTCAATAATGACGTGATCAACAACTCGTTCGGTTATTTGGTTTGTCAGGACATGGCGCAAATGGGCAATCACCCGGTTCCCCATACGGGTCAGCCCGTTCAGGTCATGAAGGCATGTGAAGGTGACACCATTATTCGCCAGATCACGCAAAGCCACAGCCGATGTCGTCGGGCCCAGATCCTGCAGCAGAGTGCGATCGGGGGTGATCATCTGGACCGTGCACCCGCCGCCGGCCAGCATATCTGCGGTGACGGCGGCCGGATGGTCGCCACATTCGTCAAATAAAAGCACCTCGCCCATGACGCGCACCTGCCCTGACAGGACCTCCCAACTGGGGATTGCCAAATCCCCACCGACAATAGATGGGCTGGCTGGCCATCCGCCTGTGGCAATTATAATCAAATCGGGAGCTTCTGACAGAACATCATCGGCGTCTGCATAGGTGTTCAGGCGAATATCAATCCCCAGCTTGCCAACTTCGCTGATCAGCCAATCTGCTGCGCCCCAAATCTGTTTGCGCGTGTTGCCCTTGCAGGCCAAATTAAGCTGTCCGCCAAGTCGGTCTGATGCCTCGAACAGAACAACATCATGCCCACGTAATGCGCTGACACGCGCCGCCTCCAGCCCGCCTGGGCCGCCGCCCACAACGACCACTTTTTTCGCAATCGCACTGGGCGAAATGACATGGGGTAATGTCTGTTCACGCCCAGTTGCCGCATTATGTCCACACACAGCAGGCTTGCCCTGATTTACCCGATCCACACAGTAACCCAAGCCGACGCAGGGGCGGATGCGATCCTCTTCATTGCGTGTCAGCTTCGCAACCAAATGGGGATCGGCCATATGTGCGCGTGTCATGCCGACCAAATCAACATGGCCACCAGCAACGGCATGACGGGCTGTTGCGATATCCGCGATCCCGCCGGCATGCAGGATCGGAAGGTCGACAGCTTGTCTTATTTGTCCCGCAACGGTGATATGTGGCGCAGATGGCAACCCCATGGGGCGCACCCATTCCGCAAGCCCAAGATCGTCATAGGGCGCCCCAGCCAGTATATTCAGCAAATCAACATGCCCACTGTCTTCCAACATCACTGCCGCCGCGACGCAATCTGCGGCAGTTAGGCCACCATCGATTAATTCATCGCCCGTCATCCGCACAGAGATGATAAATTCGGGCCCCACGTTTGCGCGCACAGCGTCAAGAACCTGCAGGGTCAGGCGCATCCGGTTTTGCAATGAACCGCCATAAGCATCATCGCGCTGATTGGTCAGCGGTGATAGAAACTGCCCCAGTAGATGCGAATGGGACAACAGTTCGATCCCATCAAAGCCACCTTGCTGACAGCGCCGCGCGGCGGCGGCGAAATCGACGATTACTCGGTCGATGTCCTCTTGCTCCATAACCTTGGGGAATGCGCGATGCGCCCGTTCACGAACGCCAGAGGGCGCCAGAACGGGCAGCCAATGGCCATCATCCCAGGCTGTGCGCCGCCCCATATGGGTGATCTGGCACATAATGGCAGCCCCATGTGCGTGGACACCATCTGTCAGCTTGCGAAACCACGGAATGATACTATCATCGCCGGCATAAAGTTGCCCAAACACGGATGGGCTGTCGGGGGCGATATTGGTCGATCCGCCAATCATCGTCAACGAAACGCCGCCTTTGGCCTTTTCTTCATGATAGAATCTGTAGCGGTCTTTCGGATGCCCGTTTTCCACATAATTCGGCGCATGAGAGGTGCTGACAATACGGTTGCGTAACGTCAGATGCCCAAGCTGAAATGGGTCAAGAAGGTCTGTCATGCAAAAATCCCCTTCAGTCTGGGCGCCTCTTGTTGCGCAAGGGCCCGATGATGCTGGCGTCAATGATATGCTATGCTAGGGCGGAAGGGCAAATATCCATCTTTTCCGACAAAGATGCAGAAAATGACGACCCAACCGCCCATTTGCGAAATGGGGCAAGCCCCAAGCGTGGTGCCAAATCATGGCGCGATGGGGTAAGTTGGTTTGCTGTGGTGAAGCTGCTTCAAATTTCAACTTGATACTAAAACTTAAACAGTTAAAACTTGCGTCAAATTGAAACGAACGGGCCACATCATGATACATCAAAAGTTAATTCAGAAAAAAGCAAAGCCAACCATTTTGGGTATGTCCCCCCTTGCCTTGCTGACATTAACTGCATGTGGCGGTGGGTCTACTGATAGCAGCGGTGGGTATACCAGCAGCACCCCTGTTTCCGGGGCTGTTGTAAAGGGGCCGTTAAGCAACGCTTTGGTTGGCTTGGATTACGATGGTGATGGAGAGATTGATTCGGCAACTGTCCGCACAAACGCGGATGGCAGTTATTCGCTGTCAACAAACAGCTCTACATACACGGTGATCGCCATTACAGATGGCAGCACGGTTGATGCGTCGTCCGGCGCCACCTTGTCAGGCATTACATTGACTGCACCCTCTGGCGCAGCTGTTGTTACGCCGACAACAACATTGATGCAAAAGGGTGGCTTAACGAAAGAGCAAGTGGCCGAGGTTCTTCGCCTGCCAGAGGGCGTGGACCCATTAACATTCAACCCATATGCGGCAGACGTTGATCCAGACGATGCGTTGGCCGTGGAAAAGGCAAGCCAACAAATTATCACGGTGATTAACGCGTTTTAGGCTGCGGCTGAAGGGGCCGGGGCGGATGCGTCGGATGCATTTCAGGCTGCTCTGACGTCTGTCGTCGAAGTTGTTCAAACCAAGGCTGCTGCATCTGAAACCATGGATTTGACCGATGCCGTTGATATCGGATCAATTCAAACTGCATTTGTTGATCTAGTCGCATCCAATAACGATATCGACCATGAGGCCGTTGATGCGATTTCTAATAAAACGGCAACTGCTGTTAAAAATGTAAATACGTTGCTTTCTAATATTAATATTGATGAGTGGGACCCCAGCGAACCAACAACTGCCTTTTCGACAACTCAAGTCTTGGTTCAGCAAGTAAAGGCTGCAGCGACGGCAGAGAAGGACAGTCCGGGTACAGGTAGTATTAGTTTTGAAAGTGATGATGCGGTTAAGGCTGCGGCGGCAAATGCGGTGCCGACCGATATAGATTTAAGCGCAACAAGCATTGGCGAGCATGCTAAATCCTTGGTTGTTGGGGTGTTGACCACCACGGATGCCGATCAGCCAGACGGCGAAGCATTCATTTACAAAATCGAGCAGGTGAAAGACACGGATTATGACGCATTTACGCTTGATCCGGAAACTGGCGAGCTCGCTTTAAAAGCGCAGCCAGATTTTGAAACAAAATCCAGCTATGAAGTGGTGATTTCCTCTACAGATGCGGGCGGCAAAACCTATTCAAAAACCTTTGAAATCAAGGTTGAGGATGAAAATGATGCGCCTGTTGGTGTTGCTGACACGGTGTCTGCGACGGAAGACGCGGCTGTGACGTATACGGCAGCGACGCTTTTGGGCAATGACACGGATGCGGATGGTGACCCGCTGAGCATCAAGAGTGTTACGTCAGGAACGGGTGGGACGGTTGTTCTGAACAAAGATGGGACGGTGACCTTTACGCCGACGGCCAACTTTGCCGGAGTGGCCAGCTTCAGCTACATTGCGACGGATGACGTCGCAGACACAGCGGTTACAAAGGTCAATGTGAATGTTGCTGAGCGAGGTGATGCTGCGGTTAAACTTGTGGTCGATGTTACCGCTCTGGATGGTTTGGGTGCGGTGATTGACAGTGATGTGACTGCGGCGGCTAAGAAAGTCAGCAGCTTTTATAACGACAAGGACGCGGGCGCATTATCACTGTTGGACGCTATAGATTTTAATAGCTTCCGTGATGCGCTGCAGCTGGGAGATGTGCAGGTTTCAAGTGGCGGTATTCGCGTAACAAACGCATATGATTATACTATAGCCTTGGACTATTTGAACTTCTCACCCACATCTTTGTCGGACCTTCAGGATGTTTTTGATGCCTTCAATGGCTCGGTCAGTGATCTTACAATATCAGGCGGTTTTAAAAGCCTGTCCCTGCTGAACCCAGGTGGCAGCACGATCGTCAGCCTGTCACATGGTGATGATGGGATCACGTGGAGCAACCCAAATATTTCCTCGGGCGGGGTCGACAGCTTTGTGATTGAAGGAAATTTTAACAACCAAATCCAGAATTATCTTTCCGTATTGTCACAGATTCAAACAGATGTCGCGGATCCAGATAATAATGCTGCCAGTGATATCTTCTTAACGGCGTACAACAGCCTGACAGATCTGGTGCAATTCGAGGGCATTTCCGCGCGGATTGATGGCAAAGACTTGATCAGCATCCGCGGTGATGCATCTGGCGAACAATCCACGATCACCATCGCCGGCGAGAAAGGGGATCATGAAATCACCCTTGGTGTTGCGGGCAGCGCGGAATTCGCCAATGGATTGATCGAGGCCGCAGGCGGCATCACTGAATTTGTGGATCTTCTGATGAACGGTGGATCCGTTTTCGCAGAGGCGGATAACAATGATGAATCCTACCTCGAGTGGACGGCATTGGGCGGGAATGAGCAATACGCGAATATCTCTGATCAACATACCACGGCATGGGATTATATCTTTGAAGACCCCTATGGACAGTTCATCGAAACCCCAGATTTGTCAACATGGTCAAGCGTGACGTATTCATCCGATTTCAACTATGATCTTTCATATGAAGAATACACCTACCTGAAGGGGATTATCGAGGGTGTTCAAGCCTATCTAGACGCTACGCCAAGCCCACTGGATGATCTCGGCTTCAGCTTTAATTACGCCTATGCAGGCGACGATGTCATTTCATTCAATGCCACGAACATCACGTCGCTGATACCAGATCAGGACACAGAAAAC
Organism: Paracoccaceae bacterium; assembly: GCA_023260835.1. Classification (GTDB taxonomy): domain Bacteria; phylum Pseudomonadota; class Alphaproteobacteria; order Rhodobacterales; family Rhodobacteraceae; genus JALQTR01. The sequence goes on from JALQTR010000004.1 coordinate 7,108, forward strand.
TCTGTGTTCCTGGCATCCACAGATAGTGACGGCAACGACATCACAACCATCATAGATGGAAATGATCGCATCAGCCTGAGCCTTGTTGGGGTAGAAAAGACAGAATTTGACGCCACGCTCGCGGATTATGACAATGACCTTGGCGCGACGATTGATTATTTCTTGGACGTATTTGTCGACTACTCTTCACAAACCATCCTCGCCACGCCGGAGACAGTATAACATCGGCATGCGATTTATCGATCGACACCGTAAGACGAAAATCAGAACCACGCATCGTTTGATTGCTTGCGTGGTTTTGATTTTTTCGCCTTGGCAGGCATTGGCCGAGGGGTTGTCCATTTCCATCGGCACAGATCTGCGTGGGGCTTTGGATATTGTACAAGAAACATATCAGCCGTTGACACAGTCTGACGGAGGAAGTGGCGGTGGGTCCTCATCACAGGATGATCCAGTTGAAAAGACACTGCGCCCGGCGTTGCAAATTGGGTATGCTCATACGGTTTGGAAATCCGGTGAAATTTCGGCGGGATTTGTGGGGCAGTTCACATATTTTCAACAGAATGTTCGTTACCCATATGGCATAGAATATTTTGCCGAACCGCTTGGTTTTCAACTGCGAAGTGGGGATATTTCTGTGGGGCCTATGATCGCCTGGCAGCCCATTGAACACTGGCAATTCGGCGCGGCCTTACAGGCGACACGTCAATGGATCACATTAGATACCACGTTTGGTTCATGGCGCCTGCAGGACAATTTCATTGATAATCGCATCGATACTGTTTTGTGGGTCGAACGTGATTTGTTTCAGGCACCAAGGATCGCAAACAAAAACGGTGCAACGCGCATCCGTGCGCAGGCAAATATGCGTAATGGCCAGCTTCAGTATAACCTCGCCCTGCGTTTGGTTTATTAATTATTAACTCTGACATCCCATACGAATTATAGGCATTTATAAAGAACTGTGGCGGTAAAATAGGACGGACAATGCGATTATTAAAATTCCCCACATCTGGCACGGTTCAACAGCGTAAATCAAAAAGCTATGGTTTTTATCTTATGTCCATCGTCGCATTGGCTGGCTTGTCTGGCTGTCTTCAGCCTGATCATGATATGGCAGCTATTCAGTCACAGGTTGATGGCCTGCGGCTTGATGGAATAGGGGCATCAAACGCGCCTGTGGCTTTGGGTGCTGGGTATGGTGCGGCGCTGCGGGGGGCTGTGACGCGCGGCGCGGGGTACCGAGCCGCGGTTGCACGCGAAGCGGCGTCTTTGGCGGCAATTGACGTCAGTTCGGCAGGGCAAAAACTGCAAGCATCGCTGAATTCGCGCCTTGGGCTGATTTCTGAATCTGGCACAGGGGGCAATCGAACCACATCGGGTGCATCTGGTGGGATTACCCTGTCGAAGCTGCTGTTTGATGGTGGGGCCAGTGATGCCGCGATATCGCGCGCCATGGCGCGTGCGGTTGCGGCCGGGGCGGATGTGCAGATTGCAGCCAATGAAACGGCGCTTGCGGCGGCGCAGGCCTGGGTGGATTTGTGGCTGGCGGATCAGCGGCTGGATTTGCTGGCGGACCGCCTGCAGCGGCTGGACGGATCGCTTGCGCAGATGCAGCGTATGGCGGGGTTGGGTCTGATGGATCGGTCAGCATTGGATAACCTGCGCCGCCAAGCCGCCGCCCTGCGGCAAGAGCAAACACAGATCCACAGCCAACGCACCGAAGCTGCCGCGCGGTTTGCGCGGTATTTTGGCGCCGCACCAGAAACAGTTGCCACGCCGGCAGATATTGGGGGGCGGCCAAAGGCGGATGGGTGGAAAACATCCCCAGCGCTGACCCGCAATGCCGCGGATGTCGTGATGGCGCAGGCCCAATTGGCCGAAGCGCAGGCCGCATTTTCGCCCACCGCCCGCGCACAGGCCGGCGTGACGGCACCGGTGAAACGGGATGAAACAACCGACACGGCCATTGGGTTGGTCATGGAATTCACCTTGGGCGATGGCGGGCGGCGTGAGGCGCAGCTGAAGGCCGCGCAGGACGGTCTGGTTGCCGCCAAGGCACAGCTGGCAGATGGGCGCGCGGCATTGCAGGCTGAATTTGCCGCCACCTGGGCACAGCTTCAGGCGATTGAGGCTGCAAAACCCGACCTGGCCGAGGAAATCCGCCTGGCCGCGGCCGAGGCGAAAACCGCCCGCAGCCAAATTCAAACGGGCCAAGCCAACCTGCGTCAGCTGGTTGAGGCCGAATTGGCCCATTACCGCGCCGAAGATCGGATGATCACACTGCAGGCACAGGCGTATATCGTGCAGCTGACGGCCCATGCCATCAGCGGCGATCTGGCGCGGCAGATTGGGGCGGTGAAATGACAGATGCCCCCATGCAAAACAGTTTCAACCAAGAACAGCTGGTTTTGGCTGTGCAACATATTCTGGCGCAGACCGGTCAGGCCCTATCCGCCGGCACGGTGCGGGATTTGCCCGATTTAACCGCGGATGGGTTTACACCAAAGGCCGCGGTATCGGCCCTGACGAATATGGGGTTTGACGCCAGTTTCGGCCCGCTGAAACCGGCGGATTTGCACCCCTCGCATTGCCCCGCAATTGGGTTCGATCTGGACGGTGCGCCTGTGGTTTTGCACGCCATTGATGAATTGGGGGCCATCACTCTGATACGGTTTGGGGAAGACGGGGTGCAGCAGAGTGAAACAATTGACAAAACCGCCGCTGGGGCCACCATCGGCCCTTATGTGATTTTGGCGCGCAAGCGTCATGATGCGGGGCAGATGCGGGGCAAAAATGATTGGCTGTGGGGGTCATTGCGGCAAAGCAAATGGCTGTATGCGCAGGTGATAATTGCCGCCGCGCTGTCCAATATTCTGGGGCTGTCAACGTCCCTGTTCATTATGGTTGTTTACGACCGCGTGGTCCCGAATGAGGCGATTGAATCCCTGATTGCCTTGACCATCGGGGTGCTGATTGCGCTTGGGTTTGATTTTGTGACCAAAACATTGCGCGCACTGTTTATCGATCGCGCGGCAAAACGGGCTGATGCGCGCATGTCGCGGCTGATTTTTGATCGCATTTTAAATTTGCGGCTGGATGGGGCGCGCAAAAAGGCTGGTGCCATGGCCAGCATCGTGCGCGAATTTGACAGCCTGCGCGAATTTTTTACCTCGGCCACGCTGATCGCCGTGGTGGATTTGCCGTTCATTGCCCTGTTCATCTGGGTGATTTCGCTGATTGCTGGGCCATTGGCCCTGGTGCCAATGATCGCCGTTCCGCTGGTGATTGTGGCAGGTTTGGGTATTCAGCCGTTTTTGGCGCGCATCAGCGCAGGCGCGATGCAAACGGGTCTGTCGAAACAGGCGGTTTTGGTTGAAACCCTAACTGGGTTGGAAACGGTGCAGGCCACTGGCTCTGGCCGGCTGATGCGCCAACGGTTCGAGGCCGCATCGGGGACCCAATCCGATCTGGGGCTGCGGTCCCGCGCCTTGTCGAATTTTGCCATCAACGCGGCCGCATCGGTGCAACAATTGGCGCAAATCGCCACCATCTTTTATGGTGTGTTTTTGATCCAAGATGGCACCATTACCATGGGGGCGATGATTGCCGCGGTGATTTTGGGGGGCAAAACGCTGGCGCCACTGTCGCAGCTGGCGGCGGCGCTGACGCGGGCCAATGCTGCGCGGCAGGCCTATTTGTCGTTGTCATCTGTAATGGCGCAGGATGGCGCGCGCCCATCCGCCGCGCGGCTCAGCCGCCCTCGGTTCCAGGGCACGGTGCAGCTGGATCATGTGAGCTATGGCTTCGAAGGAGCCAAAGCACCGATTTTGCAGGACCTGTCGCTGACCATCCTGGCGGGGCAAAAGCTGGCCATTATTGGCCGCATGGGATCCGGAAAATCCACGCTGGTGCGGCTGATTGCGGGGCTGATTGCGCCCACATCTGGGTCCGTACGGTTGGACGGTGTGGATTTGCAGCAGATTGAACAGGCGGATTTGACCCGCAACATCGGTACCATGCTGCAAGAGGCGTGGCTGTTTTCCGGCACAATCAAAGAAAACCTGCAAATGGGGTTTTATGAATATGATGATGCGCATCTTTTGCGGGTGGCGCAGATCGCTGGGGTGGATGATTTCATCGGCCAAGATCCACAAGGATACGCGCGCATCATCAAAGAACGCGGCGAGGGGCTGTCAGGCGGGCAACGCCAATCGATCAATCTGGCCCGCGCCATGCTGCACCAACCGCCCCTGATGGTGCTGGATGAACCCACCAGCGCGATGGACACAGCAACCGAAGCGGCCGTGATTGCCCGCATGAAGGGCTGGATGGCCGGGCGCACCATGGTGATGGTCACCCACCGCGGGGCGCTGCTGGAATTAGCGCATCGTGTGCTGGTGTTGGATCAAGGGAAAATTGTGATGGACACAACCCCCGCTGAACTGAAACGGGCAAAGGGCTAGACCATGGCGCAGATGGATTTCAAATCTTTGTCCCGGGATATGGCGGGGCGTGATGGCATCGGCGGATCGGCGATCTTATTGATGGTGCTGGCGCTGGTCGGCCTGTTGGGGCTCTGGGCGTCTTGGGCCGAATTGGACAATGTCACCCGCGGCGAGGGGCGGATTATCTCCTCGGCACAAAACCAGATTGTGCAGGCGGCTGAAGGTGGGGTCATCCTGCGCCGCTATGTCGATGAAAACGCACAGGTAAAGGCCGGCGATATTCTGTTTGAAATCGATCCGGTGGATGCAAATGCCGAACTGAACCTTCTGTCCGAACGACTGGCTGCGCTGGACATTCAACAGCAGCGTCTGCGCGCCGAACTTTCTGGCGGGGCATTTCAGCTGGCACCGGATCTGCGGGCGCGATCCCCGTTGGTGGCAACCAGCGAAGAAAGCCTGTTTGCCGCGCGCCAGCAGGCGTTGCAGGGGCAGCTGGCGGTTCTGAACCAGCGCCTGACACAGGCAGGGCAAGAATTGGGGGCGGCCAAAATCGCCAATCAATCCGCCACCGCCACCGCCGATTACTTGCAAGAGGAAATCACCCTTGTCACCCCATTGGTGCGTGACAAGATCGCCCCAGCAACACGTCTGCTTGAGCTGAAACGCCAGCTGGAGCAGTCCCGTGGAACGGCGGCGCAGGCGCGCACCCAGATCGATCAGCAAATCGCAAAACAGGCCGAGATTCAGGCGCAAATCGATAATGCGCACGCCGATTATCGCCTGCGCGCCCTAGAGGAGATGGCGCAAATCACGGCGCAAAAAGCCGAATTGGCCCAATCGCAACCGCGCCTGATCGAACGCGTCAGCCGCACCATTATCCGTGCACCGATGGATGGGATCGTGAACCAATTGAACTTTCGCACCTTGGGCGGATACGTCAAAGCGGGCGATGTGATGCTGGAAATGGTCCCCACCGGCACCGCGCTGATTATCGAGGCAAAGATCAAACCGCAGGATATTTCCCGCATTCGCCAAAATGATGCCGTGCGCATTCGCCTGTCCGCCTATGATTCTGCCAAATACGGCACAATTGATGGCCGTGTCACACATATCAGCCCCGATGCCATCGTTGATGCGCAAGCTGGCGGGCAAAGCCATTACCTTATCACGGTCGCCATCGAGGGCGAATTAATATTGGATGGCGCAACCACCCCCGTCACCCTGATCCCCGGCATGACCGCCACGGTGGATGTCCTGTCCGGCAAACGCACCGTTCTGGATTACATCTGGCAACCCATCGCCCGCGTCCAAGAGTTGGCGCTTAGGGATTAAATGGAAGTGTAGGGCAGGCTTATCAAATCCAGGGGCATTCGCAGTGCTTCCATGTCCGTAAGTTATTAATAATTCGATGATAAATGTTAATGGCGGAGAGACAGGCTGCCATTATTAGAGGAACGCGACATTGTAAAACTTTGTTAAATGTATCTAACGGTGGTCTCTCGTGGTAATATTTACCACTTTTATATCAATGCTTTAGAAGAAAATATTACCGCCTTTTGTC
>JALQTR010000011.1 GCA_023260835.1 Paracoccaceae bacterium
CGGAAGTCGCCGATGCCGTGCCCTGGACGGGGGTGACCGGCAAACCCACGACCTTCACGGTGATCGGCATATAGGCATGGTCCTTACCGCACAGTTCCGAACACTGGCCGAAATAAACGCCCTCACGCTCGGCCTTGAACCACAGCTGGGCAATACGGCCGGGAACCGCGTCTTGTTTCACGCCAAATGCAGGAATGGTCCAGGAATGGATCACATCCGCACCCGTTAGGTTCATAACAACAACTTTGTTCACAGGCACAACAACCGCAGTGTCGGTCGCCAGCAGATATTCATCTTCATTATAGCCGTTTTCCGCCAGGGCCGATTTGTCCAGCATGAAGCTGTCAAAGCCAAACTCATGATCGGAATATTCATAGCCCCAATACCACTGGTAACCTGTCACTTTGATGTGAATGTCGCCTTCGGGGATTTCTTGCTGTTTGAACAACACGGGCAGCGAATAGGCTCCGATGAACACCAAAATAACAACCGGGATCAGGGTCCATGCAACCTCAATCGGGGTGTGGTGGGTGAATTTCGCAGGTGTTTTATTGACGCGCTGGTTAAAGCGAATGAAAGAGTACACCATCAAACCCGCCACAAAGATGACGATTGCCGTGATGATGACCAGGATCAGGTGATCCAGCCCCTGCAAATCACGCGCAAGTTCAGTTGCCGCAGGCTGAAAGCCCATTTTGCCCTGAACTGGCTTGCCAACAGTTTCCAAGCCATCCACAGCAAAGGCTGGCAGCGATGAAGCAGCCAATGCAAGGCCACTGAGCATAGATAATAGTCGCATATTACACCCTGATCGATTCAAAAGTTTCATACATTTCCAGCATAAACCCCATAAATACAGGTCATTTCCTGCAATATCGGGCAAACACCAGTTGTTCTTGTGTCGCTTAAAAGCATATATTTGCGCGCAGATAAAGAACCAAGCTTGCGGCAAACAGCCGCTTTTTTGATTTATGTCAAATAAAAATGAAGGGCACAGCATGAAAAATGACGCTTTTGAACCATTTGTGACGCATTTGGATCGCGATGCCGCGCTTGGGATTTTGCGCCACGCCTGCGCGGGTGCGGATGATGGCGAAATTTTCTTTGAACGCCGCCGGGGCGAGGGGCTGATGCTGGATGATGGGCGATTGCGCAATGCCAGCTATGATGCCTCGTCGGGGTTTGGTCTGCGCGCGGTGCAAGGCGGGGCCATTGGATATGCGCACAGCTCGGACATAAATCAGGCCGCTTTGGCCCGCGCGGCAGACACTGTTCGATTGGCCGTGGGGGATGGCGGGGGGCAGATGGCCCTGCCACCTGCGGGCAATGCAACGCCGCTTTATGCGCAAATCGATCCGGGTGCGGGGCTGCCTTTCGCGCAAAAAGTGGCGCTTTTGCGGGAAATCGATGATTATCTGCGCGCAAAGGACAAACGCGTTGTGCAGGTGTCGGCCAGTTTGGCCGCCAACGCACAGGACGTGGTGATATTGCGCCCCGATGGTGGCGAATTTGCCGAAACACGGCCCATGGTGCGCCTGAACATATCGGTGATTCTGAATGACAATGGCCGGCGCGAATCAGGCTCGGCCGGGGGCGGGGGGCGTTATGCGCTGGACCAGCTGATTGCCCCGAATACGTGGCGCGCCATGGCGGATGAGGCTTTGCGCATTGCAACGGTCAATCTGGGCGCCCTGCCCTGCCCCGCGGGTGTGCGCGATGTGCTGCTTGGCGCCGGCTGGCCCGGCATTTTGCTGCACGAAGCCATTGGTCACGGGCTTGAGGGCGATCATATTCGCAAAGGCAGCTCGGTTTTCACCGATCAGCTGGGCCAACAGGTTGCTGCGCCCTGCGTCACCGTGGTGGATGATGGCACATTGCACGACCGCCGCGGCGCCATCAGCTTTGATGACGAAGGCACCCCCAGCGCCCGCACCCCCCTGATTGAAGAGGGCCGCCTAACCGGCTTCATGCAAGACCGCCAAAACGCGCGCCTGATGGGGGTCGCCCCTACCGGCAATGGGCGGCGCGAAAGCTATGCCCATGCGCCGATGCCGCGCATGACCAACACGCTGATGCTGGGCGGCGAGACAGACCCAAAGGACCTGCTGGCCGACATGACAGACGGCATTTATGCCGTTGGGTTTGGCGGCGGGCAGGTTGATATCACCAACGGCAAATTTGTCTTCAGCTGCACCGAAGCCTATCAGGTGAAAAACGGCCAAATCGGCGCCCCGCTGAAAGGGGCGACATTAATCGGTGACGGGCTGACCGCGCTGCAAAACATCCGCGCCTTGGGCAATGATTTCGCACTGGACCCCGGCATGGGCACTTGCGGCAAAGCCGGCCAATGGGTGCCGGTGGGTGTCGGCCAACCCAGCACATTAATTGGCGGGCTGACCATCGGCGGGTCCAAGGCGTAAATTCGTTTATGCTTTACCATTGATTAAGCAGCATGGCGATATTCTGGGCATGACATTGCCGGAGGATCATTTTGCTGCCCCTTTTAAAACCACGCACTGCGCCTGATGATATGTTGGCGTGGATCCAACTGATCCGATCGCCCCGCGTGGGGCCGGTGAATTTTCATCGCCTGATGAAAACCCACGGATCGGCCACCGCGGCTTTGGCCGCGCTGCCGGATATGGCGGCGCAGGCGGGGATTAAGGAGTATGCCATCTGCCCGCCGAAATTGGCGGAACGCGAATTGAAGGATGCCAAAAAACGCGGGGCCAAGCCGCTTTTGTTTGGCGCGGGGGATTACCCGCCGCTTTTGGCGCAAATCCCTGATGCCCCGCCCATTTTATGGGCTTTGGGCCAGATTGAATTGGCAAGCAAATCATCGGTTACATTAATCGGCGGGCGTGATCCGTCCTCTTTGGCGCTGCGAATGGCGCATAAATTGGCGCGGGATCTGGCGGATGCGGGGATCATCACCCTGTCCGGATTGGCGCGCGGGATTGATACGGCCGTGCACCAAGCCACGGAGGGTCGGGGCAGCATCGCCGTTTTACCGTGCGGGTTAAACACCACCTATCCCGCGCAAAACACCGATTTGGCGCAGGCCTTGGGCCAATATGGCCTGATCCTGTCGGAACATCCCTTTGATGCCGCCGCGCAAAAACATCAATTCATTTCGCGCAATCGAATCGTCGCGGGCATTGCCCCGATTTGCACGGTGATCGAAGCGGCGCAGAACTCTGGCAGCCTGAACTGCGCAAACACAGCAGCCGATTACGGGCGTGAGGTGATGGCCGTCCCCGGCCACCCGCTGGACCCGCGCTGCGCCGGCAGCAACCAGCTAATCAAATCAGGGGCGGGGGTGGTGACCTGTGTAGATGATATATTAAATGCGTTGCCCCAAACCAAACCCGTTGCAGCCGCCGCCAAACCACGCCCCGCCTGCGGCGACATATCACATGATATCATCCAAACCCTGCGCCAAACTCCCCTGCGCGAAGACGCGCTGTGCCGCGCACTGAATGCGGATATTTCCGCGCTCAGCGCGGCGCTTTTGCGCCTGCGCATGGATGGACAAATCCACCGCGACCCGGACGGGGTGCTTTATATTTAACAGTGCAGGATTATATTATCTGAATAGGCAGCGCGGGCATTCTTTGCCACCATGGATTGACAATCACAGCAAACACCCGCACATCCTATGCCCCGATCGGTTGTGCGATTTTCATCGTGCAGGACCCCAGAATTAAAAGGAAAACCAATGCCTGTTGTTGTCGTCGAATCGCCCGCCAAAGCAAAGACAATCAACAAATATCTGGGGCCTGATTATACGGTTTTGGCGTCATACGGGCATATTCGGGACCTGCCGGCCAAGGATGGATCGGTTGATCCGGATCAGGATTTTGCCATGTCCTGGGAAATCGGCGCGCAAAGCCGCCCGCATGTCAAAGCCATCGCTGATGCGCTGAAACTAGATAACGACCTGATCCTGGCCACCGACCCCGACCGCGAGGGGGAGGCGATCTCTTGGCACCTGGAAGAGGCGCTGCGCGCCCGCAAGGCCATTAAAAAGGACACGCCAGTGTCGCGCGTGGTGTTCAACGCCATCACCAAAACCGCCGTGACCGAGGCGATGAAAAATCCCCGCGCTGTGGATCGGCCATTGGTCGACGCCTATTTGGCGCGGCGTGCGCTGGATTATCTGGTCGGGTTTAACCTGTCGCCGGTCCTGTGGCGCAAACTGCCTGGCGCGCGCAGCGCGGGCCGCGTGCAATCGGTCTGCCTGCGCCTGATCGTTGAGCGCGAAATGGAGATCGAGGCCTTTGACCCCCAAGAATACTGGACCGTCACGGCCGGCATGAAATCCGCCCGTGGACAGGATTTTGAGGCCAAACTGGTCACCTATGCCGGCAAAAAGCTGGATAAATTCGATCTGGACACGCAGGTGAAGGCAGAAATGGCCGTTTCCGCGATTGACGCGCGTGATTTCACCGTTGCCACGGTCGAAGCCAAGCCAACAACGCGCAACCCCTCTGCGCCTTTCATGACCTCAACCCTGCAGCAAGAGGCCAGCCGCAAGTTCAACATGGGCGCCCGCCAATGTATGTCCGCCGCCCAGCGCCTGTATGAGGCCGGGCTGATCACATATATGCGAACCGATGGGATCGACATGGCCCCTGAGGCCGTGATGGCCACCCGCGATGCGATCAAAGACCGATTTGGCGATGACTATCTGCCATCTTCGCCCCGAATGTATAAGAATAAGGCGAAGAATGCCCAAGAAGCGCATGAATGTATTCGCCCCACCGACATCACCAAAGACGCCAGCGCGCTGCGCATTTCCGATCCCGACCAGCGCAAACTGTATGATCTGATCTGGAAACGCACCATCGCCTGCCAAATGCAGCCCGCGCGCATTGAACGCACTGGGGTGGATCTGGCATCTGCGGATGGGCAGATCGTGCTGCGCGCCACGGGTCAGGTGATCCTGTTTGACGGGTTCATCAAGGTCTATCAAGAGGGGCGCGACGAACCCACCGCCGATGATGACGAAGCGCGCCTGCCCCAACTGCATGAGGGCGAAAAAGTCAGCAAAACCGCCGTCACGCCGGCGAAGCATTTCACCCAAGCCCCCCCGCGCTATACCGAAGCCACTTTGGTCAAACGCATGGAAGAGCTGGGCATCGGCCGCCCATCGACCTATGCCAGCGTGATCACCACCATCCAAGATCGCGATTACGTGCGCAAAGACAAAAACCGCCTGATCCCCGAAGATAAGGGCCGGATCGTCACCGTGTTTTTGATGAATTTCTTCAAACGCTATGTCAGTTACGATTTCACCGCGAATTTGGAATCGGAACTGGATCACATTTCCGCAGGCGATATGGATTACAAGGCGGTTTTGGATCGGTTCTGGCGTGATTTTTCCGCCGCGATCAGCGAAACATCCGAACTGCGTATTGCCGAGGTGCTGGATGTGCTGGATGATGCGCTGGCCCCGCAGCTATATCCCCCGCGCGACGATGGCAGCGACCCGCGCGCCTGTCCCTTGTGCGGCGCTGGCCGCCTGCATTTGAAAACATCGCGCACCGGCGGCTTTGTTGGCTGTGGCAATTACCCCGAATGCAATTACACCCGCCCCATTGGCGGCGCTGACGGGGATGCCAATGCCGACCGCATTTTGGGCGAAGATGCGGGCGATAACATCTGGCTGAAATCTGGCCGCTTTGGCCCCTATGTTCAGCGCGGCGAGGTGACGGCGGATGTGAAAAAACCACCGCGCGCTTCGCTTCCCAAAGGGTGGCAAGTGTCTGACATGACGCTGGAAAAGGCGCTGCAATTGCTGAACCTGCCACGCCTGATCGGTCAACACCCCGAAGATGGTGCGCCGGTCGAAGCGGGGCTTGGCCGCTATGGCCCGTTTGTGAAATGGAACAGCCTTTATGCCAACCTCAAAGACCCCGAGGACGTGTTTACCATCGGCATGAACCGCGCAGTCGAAGAATTGGCCCAAAAGGCCGCGGGCCGCGGCAAGGGCCGCACCGCCGCCAAAGCCCTGCGCGAATTGGGCGCCCACCCCGATGATGGCGCACCAGTTCAGGTTTTGGACGGGCGCTATGGCCCCTATGTCAAGTGGAACAAAATCAACGCTACCATCCCCAAGGACAAAACCCCCGAGGATCTGAGCGTGGAAGAGGCGCTGGCCCTTTTGGCGGCAAAAGCCGCGAAAAAGCCCGCCAAGAAAAAGGCAGCCCCCAAAAAGGCGGCCGCAAAAAAGCCAGCGGCCAAGAAAGCCCCAGCCAAGAAAACCACCAAGACAAGCGAATAAGTATCGGGGGAGCGCCGCCCCCGAACAACAGATTAATGCAGCATCCCCCGCGCCGCATGCAGTGCGGGGGTCTGTTCGCGCCGCAACGGCATTTTCGGAATGAAATTGACATTCCAATCCCGCACCTACCATATACGCAGCAAGACTGATGGGGCCTTGGCCCTTTCCCTTTAAACGATGGACAAAGAGGACGCGTTTTCATGCAAAAAATCTTTCCCTCTGCCGCGGCGGCCCTGGATGGGGTGCTCAACGACGGCATGCTGATTGCCGCAGGCGGGTTTGGCCTGTGCGGCATTCCTGAATTGCTGCTACAGGCGATCAAAGACGCCGGCACCAAAGACCTGACCTTTGCGTCAAACAACGCAGGCGTTGATGATTTTGGCATCGGCATTTTGCTGCAAACGCGGCAGGTGCGCAAAATGATCTCGTCCTATGTTGGGGAAAACGCGGAATTTATGCGCCAATATCTGTCGGGCGAATTGGAATTGGAATTTACCCCGCAGGGCACGCTGGCCGAACGGATGCGCGCCGGCGGTGCGGGCATCCCCGGGTTCTACACCAAAACCGGTGTCGGCACCCAAGTCGCCGAAGGCAAAGAGCATAAAGAGTTCGACGGCGAAACCTATATCCTGGAACGCGGCCTGTTTGCCGATCTGTCCATCGTCAAGGCGTGGAAAGCCGACACAACCGGTAATCTGATTTTCCGCAAAACCGCGCGCAACTTTAACCCACCTGCGGCCATGTGCGGTAAAATCTGCATCGCCGAAGTGGAAGAGATTGTTGAACCCGGCACGCTGGACCCCGATCACATCCACCTGCCCGGCATCTATGTGCATCGCCTGATCAAAGGCGAACATGAAAAGCGGATCGAAAACCGCACCACCCGCAGCAAGGAGGCATAATTATGGCTTGGGATCGTAATCAAATGGCCGCCCGCGCCGCGCAGGAATTGCGCGATGGGATGTATGTGAACCTGGGGATCGGCATCCCCACCTTGGTGTCGAACTATATCCCAGATGGCATGACCGTCACCTTGCAATCCGAAAACGGAATGTTGGGCATGGGCCCGTTCCCGATTGAGGGCGAAGAGGATCCAGACCTGATCAACGCCGGCAAACAAACCATCACCGAACTGCCCCATTCGGCCTATTTCGACAGCGCGACCAGCTTTGGCATGATCCGCGGCGGCAAAATCGCCATGGCGATTTTGGGCGCGATGGAAGTGGCTGAAAACGGCGATCTGGCGAATTGGATGATCCCCGGCAAATTGGTCAAGGGCATGGGCGGCGCGATGGATCTCGTGGCCGGTGTGGGCCGCGTGGTTGTGGTGATGGATCACACCAACAAGCATGGCGAAAGCAAGGTGCTCAAGGCCTGCACGCTGCCCCTGACCGGCGCGGGTGTGGTGGATCGCATCATCACCAATCTGGGTGTCTTCGATGTGGTCGACGGCGGCCTGAAGATCGTGGAAACCGCAGATGGCGTCACCGAGGACGAATTGCGCGCGGCGACCGAGGCCACCATCGTTTGAGCCGGGGCCGAATTTTCGAAAATTCGGGCGCAATCCTGCACAGGATTGCGCCCTTTTTGTCTGACCACCCGACTTGATCCTG
>JALQTR010000120.1 GCA_023260835.1 Paracoccaceae bacterium
TCGGTTGATGTTTTGATGGTAGATGATGTTCAGTTCATCGCCGGCAAAGACAGCACGCAAGAAGAATTCTTTCACACCTTTAATGCGCTTGTGGATCAGGGCAAACAGATCATCATTTCCGCCGATCGTTCGCCGGGCGAAATTAAGGACCTTGAGGATCGCATCAAAAGCCGTCTGCAATCGGGTCTGGTGGTGGATCTGCACCCCACCGATTACGAATTGCGCCTGGGCATTTTGCAAAGCAAGCTTGAGGCGCAGCAGGCGGTGTATCCTGATCTGCATATCGCGCCCAAAGTGCTGGAATTTCTGGCGCATCGTATTTCCACCAACGTGCGGGTGCTGGAAGGCGCGCTGACGCGGCTGTTTGCCTTTGCCTCGCTTGTGGGCCGCGAAATTACGCTGGAATTGGCCCAGGATTGTCTGGCCGATGTGCTGCGCGCGTCGGATCGCAAAATCACGGTTGAAGAAATCCAACGCAAAGTGGCCGAACATTACAACATTCGTCTGTCCGATATGATCGGGCCAAAGCGCCTGCGCAGCTATGCGCGCCCGCGTCAGGTGGCGATGTTTTTGGCCAAAACACTGACCACGCGGTCGCTGCCGGAAATTGGCCGCCGCTTTGGTGGGCGCGATCATACCACGGTGATGCATGGGGTGAAGCGCATTGAAACCCTGCGCGACCAGGACAGCCAAATGGCGGATGATCTGGAAATGTTGCGCCGCGCGCTGGAAAGTTAAGGGCTGCGCGGCCGTTCATCGGGCAAAATCAACCTTTTACTTGGGTAAAGCGGGGCTTTGGCCCGAAAAACCACTTGAGCCTGCCCGCAAAACCAGTAACCTGACGATCCGCGCATCTATGGGAGGGATCCATGAAATTCAGCATTGAACGGGCCGTATTGCTCAAGGCCGTGTCGCAGGCGCAATCTGTTGTTGAACGCCGCAACACGATACCAATTTTGGCCAATGTGCTGATCGAGGCGGCGGATGATTTCGTTCAATTCCGCGCGACCGATTTGGATATCGAAGTGGTGGATAAAGCCACAGCCATGGTCGAACGCGCCGGCGCAACGACCGTATCGGCGGTTTTGCTGCATGAAATCGTGCGCAAATTGCCTGATGGCGCCTTGGTCAGCATCAGCGCGGATGCCGCCACGGGGCGGTTGACGGTGTCGGCTGGGCGCTCGACCTTTTCGCTGGCGACATTGCCAAAGGATGATTTTCCGGTCATGGCAACGGCGGAATATGCAGCGAATTTCTCGGCTCCGGCGCCGGTGCTGCGGCGGCTGTTTGAAAAATCGAAATTTGCCATTTCGACCGAAGAAACGCGGTATTATTTGAACGGTGTGTATATGCACACCGCCAAGGCCGAGGATGGCGCGGTTCTGCGCTGTGTGGCCACCGATGGCCACCGTCTGGCGCGCATTGATGCGCCCATGCCGGATGGGGCGGGCGATATGCCCGGCGTGATCGTTCCGCGCAAAACCGTGGCAGAATTGCGCAAACTGTTGGAAGACGATGATATGATCATCGCGGTGTCGGTCAGCGAAACCAAGCTGCGCTTTGCCACGCCGCAATTAACCCTAACGTCCAAAGTGATCGATGGCACCTTCCCCGATTACACCCGTGTGATCCCCACCGGCAATGCCAAACGGCTGGAAATGGATGCGGCGGAATTTGCCCGCGCGGTGGACCGTGTGGCCACTGTCAGCTCGGAACGCTCGCGCGCGGTGAAACTGGCATTGGATGAGGATCGGTTGATCCTGTCGGTCAACGCCCCTGACAGCGGCGCCGCCGAGGAAGAGCTGGCCGTGGCATATGGGGATGAGCCGATGGAAATTGGCTTCAACGCCAAATACCTGCAGGAAATCGCGGCCCAAGTGGATCGGGAAAATGCGGTTGTGATGCTCAATTCATCGGCTGATCCGGCGCTGGTGCGCGAAGGGGATGATTTGTCGGCGATTTACGTCGTAATGCCGATGCGCGTGTGACCCAGCCACAAGGTGCAAATGGGGTGTCTGTAACGCAGCTGCGGCTGCGGCAGTTTCGATCGCATAATCGATTTGATCTGGATGTGGATCCACGCCCTGTTGCGATTTATGGCGCCAATGGGGCGGGTAAAACCAACATATTAGAGGCCCTGTCATTGCTGTCCCCCGGGCGCGGTCTACGGCGGGCAAAGATGGCGGATATGGCGCTGCAGGGCGGCAGTGGGGATTGGTCGCTGTCCTATGGCGTGGATATCGCCGGGGATTTGCGCGATATCACCTGCCACAGCGCCGGCGGAGCCGCGCGCCAGCTACGCATTGATGACAAAGCCGCCAGCCAGTTGCAGCTGGGCGGTTTGCTGCGGGTGCTGTGGCTGATTCCGGCAATGGATCGGCTGTGGCTGGAAGGGGCCGAGGGGCGGCGCCGGTTTTTGGACCGCGCCAGCCTCAGCTTTCATCCCGCCCATGCCGAGGCCAGCTTGACCTATGAACGCGCGATGCGCGAACGCAATCGTCTGCTGCGCGATCAGGTGCAAGAGGGCGCGTGGTACAAAGCACTGGAATCGCAAATGGCCGAAGCGGCCGTGAAGATCGAGGCGCACCGCCGCGACACATTGGATCGTCTGCGCGCACAGCAGGCCGATGATGACCCCGATTTTCCAGCAGCGGATTTAACGCTGCAT
This sequence comes from Paracoccaceae bacterium, assembly GCA_023260835.1. Lineage (GTDB taxonomy): Bacteria > Pseudomonadota > Alphaproteobacteria > Rhodobacterales > Rhodobacteraceae > JALQTR01. Next base: position 2,669 of record JALQTR010000120.1, read on the forward strand.
TATGAAACACCATTTGATGGGGCGGATCTGGCGGCGCAAATGGCCGATAACCGCCGCGCCGATCTGGCCGCAGGGCGCAGCCTGATTGGGCCGCATCGCGCCGATTTGTTGGCGCGCTACCGTGCCAAGGATATGGCGGCGAAGGATTGCTCTACCGGCGAGCAAAAGGCGCTTTTGTTATCGCTGATCCTGGCCAATGCGCGGGCCTTGCGGGCCGACACGGGCCGCGCGCCGCTGCTGCTGCTGGACGAGGTCGCGGCCCATCTGGACCCAACCCGCCGCGCGCGGCTGTATGATCAGATTGCCCAAGACGGCACACAGGCCTGGATGACTGGAACGGATCCGGCGCTGTTTGATACATTGGGGCCGCGCGCGCAGTTCTTTGAACTGTGCGCAGATGGCCTGATTGCGCACCCCTAAAAGGATCCTGCCATGACCATCACATTTTGGGAAATTGCGCTTTATACCGGTGGGCTGCTGGCCCTGTTCCTGACCCCCGGTCCTGTCTGGGTCGCGCTGATGGCGCGCAGCCTGCATGGCGGGTTTGCCGGGGCCTGGCCCTTGGCGGTTGGGGTGGTTCTGGGCGATATGCTGTGGTCGCTTTTGGCGGTTCTGGGCGTCACATGGATCGCCGCGAAATTGGCTGTCTTTATGACGGTGTTGCGATGGGTGGCCTGCATCATGTTTTTGGCCATGGGCGCGCGGCTGATCTGGACCGCTGCACGTGATCCGGGTGAAAACACGCGGTTGACGCGGCCCGGCATGTGGGCGGGGTTCACCGCCGGATTGATCAGCATTTTGGGCAACCCAAAGGCAATTCTGTTTTATATGGGCGTCTTGCCGGGGTTTTTTGACCTGACCCAGCTGCGCGCGCCGGATGTGGCGGTGATTGTGGGCATTTCCGCCCTTGTTCCGTTGATGGGGAACCTGATTTTGGGACTGGCCATCCATCATATGCGCGCGCGCATCCTGACGCCTGCGCGCATCACGCGGCTGAACAAAATCGCAGGGGGCCTGCTGATTGTGGTTGGGGTGCTAATCGCCGTTGCTTGACCTGCGCCCCTAACGGGACAGCGTATCGCGCGATCGGGTCATGGCATCAATTGCCTGCGCGATGTGCTTTTGCGCGATATTGTAATCACCCGCCGCCACGCGGATCCGGTGCGCTGCAATCATCACATCGGCCATGCGATAGCCTTCGGGTGGGGTGAAACGATAATAGGCCAGTTCGATCAGCAGCCCCAGCGGATCGCGAAAGTAAATCGATTCCATAAACCCGCGATCTTTGCGCCCTGAATGTGCGATGCGGTGGGCGGCCAGACGGTCCTCGACCTGATCAAACACCGCTTGGCTGACGTTAAAGGCCAGGTGATGCACTGATCCAATTGCCTCGCCGGATTTATGGCGCTCTGCCTGGCGCTGTTCATTGGTGAAAACGGTGATGAGCCGTCCATCGCCCGGGTCAAAATACAGATGCGATTGGTTTGGGTCGTCCAGATTGGGCTGTTCGAACAAAAACGGCATGCCCAAGACGCCTTCCCAAAAATCGATCGAGATTTGCCGCGTTGCCCCGCTGAGCGTGATGTGGTGCACGCCTTGAGTCGGGATAATGGGAAGATCGGTCATGGGGGCCTCCGGTGTGTCATAAATCGGTTTCTTTACATATAGGATAACGGATCAGAATTCCCACCGCCCCAAACAAAAAACCCGCGCCAGTGGCACGGGTTTAAACGCATTCGTTTTGGGGGTCTGCCTTAGCGGCGGATGCCCAAACGCTGGATCAGCGATTTGTAACGCGCTTCGTCTTTGGACTTCAGATAGTCCAGCAGGTTCCGGCGCTGCGCAACCATTTTCAAAAGGCCACGGCGACCGTGGTTGTCTTTTTTGTGGGTTTTGAAGTGCTCGGTCAGCG
>JALQTR010000166.1 GCA_023260835.1 Paracoccaceae bacterium
GCCGCGCGCGATCACGGCTGTTCGATCCGCATTGGTGTGAATGCAGGGTCTTTGGAAAAGCATCTGTTAGAGAAATATGGCGAGCCATGCCCCGATGCGATGGTGGAAAGTGGTTTGGATCATATCCGCATTTTGCAGGACAATGATTTCCACGAATTCAAAATTTCTGTCAAAGCGTCGGATGTGTTTTTGGCCGCTGCGGCCTATCAGGGGCTGGCCGAGGTGACCGACGCCCCGATCCATCTGGGCATCACCGAAGCCGGCGGGCTGACATCTGGAACAATCAAATCGGCGATTGGTCTGGGCAATCTGCTGTGGGCCGGCATTGGGGATACGATTCGTGTGTCCCTATCCGCTGATCCGGTGGAAGAGGTGAAGGTTGGATATGAAATCCTGAAATCTCTGGGGCTGCGCCATCGGGGGGTGAATGTGATTTCCTGCCCATCCTGCGCGCGTCAAGGGTTTGATGTCATCAAAACGGTTGAGGCATTGGAAAAACGGCTGGAGCATATCAAAACCCCCATGAGCCTGTCGATCATCGGGTGTGTGGTCAACGGTCCGGGCGAGGCGCTGATGACCGATGTCGGTTTCACCGGCGGTGGGGCAGGGTCCGGCATGGTTTATTTGGCGGGCAAGCAAAGCCATAAAATGGATAATGCCGCCATGGTCGATCACATTGTCGAACTGGTTGAAAAACGCGCAGCTGAAATCGACGCAGAGGCCAGCACCTGATTACGGCGCTGGCTGGGTTTCCGCCGCGGCCAAGGGGCGAACCTTCAGCCGAGTGATTCGGTTCTCTTCGCGGGACAAAACCTCGAACCGGAACCCGTGAAAGACAAACACCTGACCGGCGGTTGGTATGGTCTGCGCCTCATGAATGACAAGGCCTGCAATGGTATTGGCTTCATCATCTGGCAAGGCCCAATCGGTTGCACGGTTCAAATCGCGGATCGTCATGGCCCCTTCAACAATGAATTGGCCATCATCGGATTTGCGCAGCTGGCTGTCCTCTTTGGGGTCGAATTCGTCGCTGATTTCACCGACGATCTCTTCTAGGATATCCTCCAACGTGATCAGACCCTGAAGCGCGCCATATTCATCCACGACCAACGCAAAATGCGTATGGCGGCGCAAGAACTGGCGCATCTGTTCATCCAGCGTGGTGGTGTCGGGAATAAAATAGGGCGGCATAGAGACATCCGCGATATCAAACCCAGCCAGATCAGACAGGCTGGCATCGCTGCTGGCGCGCTGTGCGCGGGTCATATGCGCATACATCGCGCGCAGCAGGTCCTTTGCATGGATCACGCCGATGATGTTTTCAGGATCACCTTTGTAGACGGGCAAACGTGTATAGGGGCTGTCCAGCGCTTGCGCCAAAATATCTGCGGGCGTGCTGTCGGCATTGATCATTTGGATATTGGATCGGTGCAACATGATTTCTTCGACCACGCGGTCTGACAGATCCAATGCGCCCAATATTCGGTCGCGGTCTTCCTTTTCAACAAACCCTTCGGAATGGCCCAGATGCAGCGCACCAGCGATTTCATCGCGCAGGGCCAAAATGTGGCTGTCTGGGTCGGTTTGCACGCCGAACAGGCGCAAAATTCCACGCACCAACATGCGTACGGCGCCCACGATGGGGGCGAACAGCCTTACAACCCAGCCAATTGGGCTGGCGGCCCGGGCTGCCGCAACCTCGGCATTGGTGATGGCATAGGTTTTGGGCAGAACTTCGGCAAAGATCAAAACCAGCAATGTCATGATCAACGTGGCCATCGCCACACCCGATTCGCCAAAGGCACGCGTGAACAGGGCCGTTGCAAGCGACGTTGCCAGAATATTCACCAGATTGTTGCCCAGCAGAACCGACCCGATCAGCCGTTCATTGTCTAACGTAATATCCAGCGCTTTTTGCGCCCCGCGATTGCCCTTATCCGCTGCGGCGCGCAATTTGCCGCGCGATGCTGCGGTCAGGGCCGTTTCAGACCCGGAAAAAAACCCTGACAAAATCAGCAGGCATAAGATTGCTCCGGCGGTGATCCAAAAGCTGGTGTCGGTTATCATATCTTGGTTTCATCCGATGTGTCGGCAGGTGCGGCATCCTGCGGTGTATCTGTTTGTTGCAGCGGGTGGTGTTGCATGACCAGATCGCGCAGCTGATCCTGCACTACATGGGTGTAAATTTCAGTGGTTGCAAGATCGGCATGGCCCAGCATGACCTGAATGGCGCGCAGGTCCGCGCCACCGGCCAGCAGATGGGTGGCAAATGCATGGCGCAGACGGTGGGGGGTAATTTCTTTTGGATCCAAACCGGCCTCAAGCGCGATGGATTTCAGCGCCAGAAAAAACGCAACACGGGTTAAATGGCCCGTGGCCCCGCGTGATGGAAACAAATAGCGGGGCCGCTGAACGGTGTAACGCAACTCAAGCAGATGAACCCAGCGTGACAGCGCCGCCCGCGCGGGCGGAGACAGCGGAACCAAACGTTCCTTATTACCCTTGCCGCGCACCAGCAGCATTTCAGGATCCCCCAATGCGGCGGCATAAGGCACGCTGACCAATTCGGACACGCGCATTCCTGTTGCGTATAACAGATGTAAAAGGCAGGCGAATTTTGCCCGATCATAATCTGTTTTGCCATGCTGTTCAGCAGCGTTTAGCAGGCGGCTCACGTCTTCGGGGCTGATCGTTTTGGGCAGGCGTTTGGGTTTTGCTGGCCCAGGCAATCGCAAGGCCGGGTTGGTGCTGCGCCGACCTTCGTCAAACAAAAATCCAAAAAATTGCCGCAAGGCAGACAGGCGCCGCGCCCGCGTGGTTGCCGATAAACCAATTGCATCACAATGCTTTAGATAGGTTTCAACATCCGACCGTTCCAATTCGCATAATTTCATGTGCCGAAATTCAGCCCATGATGCGGCATCGCGCAAATCCCGTGCATAGGCCATCAGGGTATTTTGCGCCGCCCCGCGTTCTGCGGCGCGCGCTTCCAAGAATGTTTCGATGTCTTGGACATT
>JALQTR010000052.1 GCA_023260835.1 Paracoccaceae bacterium
ACCCGCGCCCATTTCCCGATCATATGGCGATTATGACCCAGATTTCGCACATCCGTAACTTCTCGATCGTGGCGCATATTGACCACGGTAAATCCACACTGGCAGACCGGTTGATCCAATCCACCGGCACGGTTCAAGACCGTGAAATGAAAGAACAGCTGCTGGACGCGATGGATATCGAACGCGAACGCGGCATCACCATCAAAGCCAACACCGTGCGCATTGATTATGTCGCTGATGATGGCGAAAAATATGTGCTAAACTTGATCGACACACCCGGCCACGTTGATTTCGCCTATGAGGTCAGCCGCTCGATGCGCGCGGTCGAAGGGTCGCTGCTGGTTGTGGACAGCACCCAAGGGGTCGAGGCGCAGACATTGGCCAATGTATATCAGGCGATCGAAGCCGACCATGAAATTGTCCCCGTTCTGAACAAAATCGACCTGCCCGCCAGCGAATGTGACCGCGTGGCCGAACAGATCGAGGATGTGATCGGGATTGACGCGTCAGAGGCCATTCAGGTCAGCGCGAAAACCGGCATTGGTATTCACGAAACGCTCGAGGCGATTGTGCATCGCCTGCCCGCCCCGCATGGCGACCGCGATGCGCCGCTGAAGGCGATGCTGGTCGACAGCTGGTATGATTCCTACTTGGGTGTTGTGGTTTTGGTGCGCATCATGGATGGCGTGCTGAAAAAGGGCCAGCGGGTGAAAATGCTGTCGAACGGATCGGTGCATCATGTGGACCGCATCGGCGTATTCCGCCCCGCAATGCAGCCCGTGGATGAATTGGGCCCCGGCGAGATTGGGTTTTTAACCGCCTCTATCAAACAGGTGCGGGACACCCGCGTGGGCGACACGATCACGCATGAGAAAAAGGGCGTGGACACCCCCCTGCCCGGGTTTAAACCCAGCCAGCCTGTGGTGTTCTGCGGCCTGTTCCCCGTGGACAGTGCCGAATTTGAAAACCTGCGCGATGCGATTGAAAAGCTGGCGCTGAATGATGCCTCTTTCAGCTTTGAAATGGAAACATCGGCGGCGCTTGGCTTTGGCTTCCGCTGCGGGTTCTTGGGGCTGCTGCACCTCGAGGTGATCCGCGACCGGCTGGAACGCGAATATGACATCGAACTGATCACCACCGCGCCATCGGTGATTTATCACATTTATATGCGCGATGGCGAATTGATCGAATTGCACAACCCCGCCGATATGCCCGACCCCAGCAAGATCGACCATATCGAAGAGCCGCGCATCAAAGCCACCATTTTGGTGCCGGATGATTATCTGGGCGATGTGCTGAAACTGTGCCAAGACCGCCGCGGGATTCAGCTGGACCTGACCTATGCGGGCAACCGCGCGATGGTGGTTTATGACCTGCCGCTGAACGAGGTGGTGTTTGATTTCTATGACCGCCTGAAATCGGTGACCAAGGGCTATGCCAGCTTTGACTATCAGGTGACGGGCTATGCCACGGACAGTTTGGTCAAAATGCAGATTTTGGTGAATGATGAACCGGTGGATGCGCTGTCGATTATGGTGCACCGTGATCGGGCCGAAGCCCGCGGCCGCGCCATGTGTGAAAAGCTCAAAGAGCTGATCCCACGCCATATGTTCAAAATCCCCGTTCAAGCAGCGATTGGCGGCAAAGTGATCGCCCGCGAAACCATCGCGGCGCTGCGCAAAGACGTCACCGCCAAATGTTACGGCGGCGATGTGACGCGCAAAAAGAAGCTGCTGGAAAAGCAGAAGGCCGGGAAAAAGAAGATGCGCCAATTTGGCAAGGTCGACATCCCGCAAGAGGCCTTTATCTCTGCCCTGAAGATGGACAATTAAGAAACCGCCCCCACCTTGGGGGCGTTTTTCATTGGCACAGGCCCGCATGATCCAAATCAAAGACAAAGGGCGTCTGCCCGTGGTCTAGATCTGTCGAAACGAACAGGAGAAGCGGATCATGCTGTCTTTAACCCTTTTATTGCATATTTTCATCGGCTCCACCTTGGCCGGTATCGGTGTGATTGCTGCATTGGTTGCAGGCTATGGCACTTTATCGCCCATCTTGATCGCCGCGGCGGCGGGATTTGTGTTGGGATTTCCGGTGTCTTGGCTGATCGCAAAGCAGCTGCGCGGCTGATTTTTCACACCCGCCCTTGCGCAAGGATCAAATCAAGCGCAAAATACCGGTATGAACAGCTGGGGGTTTCCCATGAAAATCATACCGCTTTTGGGGTTTCTTGTCGGTCTGACCGTTGCGCCCGTGGCGCAGGGGCAATTTTATGATCGGGGTCCCTTTGTTCAGGATTTGACCCGCGGCATTGAATGGCTGCGGTGTTCTGTTGGGCAACGTTGGAACGCGGACACGCGGCAGTGTGATGGCAAAATCATCAAGATCAGTCAGGACAATATGATCCAAGTGATTGATCAGGCAAATGATCAGCTTGGCCCGGGCTGGCGCCTGCCTTCGCGCGAAGAATTGCAAAGCCTGCTGTGTGATGACTGCACACCGCCACTGATTGATCAGACCATTTTTCCCGGCACCACCCCCGAAGCCTATTGGACAGGGGATAAGGTGTTCTTTTCCTCCAAAAACCACTGGTCCGTCAATTTTATGACGGGACACAGCTATTCGCGTTTCTTTAATTTTCAAGAACTTCCTGTTAGATTGGTGCGCGATCGCGGGCTGGATGCGCGCTGATCGACGAAAGCAATCTGTCGTCGCGGGGGATCCGCCCCATAAATTTTTCGGTAAATCTGGTTCACCGGTCCATGTTGGTACGGATCTTGCTGTGACGATGTGACGTTGACACACGGGAATTAAGGGCGAACCATTATGGATCTGGCAACACTTATCGGTCTTTTAGGGGCCATTGGCATGATTTTGGGCGCGATGATTTCGGGCGGCGGGATTGGCCCGTTTATTGACGTTCCATCACTGTTGATCGTGTTTGGTGGGACGTTCTTTGCCGCGATGTATACCGCCCCCCTGCCCGTTTATCTGGGCAGCTTTGGCGCCATGGCGAAGGTCTTTTTGCCGCCCGTGAAGAAAATGGAAGACATGGTGAAAATCATGGTCGAATTGGCCGCCGTTGCGCGCAAAGACGGGATGATGGCACTGGAGGGGCAAACCGTTCCAGATAAATTCTTTGAAAAGGGCCTTCAAATGCTGGTCGACGGCGCCGATGAAAAGAAGCTGGTTGCCCAGATGACGCAGGAAATTAAGGCGATGAAATCACGCCATGCGGCGATGCAGGGCTGTATCAAGGCCTGGATCGATTTGGCCCCCGCGATGGGGATGATTGGCACGCTGGTGGGTTTGGTTTTGATGTTGGGGAACATGGGCGATCCAAAATCAATCGGTCCCGCGATGGCTGTGGCCCTTTTGACCACGCTTTATGGGGCGTTCATCGCCAATGTGTTGTTCATGCCGATGTTGACCAAAATGGAAGGCTACACCGATTACGAAGCCACCTATCGTGAAATGGTGATCGAAGGCCTGCGCGGAATTGCCCGCAGCGAAAGCCCACGCAACATTCAGGACATCATGGCCGCGAATTTGGCACCAAAAGCACAAGCCGCGCTGGAAGCCGCGTAAGGTAAGGGAACAAAACCCATGGCAGAAGATGTAGAAGAGGCCGAAGACGGCGGCGGTGAGGAAGAATGCCCAAAATGCCCCCCTGTGGGGGCGCCCGCCTGGATGGCCACCTTTGCCGATATGGCAACGCTGCTTATGGCGTTCTTCGTGCTTATTTTGTCATTCGCGGAATTTAACACCCCGAAATTTAAACAGATTTCTGGGTCGCTGAAGAACGCATTCGGTGTGCAAAAGAAAATCCCTGTTGTGGAACAGCCCAAAGGGACCACGGTGATTTCGCTGGAATTCAGCCCATCGCCGTCCCCATCGGTTACCGAAACCATGACGCAGCAAACAACCGATGACACAAAGCCCGAGGTCGAGGTGAAAACCGATGACCCCAGCACCCCATCGGATAGCAGCGAAAAAGGCGGCCAAAGCCCTGATCAGCAACAGGGCGACAGCAGCAGCACGCAAACGGCGCAAGGGTTGGCCGATGCGCTGAAACAGGCCATTGCCAATGGGGATGTATCGGTCGAATCCATGGGGGACAATGTTGTGATCAACTTCCCCGAGGCCGATCCGAACCCACAGGATATGCAGCAGCTGGTGCAGCAAACCCTGCAGGCAATCAAAGACGCCCGCGCCGCGGGCGAGCAAGGCGAGGTGCTGTTTTCAGGGATGGAGGATGTCCTGTCGCAACTGGCCGAAGCCAGCCAATCCGCATCCGACGCCCAAAGCCAAATTCAGGCCGAAGCGGCACAGCAAGCCGCCGCCAAACAGGCCGCCGCCGAAACCACCGCATCCGCGGCCAAGGATCAGCTGCAGGTGGCCCTGCAACAAGAGGTGGCGCAAGGTCTGGTCACGGTGGAGCGCCGCGATGGCAAGGTGTTTGTCACAGTGGGCGCCGGTGGGGCCTTCCCATCGGGCACCGCGGACCTGACCGCGCAGGCGGCTGATATCATGAACCGCATTGCCTTTACCGCCATGGGATCCGACAGCACCATCAAGGTCACGGGCCATACCGATGATGTGCCCATATCCAACGGTCTGTTCCGTGATAACTGGGATCTGGCCGCCGCGCGCGCCGCATCGGTTGTGCAGGCGATCCAAGCTACAGGTCTGGTCGAACCCGACCGGATGAGCGCGACCAGCAAGGGTGAAATGGCCCCCGTGGCCAGCAACGACACCCCCGAAGGGCGCGAACGCAATCGCCGGATCGAGATCGAGATCGATTATCAATAACGCTTTGCCCCTAATGTTTTAACGATCCGTGTCGTTGATTTATTAGGGGCAAATTCAAGCCACAGGTGGCAAATATGGCAGTTGATTATCTCAGCACGTTGAATTCAAACGGTTCGGGCCTGAACATCACGCAGCTGGTGGACAGCATTGTGGACGCCGAAACCATTCCAAAACGGCAACTGATCACCGATAAACAATCGCAGCTGGATCTGTCGATTTCCGAATTGGGGCAGCTGAAATCCAATCTTGAGGTGTTCAACAGCAACCTAACCGATGCCTATACCGGCCAAACCCTGATCGCAAACAGCAGCGGCACAGCGGTCGGGATCGTGATGGATGACCCGTGGGTTGCCCGCCCTGAAACCCTGTCGATAAAGGTGGACAGCCTGGCCTCGGCGCAGCTGATGGAATTTACCGGCTTCACCTCGCC
>JALQTR010000056.1 GCA_023260835.1 Paracoccaceae bacterium
TCACTAGTATTCTTTGCAATTTTAGCACGTATTAAAAGTCGATAAACATCATTATTAATTTGTTGATTGGTGATACCTTTCATTGCACCGAACAGACTTGTTGAACCACCGAATTGAATACCGACTTTACCGAATGCTGCCGATCAGCGCCTGCATATCAGGATCCGCTAAATCTGCAGGCTGCACCTCGTTCAGACGCGCCACAAAAACGCGGTCTTGGTCGCGATGGGCCAGAACGCCACCCGTTTCCAGCGTGAAAACAGCCTCGATCAGACTGGCCGGGATGGCTTCAACAAACCCGCCACGGGCCACAGGGTCCTGCTTTTGCGCGGCAAGGCCCTGCGCGGTGAACAGCCCGCCACCGGATAAAACCGGCACGATTTCTTGTGCCTTTGCGTCCAGCAGGTTTGTCACCTCGGCGGCGGCCCAATCGGCTGCAACAGTATCGCGAATATCAGCCAGCGGTTGCAGCTGCGCGGGGGTTACGTCATCAACACGCAGCGCAAACAAACCACCATCAGACAACCGCATTGTTTCGGGAAAATCCCCCTGTGCCGCGGCATCAGCCGCTTGGCGAAAGGCGGGATAGGCCGCGATGTCATCATCGGCTGCGCCATCCCATGCCAGCTGCACCAAGGGCAGGTTCATCAAGGTGGCCAGTTCATCCAAGGTGGCCCCAGCGGCCAGTTGGTCTTCCATATCCTGCACCAAAACATCAATCTGACGGCGGGCCGCATCCATCGCCAGATCGGCACGCAATGCATCCTGCGCCTCGTCAAACGCGATTTCAACAGCGTCCAAGATAACCGTGACACGCATCAATGCTGGCCCCAATGCGGTTTCAATCGGCCCAACGACCTGATCCAATTCCGCCGCAAACACGGCTTCGCCCCCAGTGCCCAATTCTGCCAAAGTTACGGGATCCATCGCCACATCATCCAGCGACACCCCCCGATCCGTGACCAGCGCGTCAAATGACGTGCGACCAGCTGTGATATCGGCCAATGCAGCGCGGGCTTCGTCTTCATTGGCAAAGGCCAAACGATCCAAAATGCGACGTTCGGGTTGCACAAATTCGTCCAAACGGCGGGCATATTCATCCTGCAACAGCCCATCATCCAGCGTGATATCGTCAACCATATCATTCGGCAGTGCCGCGATATAGGTGATCATTTTCGTTTCGGCCTGTGTGTAACGGGCCGCATTTTGCGCATGAAATGCCTGCAAATCCGCATCATTTGGCGACCCGGGCGCAATGTTCAAATCATCCGCGTTCAGTTCGGCCCACGTAAACCCGCGCGCTTCACCCGCGTATTGTGCAATGGTTTGCGCATAAACATCCGGCATGGACAGACCGGCCAAGACAGCCCCTTGCAGGATTGAGGCGCCCGCCTCATCCCGCAGCCCCGCCTCAAAATCCCGCGCGGTCAGTCCAGCGTTTTCCAATGTGCTGCGATAGGTCTGCGCATCAAACTGGCCATCGCCGCCGTGAAAGGCGCCAATGGACATCAGCTGATCTTGCAGCCGCGCATCGCCCATCGACAGGCCCAGGCGCGCGGCCTCATCCTCAAGTCTGCGCGCGCGGATCAGCTGCGACAGGATTTGTGCATCAAGCCCTGCGGATTTGGCCTGTTCAAAACTGATCGTTTGACCCGTTTGCTGTGACAAACGGCGCAGTTCATTTTGCAGCGCACGACCATATTCGGATATGGTGACCGTTTTGTCCCCGACAAGCGCCAGATCACGCGCAGTGCCGGTAAAATTGACCGCCCCAAATCCGCCAAGGCCGACAAAAAGCAGACCCATCAAAATCCACACCAGCGTTTTGGCCAAGCTATTCTTTTTCATATTATTGCCTTTGGTCACGCGCCATGCGCGCCTGAATTATTTACCGCGGTAAGGTTCAACATATTGCAGCGCCATATCCCATGGGAAGAAGATCCATGTGTCCTGGCTGACTTCGGTGATGAATGTGTCCACCATGGGGCGCCCCATGGGTTTTGCATAAACGGTCGCGACATGCGCCTTTGGCATATATTCACGCACCACTTCCAATGTGCGGCCCGTATCGACCAGATCATCAATCACCAAAACGCCCGTTCCATCACCGATCACATCCGCTGCCGGCGCTTTGATCACCTGTGGAGCAGATTGGGTTTGATGGTTGTAGGATTTCACACTGATTGTATCAACCAAACGAATATCCAATTCACGCGCCACAATCATCGCCGGTGCCATGCCGCCACGGGTGATGGCAATCACTGCACGCCAGGCACCGTCATCCGGCCCATGCCCATCCAGCCGCCACGCCAAGGCGCGCGCATCGCGGTGCAGCTGATCCCAGCTGACGTGAAAGCCCTTTTCATGTGGCAGCGTTTCCATGGCAGTGGCTCCTTATTCTTTGCTCATATCCGGGGCATCAACGGCCTTCATGCCGACCACGTGATATCCCGCATCCACGTGATGGGTTTCACCCGTCACGCCCGATCCCAGATCCGACAGCAGATACAGCGCCGATTTGCCCACATCATCAATCGTCACGTTACGGCGCAGGGGTGAATTATATTCATTCCATTTCATGATGTAACGGAAATCCCCAATCCCAGAAGCCGCCAATGTTTTAATCGGACCCGCACTGATTGCGTTGACGCGGATACCGTCTTTGCCCAGATCCTCGGCCAAGTAGCGCACTGATGCCTCTAGCCCCGCTTTGGCAACACCCATCACATTGTAATGCGGCATCACGCGTTCGGCGCCATAATAGGTCAACGTCAGGCAGCTGCCGCCGGGTTTCATCATCTTTTCCGCGCGGCTGACAACTGCGGTAAAGGAATAGACCGAAATATCCATCGTCATCATGAAATTATCACGGCTGGTGTCGACATAACGGCCACGCAATTCGCCCTTATCCGAAAAGCCGATGGCGTGGACGATGAAATCCAGCTCGCCCCAGGCGGCCTTCAATTCAGCAAACAGCCCGTCGATGGATGCCATATCCGACACATCACATGGAAAGACCAAATCGCTGCCCAGCTGCGCAGCCAATGGACGCACACGTTTTTCCAGCGCTTCACCCTGAAAAGAAAAGGCCAGCTCTGCCCCCGCATCGGCGCAGGCCTTGGCAATGCCCCAAGCGATGGATTTGTCATTCGCCAGCCCCATAATCAGGCCGCGCTTTCCCGCCATAAGTTGATTAGACATTTCCCTGCCCTCATAAATTCCTATTGGGATGGGTGTAAGCCAAGCCGCACCGCGCTTCAAGTCACCACCGCGCGATTTGCGCAGGGTATTTTCTGCCAAAAGGGGTTTTACTTTGCGCAAGACGGGCTAAATCTATCCCAAACGCAATAATGAAGGCGCATCCTATGTCCGACCGTGATGGTATTTTCGCAGGTGATGATCCATTTGCAATCGCCCGCTCTTGGCTGGCCGAGGCCGAAAAATCCGAAATAAATGACCCCAATGCGATCGCCCTGTCGACAGTTGATGCCAATGGGCTGCCAAACGCGCGCATGGTATTGCTAAAGGAAATCGAAGCAGACGCATTTGTGTTCTACACCAATTACGGATCCGCCAAAGCGCAGGAAATTGACAGTGCAGGCAAGGCCGCCTTTGTGATGCATTGGAAATCCCTGCGCCGGCAAATCCGTGTGCGCGGCACAGTCACACGCGAAGACGGCCCGCAGGCGGATGAGTATTACGCATCACGGTCGCTCAAATCACGCCTGGGAGCCTGGGCGTCGGAACAATCACAGCCGCTGTCCAGCCGCGCATCCTTGATGGCAAAGGTCACCGCATTGGGCCTTCAGCATGGCACCAACCCACCCCGCCCCCCGTTTTGGGGCGGCTACCGCATTGCTCCGGTTGAAATTGAGTTCTGGGCCGATGGGGCGTTTCGCCTGCATGATCGGTTCCGTTGGACCCGCAATGATCCCAGTCAAAACTGGACTGTTACGCGCCTTAATCCATAAAACCAGTCAATATTTTACTTGCGGTTAGGTATTTTTATACATTTTACAGTTTTTAATTCTTTTTTCACGTATTAGGTTGAGATGTGATAAACGGTATCAATGATAACCAACAGGAAACGTTATGACAGTTGAAGATGACCTGTCGCAGGTAAGCGGCATTGTGAAATGGTTTGATCCAGTAAAAGGTTTTGGCTTTGTTGTGTCAGATGATGGCGGGCCAGATATTTTGCTGCATGCCAATGTATTGCGTAATTTCGGCCAAAGCTCGGTCGCGGATGGTGTGGAAATTGAAATCACCGTCAAACGCACCGATCGCGGCGCACAGGCTGTTGAGATTTTGCACATCGAAGCCCCATCCGCCAGCGGCATTGCCGGGCTGGCTGATTTCGAAGGCATCGACCCCGAGATTATCCGCGCCGCACCGCTGGAGCCTGCCCGCGTCAAATGGTTTGATAAGGTCAAGGGGTTTGGCTTTGCCAATGTCTTTGGCAGCCTTGAGGATGTGTTTATTCATGTTGAGGTCCTGCGCCATTCTGGCCTGTCGGACCTGCAACCCGGCGATGCACTGGCCATCCGCGTGATCGAGGGAAAACGCGGTCAAATGGCCACTGAAGTATGCGCCTGGGAAGTGGCGGCACGCGAAGACGAAGATTAATGCCCCGCGCCCTGCACCCATGGGCGTTGTGGTTGATGCTGTGCCTGTTCATCACGGACCCCCTTGATGTGCACGCGGACAACCCGTCTTGTCATGAAGGCCGGTTGTACATACGCACCTCAGCAGGCCAACAATCGCTGTCTGTCGAGCTGGCCCAAACAGAGGCCGAGCGCGCCCAAGGATTGATGGGCCGCAGATCGCTGCCAGATCGCACTGGTATGTTGTTTTTATTTCCACGCCCTGCCCCTGTGGCCTTTTGGATGAAAAATACACCGCTGCCATTGGACATCATTTTCATCACCGCCGAAGGCCGCGTGGCACGGGTGCATGAAAACGCGCGGCCCTTTGATCTGACCCCCATCCCATCAGGCGCAGCCGTTCAATATGTTCTGGAGGTTCCAGCAGGCGCGGCACGGCGCATGGGCCTGGGGACCGATACAATTATGCGCCATGCGCGATTTGACCAGGCTCAGGCGGTTTGGCCCTGCGACCCCTAAGCCTATTCCTGTGCAGATTGGGCCTTCAGAACCCATGATCCGCTTTCTTCGGACCAGTATTGCGCGGCACAGCCCGCCTGTGTCAGGTCGCGCCATTGATCGCGGGCCTGCTGAACCGCAGCACTATCATGCCCATCAAACAACACCATCGCACGCTGCAATTCAGGTAATTCCGTTGGCTGAATGGCGGCGCCATCCACGCTGATGATGCAGTCGAACCCATCGACCGGATGATCTGCCCCAGCCAGAAGCACCGGTTGCAGTGCATCATGTGCGCCGCCAGCCTGCCCGTGGGGCAAAAACCCATCGGCACGGCCCAACCACAGCTGCGCATCCAAATGCGCACGGCGGGTGTCATCCGTAACACGCAGCAAAATGCGCCACCCCGCCCCGCGCGCCTTTTCGCACAAAAGGGCCAATGTGACCTCAAGCGGGGCGCGGGTCAGGTGATAGAAGTAAACCGCGCTCATCCCTGTTCAAACATCTGCGCAACAAGACGATCCAGCGCCATAACGCCCCAACCTGTTGCGCCTTTGGGATAAACGCCCGCCGCCGCTGTGCGCTGCGCAACGCCGGCGATATCGATGTGGATCCACGGTGTGCCGTCATTGACAAAACGGCCCAGAAACTGCGCTGCGGTGATCGATCCAGCCGCACGCCCACCGACGTTTTTCATATCCGCCTTTTGGGATTTCAGCATCGCGTCATAGTCGTCGCCCAACGGCAGGCGCCAGGCGGCCTCGCCCTCGGTATCGGCCGCGCGCAGGAACTGCCCGGCAAATGTATCGTTGTTTGAGAAAATCCCAGCCGTTTCATTGCCAAGCGCGATAATCATCGCCCCAGTCAATGTGGCCAAATCAATCATGGCCGCTGGCTTAAAGCGATCCTGCGCATACCACATCACATCACACAGAACCAAACGGCCCTCTGCGTCGGTGTTGATGACCTCGATCGTGTCGCCCTTCATCGATGTGACGATATCCCCAGGGCGGGTGGCTGTGCCCGATGGCATGTTTTCCACCAGCCCCACCAGACCGACAACATTGGCCGCCGCCTTGCGCTGCGCCAGTGCGGACATCACACCCGTCACAACCGCTGCACCACCCATGTCCATGGTCATATCTTCCATACCGGCAGCTGGTTTCAGCGAGATGCCCCCCGTATCGAACACCACGCCTTTGCCGATCAAGGCAAGCGGGGCCTGATCCGCCGCACCCCCCTTCCATTGCATGATGGCAATTTTGGATGGGCTGGCGCTGCCCTGACCCACGCATAACAGCGCCCCCATACCCAAGCTGCGCATTTCATCCTCGTCCAAGATTTCGACCTGCAAACCCAGATCACGCAGCGATTCGATCCGCGAGGCAAATTCAGTTGTGGTCAGCACATTGGCGGGTTCTGATACCAAATCACGCGTCATGGTCACGCCTTCGATTACGGCGCGCATGGGGGCAAACCCAGTTTCGGCTTTGTCCGGATCATTCACCATCAGATCAAGCGCGCCGATAGTTTTGGCCCCCTTTGTTTTGCGATGCGCAAATTCATAGCAGCGCAGGCCAGCCCCCATCGCCAGCTGCATCGCCGCCGAATGGCCCGCAGCCAGAACCGTGGCGCCTGCCTCGCCCAGCTTTACCGCCAACGCAGCGCCGGCTTTGCGGGCCAATGCCTGATCCGCGCGGCGCGGCAGTTTGATAATATCAACTGCATCCGCCACCAAACCCGCGGGCCAGCTGATGGTGATAATTTCCCCAGGCTTCGCCTTTGTAAACGCATCTGATTCGATTGCCCGAACAACCGCCCCCTTGCACAAACGGTTCACACGCCGCGCAGCTGCACTGGGGCCGGTTTGATCATCCTGAAGCAGCACAATCCGCCCCTGCCGCGCAGGCAAATCATCCAAATTCATGGCGGTAAATCGGATCGTCAGTGGCGTTGTCATCGGCAATATCCTTTGGATTGATTGTTCATTCATCAATCAAGCTAATCCGCGCAGCCCAGCTTGACCAGAGCCGAAGTTTTAGCTTTTGCAAATTCCTGCAAATTAAGGCATTTAAGCCCAAACAACTTGTTCCACCCAAAGACGGGGGCGCCCTATTGGCCCGGTTTGACATTTATATGTTGCTGCAGTTCCTGCGCGCCTTTGCGTTTTCCACGTTCGTTTTGGTCGGGATCGCATGGATCAACAAGGCCGTGTTGTTGCTGGATCGCCTGATCGGGGCAGGTCACGCCGCCGATACGTTTTGGCTGCTCAGCTTACTGAATATTCCTGGGGTTTTACGTGTGGCAATTCCAGTGGGCGCCTTGATCGCCACAATATTTGTGGCCAACCGGATGGTCAAAGACTCGGAAATCCTGGTGATGCAATCGGCTGGCACCTCGCCTTGGCGGCTGGTGCGGCCTGTGGTGTTTTTTGGCATGACGGCCGCGGCAACCATGGCTTTAACAACGCATTTTTTGCAACCCATGGCACAATCGCGCCTTTCACAAGAGGAGCAACGCTTGGCCCAATCCCTGAGCGCAAAGTTCTTCCGCGATGGGGTATTTCAACACCCAGCGCCCGGCATTACCTTTTATATCCAATCAATTGATAAAGAGGGCGTTTTTACAAATGCGCATCTGTCTGACCGGCGCGATAAATCCCGCATCATCACCTATACCGCGGCGCAGGCCGAATTTTTAACAGACCAAGTTGGGACCAAATTGGTGATGGTGGATGGGTTGATCCAGGTCCTGAAAGATGGCCGCCTGTCCACCACCCATTTTGATCGGCTTGCCTATGATATTTCCGCACTGATCGCACCCAATGAACGGCGGCTGAAACGCATCAGCGCGCTGAGCAGCACGGATATCCTGTTGAACCTGACCAAAGCATCGAAAGACACAGGGCAGCCAATTTGGACCTTGGTAGCTGAATTGCATTACCGGCTTGCGCAGGCATTTTTAACGGCCGGTTTGGCCATAATTGGATTTTGTTGTATCATTGCTGGGCGTTTTTCACGCATTTCGTCATGGCGGCAGATTGTGTTGGCGATTGTTTTGGTGATCCTTCTGCGCGGCATCGACAGCGGGCTTATTAATGCCGCACTGGACAAACAGGGATATTGGGCTCTGTCTTATGTTGCGCCTTTTGTCAGCCTGCTGGTTGGCGCCAGCTTGACAATATGGTCTGGACGCAGGTTCTCAGCACCGCAGGATATTGGGTTTGCACGGAGGGCGAAATGACACTGCATTTCTATTTTGCCAGCCGATTCATCACCCGCTTTTTGATGACGTTGCTTGGGTTCTTTGCGTTCCAATTCACCATCGATTTGGTCGAACAAATGCGCAGGTTGCCTGATGCGCCGCTATCGCACAGCTCGGCTTTGGCGCTGCTGAATACACCATGGGGATTATATCAGATTTCCCCGCTGATTGCGATGATCGCCGGGTTGATTGCGGCGATGGGGCTTGCGCGATCGGAGGAATGGGTGGTGACGCGGGCCGCGGGGCGATCCATCACCACCGCGCTTTTGGGGCCTGCCATTGGATTTTTCGGCCTATGCGTTGTGATGGTTGCCATTGGTAACCCCATTGTTGCAGGCGCATCCGCCGAATACGAAGCAAGGCGCGCGCCAACAGGCCCAAACACGCAACTGTCGATTGGACCGGATGGATTATGGCTGCGCCAAGGTGGGGATACAGGCATAGCCGTTTTGCGCGCCGGGCGCAGTGGCGGATCGGCATCACAGCTGTATGACATAACGGTGACCAAATATGATGAAATGGGGCGCCCCGACACCCGGATCGAGGCCGCAACGGCCAAATTAGAACCCGGCGCTTGGGTGTTAACTGGGGTGCAGGTCTGGGATCTGCGCAGTGGACAGAATCCACAATCCAGCAAACAAGAGCTGCCACAATATCGCCTGTCATCACCCCTGACCAAAGAACGCATCACCGAAAGCTTCAGCATCCCTCAGATGATTTCCATTTGGTCGCTACCCAAATTTATCGCGCAGCTTCAACAAGCAGGGTTTTCCGCGCGCACGCATTTGGCATGGTTCTGGGGGGAGATGACACGGCCGTTTTTCATGCTTGCAATGCTGTTGCTGGGGGCCAGCTTTGGGCTGCACCACGCCCGCGTTCAGCGCACCAGTCTTCGTATATTGATGGCATTTTTGGCTGGTTTTACAATGTATTACATGCGTGACTTCGCGTATATATTGGCCCAAGGCGGGCAGCTACCCCCCGCATTGGCCGGTGTGGTCACAGCCATGGCAGCCTGTTTCATTTCCGTTGGTTTCATTTTACAGCAGGAGGAAAGCTGATGTTCCGGCGCTGCCTTCTGATTTTGGCATTTTTGTTCCCTTTACCGCTGAATTCGCAGGACCTTGCCAGCCTCAGCGCGGATGAAATCCAACTTGACGGAGAGGATCGATTGATCGCTTCGGGCAATGTGGAAGCTTTGTTTGAAGACCTGCGATTGACGGCATCAGAAATCATCTATGACCAGCAGGAAAATCAGCTGCAAATCAAAGGGCCTGTTCGATTAACCGATGGGGCAGGAAATGTCTTGGATGCGAACAGCGCCACATTATCGCCCGAATTGCAAACAGGTGTCATTCGGGCCGTGACCTTGGTTTTGCAGGACCGCCTGACGCTGCGCGCAGATGAGATTAATCGCGCCTCGACGACGATTGATAGCCTCAGCTTTGCGCGGGTCACATCCTGTATCACCTGTTTGCCCAATGACGTGCCCCTGTGGGAGGTGCGCGCCACCCAAGTCATTCATGACAAAACCGCGCGCCGGTTGAAATTCATTCGGCCGCAATTGCGGTTTTTGGATATTCCCGTCCTGACTTTGCCAAAGTTGGATATGCCGGACCCCAGCGTCAAACGAGCAAAGGGGTTTTTGCAACCCTCTTTGATCAGCAGTTCTGGAATCGGGATTGGGATTCGCCAGCCCTATTTCATTCCGCTGGGGGAAGATAAAGACATCACCTTGTCGCCGCATTTGGCCACAAAATCCTTCAGTTTGGGGGGGCGCTATCGTCAGGCATTTCGCTCGGGGGATTTAACGGTAACAGGCTTGATTGCCGATGATCGCACAGGACATACGCAGCCGCGCGGTTACGCGTTTGCCTATGGCCAAAATCAGCTGCCAGATGGGTATCAGTTCACATACCAGCTGCAACTGGCCAGTGATCAGGATGTGCCGTCTGATTATGATTACACAGACCCACAGGACGTCTTACACAGCTATGCGCAAATTGGGCGCAGCAGCAAGGCCCAGTATCAAATTCTGGCCATACATAATTTCAACGATTTCCGCCTGGGCAGAACAACCCAGACAGAGGCAGCTTGGCTGGCCGAAGCGCGCCAACAAAATGTAACCCAAATGTTTGGCGGACAATTGCGGACGCAGATGCAGGCCCAATCAATCACGCGCCCATCCAGCACCGTGGATGATGGCCGCGACACTGTTCAGTCCCAACTGATGCTGGATTGGCAAAAACGCATGGTTTTATCCCATGGGCTTGTCCTGCGCCTTGGCGCAGGGGGCGCGGCAGGGCAGTTTGTTTATGGGCAAGACAGTCAAATTGATGGAACACAATATTTGGCCCAATCGAACGCCATGGCGCAATTGTCCTTGCCATTGGTCAAAGGTGGCGCCGGAAATGGCCAATCTGTGCTGACGCCCCTGATTCAGTTTGGCTATTTGGCACAGAACACCCCAAACCTGTTCAATGAAACGGGCTATTTAACTGAACTTGACGAAGTCAACATTTGGTCCCCCAGCCGCGCCCCAACCCTGACGGCAGCCCCGCGGGGTGGTTCCGCAGCCGCCGCGCTGGCATGGCAGCACCGTGCCGCAGCGGGACAAAGCATGGGGGGATTTATTGGCCGTATCTGGCAACAGACCGATCCTCGATTTGTCGGGCTGACCGTGGATGACACCCGTGCGTGGATTGTCAGCCTGCAGGCGGATAATTACGCAGGGTTTGATCTGATGGCCCGCGCGCAGCTGGGCGACGATATGCACCCAAACAAAGGCGAAGCGCGCGCGCGTCTGCGTCAAGGAAACAATCAATATGAAGCGCGTTTTGTACATTTGGGGGCCGACAGCGCGCGCAACCGCGATCAGGATATTTCCGAACTTGCACTGGGGATATCCCGCAGCCTGCGTCGTCATTGGACCGGTTCAATGGATTGGCGATACGACGCACATGCCAAACGCGCATCAAATATCGCGCTTGGTTTAGGGTATGAAACTGAATGTTTGCGTATGGCGCTGAGCCTTGGTCGCGGCTATGATAATTCCGCCGACCAATCTGCGTCTTTCGATTTACGCCTGTCAATTGATTTGCTAGGTTTGTCGGGCAGTCCAACCAGTGCCGCATCGCGGCGTGCTTGTGAAAGATAAAATTTATGAAACGCGTTATTGCCGCTTTTGCCCTTTGTGCCTCTTTTGTTTTGCCTGCCGCGCCTGCGGCCTTTGCGCAATCTGCCAAATTCAAACCCGTTTTGCGGATCAATGATGCCATCGTAACCGGATACCAGCTGGAACAACAAGAACGGCTGATGCTGCTGCTGAATGTGCCGGCTTTGGACGATGATAAGATCCAGCAGGCCTTGGTTGATGATCGCCTGAAACGCCAGGCTGCACAGGTGTTGGGCCTGCGTGCTTCGCCAGGACAGCTGCAAAATGCCGAAACACGCTTTGCCCAGCAATTTAACCTGTCCCCCGAACAAGTGGATGAGGTGCTGCAAACAGGCGGCGTTGATAAACGCAGCTTTCAACATTTCATTGAAACCGATCTTTTGTGGCGCGAAGTGGTCCGCCTGCGCTTTGGCCGCCGTGCAACCGTCACAGATGCCGAAATTGATCAGGCCATTGCCGCGCAGTCTGGCGCATCACGGATCGAAGTCACATTGGCCGAAATCGTTCTTCCCCTTGTTCAAGGGCAAGAGGAACAAACCCGCCGCCGTGCACGAGAATTGGCACAGATAACATCTGACGATGATTTTGCCAAAGCCGCGCGCCAGTTTTCAGCCGCGCCAACGGCGCCGACTGGGGGTAAAATCGACTGGATCGCGGTTCAGAACCTGCCGCCTATTTTGCAGCCAGAACTGCTGGCGCTTGCGCCCGGCGAAATCGCAGGGCCGATTGATTTTCCGGGGGCTGTTGCGCTGTTTCAACTGCGCGGCCTGCGCGAAGGCGGTTACAGCGCACCAAAACCCACCGCGATTGAATATGCGCGCCTGACAGCTGGCGCAGATGATCTGGCGGCTATCGCTGATACGCTGCAACAATGCGATGATTTATATGCCGCGCCTGCCAAATTCGGATTGGCAGAGGATGCATTGGTTGTTGAAACAAACCCAATTGATCGTATCCCATCCGGTCTGCGCCGTGCGATGGCATCATTGGATGATGGCGAATGGAAGATCCTGCAAACAGATACAGATGCCAGCCTGATTATGGTTTGCGGCCGTGTCTTTGATGCGGGCAGTGATGCGCCACGTGACAGCATTGCCAATGCGCTGTTGGATCGCCGACTGGGCAATTATGCGCAAAGTTATCTTGCTGAATTGCGTGCCGGCGCGCAGGTCCGCCGCGTACGGTAAGGGCGAATGGCACAGCGCCCCCCCATCGCCGTCAGCTGCGGGGATCCAGCCGGTATCGGCCCCGAAGTGATTGCGAAAGCCTGGCACCAATTGCGCAACACGCTGCCGTTCTACGTTCTGGGGGATGCGCGTCATTTTGATGGGCTGTGTCCGGTTCAGACCCTATCAGATCCAGCGCAAGCCAGTCAGACATGCCGATCGGCCCTGCCCATCGTCAGCGTACCATTTGCCAAACCGGTAACCGCTGGCCAACCAGATCCAGCCAATGCCGCAGGCGTGATTGCCGCGATTGAAACGGCCGTTTCCCATGTTCAAACTGGCCAAGCCGCCGCCATCTGCACCGCCCCCATTTCCAAACAAGTGCTGATCGAGGGTGCGGGTTTCCCCTATCCCGGACACACCGAATTTCTGGCGGCGTTGGCGGGCTCTGCTGATGTGGTGATGATGCTGGCCAGCCCCGCCCTGCGCGTGGTTCCTGCAACCATCCATATCCCGCTGGGTCAGGTCCCGCAGGCCCTGACCCAAGACGGGCTGGAACAGGTCATCCGTATCACGCATCGGGATCTACAATCACGCTTTGGCATTGCATCCCCACGCATTGCTGTGGCGGGTTTGAACCCCCACGCCGGTGAAGGCGGGCATATGGGGGACGAAGAAATCCGCCTGATCGCCCCCGTTTTGGATCGGTTACGGGCAGAAGGCATGGATATCCGCGGCCCTCTGCCAGCTGATACAATGTTCCACGCTGCGGCCCGCGCTCAATATGATGTTGCGATCTGCATGTATCACGATCAGGCGCTGATCCCGATCAAGGCGCTGGATTTTGACCGCGGGGTGAATGTAACGCTGGGCCTGCCATTCTTGCGCACATCTCCCGATCACGGCACCGGATTTGACATTGCTGGCCAAGGCATAGCAAACCCCAGTTCGATGATCGAAGCCCTGCACCTTGCGGGCACCGCAGCCCAGAAAGCCACGACATGACCCAAATCGATGCCCTGCCCCCCCTGCGCGAAGTGATCGCCACACATCAGCTGTCAGCGCGCAAATCCTTGGGGCAGAACTTTTTGCTGGATTTGAATTTAACCGCGAAAATTGCCCGCTGTGTTGGGGATCTAACGGGCGCAGATATTCTGGAGATTGGCCCCGGGCCCGGCGGGCTGACCCGTGGACTGCTGGCCGAGGGCGCGCGGCGCGTCTTAGCAATCGAAAAGGACGCGCGCTGCATTCCCGCCTTACAAGAAATTGCAGCAGCCTATCCGGGGCAATTGGATGTGGTGAATGCGGATGCGTTGGAATTTGATCCCACGGGCCAGCTGCAATCCCCCATACATATCGCGGCCAATCTGCCCTATAATGTAGGGACAGAATTGCTGGTGCGGTGGTTAACCCCGCCCCAATGGCCGCCCTTTTGGCACAGCCTGACACTGATGTTTCAGCGCGAAGTGGCACAGCGGATCACCGCACAGCCAGGCAGCAAGGCCTATGGCCGGCTGGCTGTGCTGGCCGCGTGGCGCAGTGATGCCCAGATCGTGATGAACCTGCCGCCCGAGGCCTTCACCCCCCCACCCAAAGTATCCAGCGCGGTGGTGCATTTGCGCGCCCTGCCGGCCCCCCGGTTCGAAGCCGATGCCAAAACATTGGAACGTGTGGTGGCCATGGCCTTTAACCAGCGGCGCAAAATGCTGCGCGCGGCGCTGAAGGGCTTGGCCCCCGATATCGAAGAGCACCTGCGCGGCGCAGGGATCGACCCAACAGCCCGCGCCGAAACATTACCGCTCGAGGCGTTCTGCGCCCTGGCGCGCAGCGTCAAAGCATCGGCTTAATCCCGAAGTGATCCAATCCGCAATGCGCTGCGTATCATCATAAAAGGGTAGTGCTATGTCAAACGCTCCGACCATTTTGTGGTTTCGCAAGGACCTTCGTCTGTCCGATCATCCTGCATTACAGGCGGCCATCGCTGCGGGCGGTCCTGTTATTGGTGTGTTCATTCGCGATGCGCTGGTGGATCAAATCGGCGCTGCCGCCAAATTGCGGCTGGATCAAAGCCTGTCCGCGCTTGCGGATGACATGGCCGCCATTGGTGGGCGTTTGATTTTCAGATCAGGGCAGGCTGGCGCGGTGTTGAACGCGCTGATCGATGAAGCTCAGGCAAAGTCGGTTTATTGGTCACGCGCCTACGTTCCCGATGAACAAGCGCGCGATGCCCAAATCAAATCCGATCTGCGCGATCGCGGGGTGAATGCACGGTCCTTTGGCGGCTTTTTGTTATTTGAACCTTGGGATGTGGCCACAAAAACCGGCGGGTTTTTCAAGGTTTACACCCCATTTTGGCGGGCTGTTTGCACCCGTGATGTAGCCCAGCCATTGCCCGCTGTCACCCGCTGGCCCGCGCCAGATCATTGGCCAGCATCCGAAACCCTGACGGACTGGGATCTGCGGGGGGCCATGCGCCGCGGCGGCGATATTGTGGCCGCCCATCAAACACCCGGGGCAAATGCCGCACAGGCACGTTTGGATGAATTCATCGATCTGAAGGTGAATGATTACAAGGCAAAACGGGATATTCCGGCGCTGGATGCTACGTCCAACCTGTCCGATGCTTTGGCATTGGGCGAAATTTCACCGCACACGTGCTGGGCCGCAGGTCAACAGGCCGCCATGGCCGGCAAACAGGGCGCCGAACATTACCTGAAAGAATTGGTCTGGCGCGAATTTGCCTATCACCTGCTGCATCACAGCCCGCATATTCTGACCGATAACTGGCGCCCAGATTGGGCTGCCTTCCCATGGCGGACGGATGCCAATGCAGATGACATCCTGCGCTGGAAACAGGGGCGGACAGGCTATCGGTTTATTGATGCAGCGATGCGGCAAATGTATGTCACCGGCAAAATGCACAACCGAGCACGGATGCTGGTTGCGTCCTTTTTGTGCAAACATATGCAGGTGGATTGGCGCATCGGACTGGAGTGGTTCGCCGACTGTCTGACAGATTGGGATCCCGCATCCAACGCGATGGGCTGGCAATGGGTGGCAGGATCTGGCCCCGATGCGGCGCCTTATTTCCGGATTTTCAATCCCGAAGGTCAGCGCGAAAAATTTGATCCAGACAATATCTATACCCGCCATTGGCTGGCCGAAGGTCAGCGCAGCCCAACGCAGGACGCGTTGGGTTTCTTCAATGCCACGCCAAAGTCATGGGATTTGCGCGCGGATGCCCCCTATCCCGAACCCATGTTGGATCTGGCGCAGGGCCGCGCGGCAGCATTAGCCGCCTATGAGGTGATGAAGGCCCAAAACGGCAAATAATTACATCAGCAGCTGCCGCAATGCTGTGCTGGCCCCATCCACAATGAACTGCACGGCCAAGGCCGCCAAAAGCATCCCCAGCAGCCGCGTCACAACTGTAATGCCGGTTTTTCCCAATAGCCGCTCGAACAAAGGCGCGGCCTGAAACAGCGTGAAAACCATAGTGATCACCGCCGCCATAACGCCAATCACGGTGATGGTTCCAAGCACATCAGGCCGTTCACCCACCAGCAGGATGATCGTCGCAATCGCCCCTGGCCCTGCAATCAGCGGAATTGCCAACGGAAAGACGGATGGATCATCATGCTGTGGATCATCTGCCTGACCTTCACGCCGTTTACTGCGGCGTTCGAACAGCATCTCAAGGGCGGTCAGGAACAACAAAATCCCACCAGCGATTCGAAAGGCCGGCATCGAAATGCCGGCAAACCCCAACACCTGATCCCCAAACAGCGCAAATAATGTTAAAATCCCAACTGCCATGGCGCAGGCCCGTGCCGCCACGCGCCGCCGCTGTGCAGGGTTCATGCCTTGGGTCAAGGCGACAAAAATGGGGGCCATTCCAATTGGATCAATCACAACAAATAATGTGACAAAACTGGTTAAAACAAATGCCATATCCATTGGCCGCGTCCTTTATTGGCAAGAAAGTCCACCCATGGTGGTCAAGTTCCAGTCCCGCCGCAAGTGTTTTTTCGCATCAAACGCCGCTGCGCGAATGGGCCAAATGAGGTCGTATTTCACATTGACCCCCCTGCCCCCCTGTGGCAACGCTGGAACCCAAGTCCGGTCTTGGTCCTCAAGGGGCCAAGCGCAAGAGGGAATGCAGTGCAGCGCGAGGGCGCGCCAAATCTGCAGCTGCCCCCGCAACTGTCAGCGGTGAGCAGGGCCAAACCGCCACTGGAGCAATCTGGGAAGGCTGGCCCAATGCTGCGACCCGCAAGCCAGGAAACCTGCCGGCCTTGTCATGTGCGACGTTCAGGCGCGCATGGCTTCCACCCTTGTGCCGGGACGGGCATTGGGCCAGACGCATCCGATTGCCCCGATCTTGCATAAAGGTCCGCGGCCTATCCCACGCGCGTTTGACCCATCAAGCAGTTCCCACAGGAATGAACAGTATCGCGCCGGGTGTGGCGCAGGAAAAGGTTGATGGCATGACAAAGCTGCGTCTTGCGTTGATGATGTTTATATGGGCCAGCACCGCGCAGGCGCATTTTTTGCTGCAATACAGCCCACAAACATTCATCGACCGACCAGGACAGGTGGTTTTGGATTTAATTTTCTGGCACCCAATGAACGCCGGCCATGTGATGTCGATGGATGTGCCGCAGGCATTTTATATGCGCCACGGCGGTCAAGATGTGGACTTATTACCCAGCTTAACGCCCTTTACGTTCACAGCCCCCCATAATTCAGGCACCGCCTATCGGGGCAGCGTTCCGATTAAACGCGCCGGGGATTATGTCATCGCAACCATCCCAGCCCCCTATTATGAACAGGCCGAAGATATCTATATCCAGCAGATCACCAAATCCTTTTTGAGCCGGTCCGGCCTACCAACCGATTGGGACAGCAATTTGGGATTGCCGGTGGAAATCATGCCGCTGAACAAACCCTATAATGTGCTTGCGGGCTCCAGCTTTTCGGGTCAAGTTTTGGCGAATGGCGAACCTGTCCCCTTTGCCCATATCGAAGTGGAATATATCAGCGCCGAACCAAACCAAACCACCAATTCAGCAAATGCGGCACAAATCACACCACCCCCCGGCGGGGCGCTGGTTGTGAAAGCCGATCAAAACGGGGTCTTTACATTTGGCATTCCTCGGGCCGGACATTGGGGGTTTGCCGCATTGGATTTGATCGAAACCGCGCAGCATGATGGCAAAAAATTATCCCAAGATGCGGTGATTTGGATCCGCGCCTGGGATTTGGAATAGGGGCAAATTATGCATATCGTCGACGGCGTTTTATCAACCCCAGTTTTGGTCGCAGGCAGCGCGGCAACATTGGCCGGCGTGTCCTTGGGCCTGCGGCAGCTGACATTGGACCGCATCCCCGTGGCGGGAATGTTATCTGCCAGCTTCTTTGTTGCCTCATTGATCAATGTCCCTTTGGGGCCGTCATCCGTGCATCTGCTTTTGAATGGGATGGCAGGGATGCTGCTTGGCTGGGCCGCTTTTCCAGCCATGCTGGTTGGTCTGATCTTGCAGGCAGCCTTCTTTGGCTTTGGCGGGCTGACGGTGTTGGGGGTGAATGCGTTTAACCTGGCGGCGCCTGGGGTGATTGCTTGGCTAATCTTTGCGCCGCTTGTGCGCCGCGCCAGTCCAAAGACGGCTGCGATTTGGGGCGGTCTGGGCAGTGCGTTTGCCGTCACATTAACAACCGTCTTTGTGGCCATGTCCTTGGCCCTATCTGGCGACTCTTTCATTGCGGCTGCGAAATTGGTGTTGCTGGCGCATTTGCCATTGGTTCTGATCGAAGGGGTGCTGACAGGCTTTGCCGTGCTTTTGGCCCGCAAGGTCAAACCCGAATTGTTTGCCGCCCTGAAAGGACGCCAATAATGCTTCGTTTTATCGCAATGATCCTGATCATGTTGATGCCGCCGATGGCACAGGCGCATGGGATTATTGCATCGGTTTACCCATCAGGCGATCACATCGAGGGCGAAGTGGCCCTGTCCAACGGAACCGTCGCCCAAAACCTTGATGTCATTATTACCGCAGATGATGGATCCATATTGGGGCGCAGCAAAACCGACGGGGACGGGTTCTTCAGCTATACGCCCACCGCGCCTGTAACGCATCATTTTACCGCCAATATGGGCGCAGGCCATGTGGCACAGTTGCAAATGTCCGCCGCCGAAGTTGCGCAAATCTTGGGCCAATCCCCCATCACACAGGCGGCCCCAACCCAAACCACGGCCGCAATTGCCCCCGCCGCATCTTTTGATCCGGCCCTGTTACAGCCACTGCGCGATGATATTCGCGCAGTGCGCCGCGAAGTCGTTGCCGCAAAACAGGAACGCCAATTACATTCTATATTGGGTGGGATTGGATATGTCTTGGGTCTGTTTGGGCTGGGCTTTTATCTGACCGCGCGGCGCCAGTTGAAGGCGATGAAATGACTGGGCTGGGTCAAGCAGCGGGGCAAACCCATTTTGGCATCCGTGCGATTGATCCGCGGATGCGGATCTTGGCCGCGCTGGCCTTTGGGATCTGTGTTGTCAGCCTAACGGCGCTTTGGACTGTTGCCATGGCCCTTGGGCTGGCGCTGCTGATGTTGGTGTTTTCGCGTCAACCTGTGTGGCAAACCTTGCGGCGCATGGCTGTGATGGATGGGTTTATTGTCTTCACATTGGTGCTGCTGCCGCTGACGGTTCCAGGGCCGGCCGCATTGCATATCCTGGGCCTGCCTGCCAGCTGGGCGGGGCTGCGCATGGCCTGTGAAATTATCCTGACAGCCAATGCGGTAATTCTGGCGCTGATGACTCTGGTTGGCAGCATGGACCCCGTGACATTGGGGCATGCGCTGCATCGATTGTACCTGCCCGATGCTTTGGTGCATTTGATGATGTTTACCATTCGCTATGTGGATGTTTTGCGCGGCGAATACCTGCGCCTTCGCAGCGCGATGAAGGTGCGGGGGTTTCGCCCCGGCACCAATTTGCACACCTATCGCAGCTTGGGCTATTTGATCGGAATGATCCTTGTTCGTGCGATTGAACGGTCCGAACGCATATTGGCCGCCATGAAATGCCGCGGGTTCGAGGGTCGGATTTTCCTGCTGCAAGATTTTCGCCTAACGCCGCGCGATTGGATTTTCACAACCATATTCATGCTGGCTCTGGCAGTTTTGCTGATTTGTGATAAGGCCCCCCTATGATCGATCTGCACGATATCCATTTTTCCTACACCGGGCAGGCGCCTGTGTTGCAGGGCGCCAATTTGAAACTGGCGCCGCATGAACGGCTGTCGATCACCGGGCCGAATGGCGCAGGTAAATCCACCTTGCTGCGGCTTATTTTGGGCCTGCAAAAACCAAATGCCGGAACAATCACGGTTCTGGGGAAACCCCGCCGCCGCGAATCGGATTTTCACGAAGTGCGCCGCCGTGTCGGGCTGGTGTTTCAAGATCCGGATGATCAGCTGTTTTCCCCAACCGTTTTGGAAGATGTGGCCTTTGGTCCCCTAAACCTTGGTGCCAGCCGGGATGAGGCGGTGGAAATTGTCGACAGTCTGCTGGATTGTTTGGATTTGGCCCATCTGCGCGATCGGGTTACCCATAAACTGTCTGGCGGCGAAAAACGATTGGTGACTTTGGCCACCGTGCTGGCCATGTCCCCCGAGGTGCTGCTGCTGGACGAGCCAACGAACGGTTTGGACAGCAAAAACGAAGGCCGATTGATAGAAATTCTGCAGGCCCTGCCCCAAGCGATGATTTTGGTCAGCCATTCAACGCGGTTTCGCGATCAAATTGCCCCCAACGCACTGGCGCTGGAGAATGGCGAACTGCGGCAGATTGATTAACCGCGCCGCTTGGTGGTCGATTTAGGCCCCATCAATCTCGCGCAGTTTTGCCGCCAATTCAGGGGCCGTTGGCGCGGCCTTTTGCCCAGGATAGACCAGACCTGCGGAAATAACCAATTTGGCGGCGTCCTCGATGCTCATATCCAGCTCTTGCACCTGATCTTTTGGGAAAAACAGCAAAAAGCCCGATGTGGGGTTTGGGGTAGTTGGGATAAACACGCTCAGCACTGGATCGCCGCCCCCGATGTGCTGTGCCACCTCGCCCTTGGCGGGGGTCGATACAAACCCAATGGCCCAGATCCCTTTGGATGGATATTCCACCAAACAGGCCTTTTCAAAGCTGCGTTCGGATTGCGCAAATACGGTTTCAGCGATCTGCTTCACCCCCGAATAGATCGATCGCACAACCGGCATGCGTTCCACCAGCGTTTCAGCATAGCGGATCATGGATCGACCGATGAACCCTTTGGCAATCCAGCCGATCAAAACAGTGAACACCAAAAACAGCACCACACCAAGACCGCGAATGTTCAATGCAATGTGATCTGGGCTGTTTGGGTTTGGATTTCCGAACCAATCATTCACCAACATCTGCGGATGATATTGCGCGGGTAAAAACGGCAAGACCACCCCATCGACATAACCGATGAAGCTCCAGATCAACCAAAAGGTGAAGGTAACGGGGAAGATGACAATCAGCCCAGTCAAGAAATTGGATCGAAACCGCGCAAGCAGCCCTGGGCGTTTGGGGTGCGGTGTGTCGTCAAAGGGGGTGGTCATCGTGTATGTGTCCCAAAAGGTTTAACCATAAGCTAGGGGGTTTGACGCGCACCCACAAGGGGGGCTAGTGACGCCCATCAGCCGCGGCGCAAAGATCGCGCAAATGCGCGGCGATAATCGCCAACCGCGCCGGATCAGAAAACGAATGATCCGCCCCTTTGGCAAATTGCAGTTGCACATCAGATGCGGTGATGTGATCGAACAGGCGCAGCGCCGTGTCGCGCGTCACCGCATTATCCGCGCTGCCTTGGACAAGGCGCACAGGGAATGTAAATTCCAGCGGGCTGCGCAGCACTAGCTGCTGGCGCCCATCTTCGATCAGGCGCTGCGTGATTGGATAGGGGTCGCCGTAATCCGATGGCAGATGCACCACGCCATCCGTCATCAGGGCCGCGCGTTGATCCGCATCAAACCCCGCCCACATGCTGTCTTCGGTAAAATCAGGCGCGGCCGCGATCCCCAACAGGCCTGCAACGCGTTCCGGATGCGCGCGCGCAAACAGCAGCGAAATCCACCCCCCCATGCTGGAGCCAACCAGAATTTGCGGCCCAGATGTTTTGGCATGGATGATGTCGATCGCATCCTGCGTCCAATCGCCGATGCAGCCATCGGTAAAGGCGCCGCTGCTTTGGCCATGACCGGTATAATCGAACCGCAAAAAGGGTCGCCCTTCGGCACGGCATAGATCCTCAAGGTAGGTGGCTTTGGATCCTTCCATATCGGATTTAAACCCACCCAGAAAGACCACCCCAGTTCCCACACCCTGCGTTTGAACATAGGCGATTTTTTGACCGCGGCTGCCAATGTGAAGGGTGGGCAGGGTCATTCTTTGGCCCCGTCTGCAGGTGTGGGTGCAGCCTGCATTGCCTCTTGCGCGGCCCACAGCTGGGCCGAGACTGGCAACAAATCTTTCGTATTTGGCCCCGTGCTCAGCCCCCATAAAAACAGGGCGCTGATGGTGTCAGGGCGCAGATGACCCAGCATGATGACCGGCTGATCTGGCAGGGCCAAGGCCACCGCGGCTTCGATCTGGGCGCGAATTTGCGCGGGGGATGATGTTTGATCGTCAATCACCGCATCCACCAACAAGGCCGGCAAATCCGCCCGTTCAGCCAAGGCCAAAGCCGGGTTCAATCCACTGTCATGCAGCACAATTCCGCGGCCAGTACCGGCCAGCGCATCCACGCTTGCACGGGCGCGGCCAAACCCGGCTTGCAAGCTGGCGGTGGCGCGATCAATAACGCCCACGGTTTGTGGCAAAACCTCGACCGCTTTGGTCAGCTGCTCCGCTGTTTCAGTTGCGCCAGCATCGGGGGATGGGGTGACAAGGGCCAGCACTTCATGCCCAGCCGCGCGCAGCCGCTGCATGGCTGATGGGGCTTGATCCCACGCCGCATCCACCGCGAATGTGACCGGATAGGGAAAGCTGCTGAATGCCTCGGCGCCAAGGTTGTTTTGCGCATCCATGACCAAAATGATCGACACATCCGGATTGGGCCCCAAAACCGCCATCTGAGCATAGGTCTGCATCGGCAAACGGGGGGTCGGGGCAGCAGGGTTTGCCAAGGCGGCAGCATCCAATTGAACAGCCACCTGCTCGGCCCCTTGCCCATCGGCCAAAACAGGGGCCACAGGTTGGGACACGGGCTGCGGCTGTGCAGGCATGGGTGCAGGAATGCCCCCATGCGTTTCTGGGGTTGCGATCTGCGGCACTTGGGACGCGATTACAATACTGGGCGGCATGGCTGGCACAACCTGACCGGCAACAATTGGCGCCGCAGGGGCCACAGATGTTGCAGTGCTGGCATCCGCAACAGGCGCATTGACCGCGTCGGGCGCAGCCCCCGTCAGTATCGCGCCCGGCACTGGCCCCAAAGCCAATGACAGGACCACAGCCCCCAAAACCGCGGCCACAGTCCCGCCCATAGCGCCCAAAAGATACGATTTAATCACATCGACCCCATCTTAATCCAACGCAGCGGCCCAGCTGCCTGATCCCAATTTCCCGCGCCACAAGCCAATTTTTTAAGGATCAACCCTTGACGCTGGCAGCGAAGCCTGAACATTAATGCAAGAACTATACCGCGAGCGGGGGCGCTTTCGCCACCCCCAAAGCAGCGCGGCTGACCAAAAGATATCTGGACCCTAGAACATAAGGCTGCCCCATGCTGCTGATGATCGATAATTTTGACAGTTTCACCTATAATTTGGTGCATTATTTGGGCCAGCTGGGCGCCGATATCGACGTGCGCCGCAACAACGCGTTGAGCGTGGATGACGCTTTGGCCCTGCGCCCCAGCGGCATATTGCTGTCTCCTGGGCCCTGTGACCCCGACAAGGCGGGGATTTGTCTGGACCTGACCCGCGCTGCGGCCCAGCATGGGATCCCGTTGATGGGGGTGTGCCTTGGCCATCAAACCATCGGTCAGGCCTTTGGCGGCAATGTCGTGCGCTGCCATGAAATTGTACATGGCAAGATGGGTACAATTCACCACGATAGCACCAGCGTCTTTGCTGGCCTGCCCGATCCATTTGAGGCAACGCGCTATCATTCGCTGGTGGTGGACCGCGATACCCTGCCCGATGCGCTGCGCGTCACGGCTTGGTTGGACGATGGCACCATCATGGGGCTGCAGCACAAAGATCTGCCCATCCATGGCGTGCAGTTCCACCCCGAATCCATTGCATCCGAACACGGCATGGCGCTTCTGGAAAATTTCCTGAACGACACCAAGGTGGCAGCATGAGCGACGCATTAAAACCCATCATCGCCGCCGCCGCCAATGGCCCGCTTGACGCGGATATGGCGCAGGACGCCTTCGCCCTGCTGTTCGAAGGTGTCGCCACGCCGGCGCAAATTGGTGGGTTGCTGATGGCCATGCGCACTCGCGGCGAAACGGTCGAAGAATATACCGCCGCCGCCCGCATCATGCGCGCCAAATGCAACCCTGTTGTGGCCCCTGAAGGCGCCATGGACATTGTTGGCACCGGCGGGGATGGCAAGGGCACGCTGAACATATCCACCGCCACCGCGATCACCACCGCCGCCTGTGGGGTGGTTGTGGCCAAACACGGTAATCGCAACCTCAGCAGCAAATCCGGCACCGCCGATGCCTTGGGCGCTTTGGGCCTGAATGTGATGCTCAGCGCTGATCAGGTGCAGCAGGTTTTGCGCGCAACCGGCATCGGCTTTATGATGGCGCCCATGCATCATCCGGCCATGGCCCATGTTGGCCCCGCACGGGCAGAGCTGGGCACTCGGACGATCTTTAACATTCTGGGGCCATTGACCAATCCCGCTGGTGTGAAACGCCAGCTGACGGGCGCCTTTTCGCGCGACATGCTGCGGCCCATGGCGCAAACCCTGCGCGCGCTTGGGTCCGAAGCGGCCTGGTTGGTGCATGGGTCCGATGGCACAGATGAGCTGAGCATCGCCGGTCCATCTGCTGTTTGCGCGCTGGACCCATCTGGCGATCTGCGGGATCTGACCATCACCCCCGCCGATGCGGGCCTGCCAACCCATCCGTTCGAGGATCTGATCGGCGGCGCGCCTGATTACAACGCGCAGCGCATCCACGATCTATTCGCAGGGCAAAAAGATGCTTACCGCGATGCGGTGCTGCTGAACACGGCCGCCGCATTGGTCGTGGCTGGGGCCGCCGCAGACCTGCCAGCAGGCGCGGCCAAGGCCGCAGAGGCGATCGACAGCGGCGCAGCCGCGGCCAAACTGGCCGCCCTTGCCGCCAAAACGCAAGAGTTCACCACATGAATATTCTGGACAAAATCAAAGCCTATAAATTGGACGAGGTCGCCGCTGATAAGGCCCAAACGCCGCTGTCAGATGTCGAAGCTGCCGCCAAATCCGCCCCCGCCCCGCGCGGGTTTGCGAAGGCCCTGATGGAGACCGCCAAAACCGGTTA
Organism: Paracoccaceae bacterium; assembly: GCA_023260835.1. Taxonomy (GTDB): domain Bacteria; phylum Pseudomonadota; class Alphaproteobacteria; order Rhodobacterales; family Rhodobacteraceae; genus JALQTR01. The sequence goes on from JALQTR010000056.1 coordinate 25,267, forward strand.
TGGCCTGATCGCCGAGGTCAAAAAGGCCAGCCCATCCAAAGGGTTGATCCGCGAAGATTTCGACCCCGCCACATTGGCGCGCGCCTATGAAGCCGGCGGTGCGGCCTGTTTATCTGTGCTGACGGATACGCCCAGTTTTCAGGGCGCCAAACCATTTTTAACCCAGGCGCGCAGCGCCACATCCCTGCCCGCCCTGCGCAAGGATTTCATGTATGACCCGTATCAGGTGGCCGAAGCCCGCGCCCTGCACGCCGATTGCATCTTGCTGATCATGGCGTCGCTGTCGGATGCGCAGGCGGCAGAATTGGAAGCTTGCGCCTTTGACTGGGGCATGGATGTGTTGATCGAAGTGCATGACGGCGATGAAATGGACCGCGCATTGCGTTTAAAATCACCGCTGATCGGGATCAACAACCGCAATCTGAAAACATTTGAAACCAGCCTGCAAACCACGCTGGATCTGGCGCCGCGCGTGCCCAGCGATCGCATGGTGATTTCCGAAAGCGGCCTGTTTACACCCGCCGATTTGGCACAAATGGCCGGCGCCGGCGTGCGCAGTTTCTTGATTGGTGAAAGCCTGATGCGGCAGGCGGATGTCACAGCCGCCACACAGGCCCTGCTGGCCAATCCGCTGGCCGCGTGAAAGGATCCCCCATGTCTGATCTAACCCATTTTGATGCTGAAGGCCGCGCCCATATGGTGGATGTGACGGAAAAAGCCGTTACCGACCGCGTGGCAACCGCCGCCGCCTTTATCAAAATGCAGCATGAAACATTTGCCCTGATCACCGAAGGGCGCGCCAAAAAGGGCGATGTGTTGGGCGTTGCCCGACTGGCCGGCATTATGGGGGCGAAGAAAACCGCGGATCTGATCCCGCTGTGCCACCCCCTGCCCCT
>JALQTR010000083.1 GCA_023260835.1 Paracoccaceae bacterium
GTTTCGACCTCATGCCCGCCATCAATGCGCACCAGATATTTGCGCGTGCCATCGGCGCTGATCTGGCGGGAAACAACCTCGGGGGTGCGCAGTTCAAAATGTTCCGCCAAAAAGGCGCGATAGGTTTTGGCCAAATTGGTCATTTGGGCAAAATCGCGTTCGCCCTTTTGGTAAATCCACTGCCAGATTTGGGTCTGCCGCATCTTGGCCTGTTTGGGATCGGTGCCAGCATCAATCAGGGCCTGTGTCAGCGCGGGGCGCGTCAGGCCGATCAGATTGGGTTTGCCCGCCGGCGCATCCTTGCGCGGCACGGTCAAAATATGCGGGGTGATGGCGTCATTTTGCGTCATGGCGGTCGTCTCTGATCAGGGGGCAATCCCGCCCCTATAGGTCAGATTGCCCAAAAACAAAAGGGCAAAGCGTTACTGCGCAATGACCGCCTGTAAAATCGCCTTGGCCGATGGGGTGGACCAATCGGCCTCGCCCAACAGGCGGGCAATTTCTTGGCCGTCGCGGTTCAGGATCACCGTGGTCGGCAGACCCAGCACGCCCATTTGACGGGCAATGGCGGATTTGGGGTCCCGATGTTGGGGCAGGTTTGTGGCGCCAATCTCATCCATAAATTTGGCGATGCCCGTAACGCTATTGCGGCCTGTGGCCAGGGTGATCACCGCAAAATCATCCCCGCCCAGCTGGGTTTGCAGATCGGCCAGCATGGGCATTTCTTTGCGGCAGGGCGCACACCATGTGGCCCAGAAATTCAGCAACACCACCTTGCCACGGTAATCGGCCAAATTGCCACTGCCGCCATCAACGGTGACAAAATCCGCCTGTGCCGCCGATTTAGGCGCACTGTGGATGGTCAATTTTTTCATATCGCCAGTGGCCAAAGCCGATAAATCGCCCCCGGCGGCCAAAGCCCCATTTGCACCCAGCATCAGAGCGGTATAAAGGGCAAGAAAACGAATTACGCGCATAGATCCCCCGAAAGGCAGGTTTGTCATGTCCAAATCAACCTCGAACCAAATGTGGGGCGGCCGCTTTGCCGCCGGACCCGATGCTATTATGGAGGCGATCAACGCCTCGATCGGGTTCGACAAACGCATGGCAGCACAAGACATTGCAGGCTCGCGGGCCCATGCCGCCATGTTGGCAGCGACCGGCATTCTTAGTGATAGCGACGCCGCTGCCATTCGGGAAGGGTTGCTCACCGTTTTGTCAGAGATAGAGGCCGGCGAATTTACCTTCTCGACCGCGCTGGAAGATATTCACATGAATGTCGAGGCGCGGCTGAAAACCCTGATCGGCGATGCTGCGGGCCGTTTGCACACAGCACGCTCGCGCAACGACCAAGTGGCCACCGATTTTCGGCTGTGGGTGCGCGACCAGATCGATGCCGCCATCGATGGGCTGCAGGCGCTGATCCGCGCGCTTTTGGCGCAGGCCGAAGCGGGGGCCGATTGGGTGATGCCGGGCTTTACCCATCTGCAAACCGCCCAGCCGGTGACATGGGGCCACCATATGATGGCCTATGTGGAAATGTTTGCCCGCGATCTGTCGCGCCTGCGCGATGCGCGCGCGCGGATGAACGAATGCCCGCTTGGCGCCGCGGCGCTGGCTGGCACCTCGTTTCCCATCGATCGCGATATGACCGCGCAGGCGCTGGGCTTTGACCGGCCAACCGCCAATTCGCTGGATGCGGTCAGCGACCGTGATTTTGCGCTGGAATTTTTGGGCGCGGCCAGCATCTGCGCCATGCATCTGTCGCGTTTTGCCGAGGAATTGGTCATCTGGTCATCGGCGCAGTTTCGCTTTGTTACCCTGTCAGATCGGTTTTCCACCGGCTCATCCATCATGCCGCAAAAGAAAAACCCAGATGCGGCTGAACTGATCCGCGCCAAGGTGGGCCGTATTTTTGGTGCCAATGTGGCGCTGATGATGGTGATGAAGGGCCTGCCCCTGGCCTATTCCAAAGACATGCAGGAAGACAAAGAACAGGTCTT
>JALQTR010000103.1 GCA_023260835.1 Paracoccaceae bacterium
CAATCCCTCCGCGCGTTTTGCTTTTGCATCTTCAACGGCAAGACCAATGGCCTGGATGGTCGTAGGGTTTTTCTCTTTGAAGCGCGCCACAAAAGCCTCATCACGTCCAATGGCGGCCGGAGTAAAGTTGCCAATACGCAGGAGCTCTAAAAAAACGCGCGCTGTGGCCTCCACGTCAAAAGCGGCATTGTGCGCCTCATCAAAGCCTTCTCCAAAGAGGTGCTGGTGCAGCTCCTCAAGTTTGGGAAGCTTGTAGCGACCGCCACGTCCGCCAGGGATTTGGCAGAGCTCTGCCGTAATCTCCGTACAGGAGTCTAACGATTTTTTGGAGGTAAATGGATTCTCTCCTGTGGTACGTAAATATTCACATCCGGTCACATTCAAATCGAACCGGACATTGTGACCTATAATGAACTCGCACGTATCCATGGCTGCCTGAAAGGTGGCCAAAACTTCGGCGAGAGGCTTTCCTTCCGCCTTGGCGCGATCCGTGGAAATACCATGGATTTTCGTGGCATTAAACGGGATATCATAACCCTCAGGGTAAATGATATGATCTTGAACATCGATCAACTCCCCTTCCGGTCCGTGAATTTGCCAAGCAATCTGAACGACCCGTGGCCAATTATCAAAGTCCGTCAAGGGTGCATTCCAATCCTTAGGAAAACCAGTAGTCTCTGTATCAAAGATTAAAAACATGCCCGTGTAGCGTAAAATGAGTGAAACTCAAATCTACCACAAAGCATGCGCAAATAAAACCAATGTGGATAACTATTGGTTACTTGCTAAAGTGCTGATAAAGAGGGTTTAGTGATTCTTTTTGAAGGGGTGTGGAGCCAGTGGTAAGGCGGCCAATTCATGGGCTTCATTGTCCCATTCTAATAGTGGTAATTCCCTCATTTCGTGAACCATTGCAATGGCCGTTTGAGCATCCACTTCACTGAAGCCGCCGCCAAAACCGGCGCGGCCTGCGCATAACTGGCCCCCGCGCCAATGGTGATTGCATCCGCCGTTTGGGTGATGCGGTCAAATCCCGCGATCTGCGACAGGTGCAACACCTGCGGCATGGGGCGCAAATGTTTATTCACCCAAAGCCCCACATCCGTGGCCCCGGCCACAACCACCGCATCAGGGTGCGCAGCGCGCAGCGCCAGGGCCTGATCCAAATCGCGCGGGCGCAGCGCGGCACCCGCCGCGGGCGCATCCTGCGCCATATCCTGCAGGGCCTGAATGATCGTCGTGCGCTCAGCCGCCAGAAAATCCCCTGCCGGATCGCCCGCGATATCCTGCGCCGCGCGCAGGATGGGCGCATAGCCTGTGCAACGGCACAAATTGCCCTGCAACGCGACCTTCACCTGCGCCGATGTGGGGAGCGGATGCACCATCCACAGCGCATAAAGCGCCATCACAATCCCCGGGGTGCAGAACCCGCATTGGCTGCCGTGGTGGTCCAACATCGCCTGTTGCACCGGATGCAGCGCACCGCCCGGGCCGCGCAAATGTTCGATGGTCACCACATGGCAGCCATCGACCTGCGCCAAGAACCGGATGCAGGCATTCATCGGGGCATAGTGCAGCTGGCCATCGCGCAGCTGCCCGATCAGCACTGTGCAGGCGCCGCAATCGCCCTCATTACAGCCCTCTTTGGTGCCGGTCAGACGCCGCGTTTCGCGCAGAAAATCCAACAGCATTGCATCTGCTGGCATATCCGCCAGATCAACCTGCTGATCATTTAATAAAAACCGTATACCCGCTGCGCCCATATCCATGCCTTTTTGAACCACCTTACCAACCATTGCAGCATAAACTGCCACCGCTGCCTAGGGGAAACCCAAACTCCGAGCAGGATTTTCAAGAAAACCTTGATAAACATTTGGCGCCGCCCTGCGGCCCCTTGCCGCTTGTGATTATGGGCGCATCGCGCCATATATGCGGGGAAAGACACCAAATAAAGGGGGCCCAAAATGATTGGCCGTTTGAACCATGTCGCGATTGCCGTTCCAGATTTGGACGCCGCATCCGCGCAATACCGCAGCATGCTGGGCGCCAATGTGGGCGCACCGCAGGATGAACCCGATCACGGCGTCACCGTGGTGTTCATCGAATTGCCCAACACAAAGATCGAACTGCTGTATCCACTGGGCGATGCTAGCCCGATTCAGGGGTTTTTGGACAAAAATCCCGCCGGCGGCATTCACCACATTTGTTATGAGGTGGACGACATCATCGCCGCCCGCGATCATCTGGCCGCCAGCGGCGCCCGCGTTCTGGGCAATGGCGAGCCAAAGATCGGCGCCCATGGCAAGCCGGTGCTGTTCCTGCATCCCAAGGATTTCAACGGCTGTTTGATCGAGCTGGAACAGGTATAAGGGGCGCGCAAGATGTCAGTCGTTTCCGGCCTGGTCCTTTATGCCGTCATTTGGTTTTTGACCTTCCTGACGGTCATCCCCTTCCGCCTGCAAACGCAAGAGGATCTGGGCAATGTCACCCACGGCACCCAATCGGGCGCCCCCGAACATCATCACCTGAAACGCAAGGCGCTGATCACAACCGGCATTGCCGCCGTTTTATGGGCCATCATCGCAGGCATCGTCCTGTCCGGCGCAATCACCGTCGAAGATGTCAATAATTGGACCTGGAAGACAATTGATCCATCGCCCCCGAAATATGGTGAGTAAACACCGCCAAGGCCAAGACCGGCACAAATAGGTTCACCACCGGAATTGTCATCGGAAAGGCCAAAATTGCGCCGCTGCCCCAAATGGCGGCGGCGTTTTTTTTGCGCAAGCGCCGCATCTGCTGCACATCCATGCGCCGCAGCGCGGCCATGGCGAAATATTCACGGCCCAAGATCAGCCCATTAACGCCCCAGAAAATCAGCGCCGCAAAGGGCGCGAACAGGAAATACAGCACCAGCGCCAACAGGTTTGCGGCAATCAACAGCCCCCAGAAATTAATCATATCACGCAGCATATCGCCAAAACGGGCGGGCTGCGCGGGGGGAAGATGGGGGTAGTGGCGATCCTCGACCGCGTTTGCGACAGTATCCAGAAAAAACGATGAAATCGCTGTCGACAGTGGCAGCATCAAAAACACCGACAGCACCATCATGGCAAAGACCGCGCCCCATGACAGGAAATCCCCCACCCAAGTGACGGTGCCGAAAATGGGCAAATCCATGCTGTCGCCAACCGACCACAAGATCAGCTGTGCCAAAAGCGCGGTACAGATCACCATGATCAGCGCGGCAAAGGCCACGCCCAGCAAAACCACACGCAAAAAACGCCGGTCCCCCATTTGACCAAGGGCCAGCGAAAAGGCACGAAACACATTCATTTGTGCGGCCAGCTGATCAGTTTGGTCAAATCAGGGCGGGCGCGCATGGGCGTGCGGTCGGGCGCAGTGCCAAAATAAATGAATCCTGCGATAAATTCATGCGGATCCGCCCCCAATGCCTGCTGCGCAAATTCCGCATCATGGCTGATCCAGCCCGAAATCCACTGCGCCCCCCAGCCCATCGCCAACGCCGCATTCACCATCGACACACAAACCGCCCCGGTGCTGAGCACCTGTTCCACCTGCGGCACCTTTTCGCTGTCTTTTGGCGAAGAAATCACCGCCACACATAAATGCCCGCGGTCGAATTGACCGTGGGCTTTGGCCACGACCTCATCCGGTTTGCCCATCGCGATGGCGCGATCCTTGGCAATCTGCGATATCTTGTCCAGCTGCGGTTTTTGCAACACGCAAAACCGCCACGGCACCAGCATGCCATGGTCTGGCACCCGCGCCGCGATGGTCAGAATTTCGGACAGCGCCTCAAGGTCCGGCACCGGCGTCGTCAGCGTTTTTGCGGGGGTAGAGCGGCGCGAGGATAAAAAATCAAGCGCGGCATCATTGCGGTCTGGCATGGGGCAATCCTTTGTTATCTGATCCAATACCTGCGCGCGCAGGGCGCAAATTGCAAGGGGCGTGCAGAATTAGGACGCGGCAAACAGCATCCAAACCGTCACCATCGCCAACATGGCCGCAAAGCCGCGGTTGATCCACAACCGCTTGGCCGGCGTGTGAAACAGCCGCCCAATCTGGCGGCCCATGACGGTCCATACGAAAAAGGCGATTTGATTGTTCAGGGTGAAAATCGTTGTGATGATCAAGATTTGCGCCCAAAGCGGCAGGGGGAACGCGCCCAAAAATTGCGAAAACATCGCGGCAATAATGACATAGGCCTTTGGGTTCAGCACCATCAGCCAAACCCCCGGCCAAAATTGCGGCGCCAGTTTTGGCGCATCCTCCGCCGCTGGGGCGGCGCGCAGCAACGCCAGCGCCTGCCACAAAATATAAGCCCCGCCAATATAGGCCAAAATGGTCAAGGCAGCCGGCACCGTCTGCATCAGCGCGAAAAACCCAAACCCAATCGCCGCAGTCACGATCCATGTGGCCAGATGATACCCCAAATGCGCCGGCAAGCTGGCGCGAAACCCAAACCGCGCGCCAACCGCGGCAAAGAACATATTTCCCGGTCCGGGGCTGTAGGCCAAGGGAAACAGGAAAATCAGCAGGGCAAGAGTGGTTTGGATCATGGCTGTGCCTGTTTTAAAGTGATTTTTGCAAAATGCCACATCCGCCCAGGATAAAAGGGCAGCGCCTGCCTGGGTCGGCGCCAATGCGCAAGATGGCAAAATGCGGAACGTTCATGATGGCCACCTCAGTTCCCAATAATTGCACGCTTGACAGCGCCTGCCAGGTGGGCAGTCAGGCGCTGCCCGGCGCTTCCGCCGGGCGCAAAGATATCTGTTGTGCGCGTTTATCACAGATCAGGGCCTTTTACATATGTCGTCCAATCAACCAAAAAGCGGGCCGCATGGCGACCCGCTTTTTGCGCATTCATATCAGCCCGATTGGGCAATGGGTTATTTCGCCCAATGCACCGCGGTTAGGTCAATCGCTTGGGTTGGCGAATTTTCCCACAAGCCCATCACATCCTTTTTGGCCACCGACAGGGCCGCCAGCTGGAACAGATACCCGTTCACATAATCATCCGCGATCATCTGCTGCGCCTGCGCCAGCATGGTTTTGCGCGCGGCAGGATCGGTTTGGGCGTTCAGATCCTCCATCAGCTTTTGAAAGGCTGGGTTGTCATATTGGAAATAATAATCAGGCCGCGCATAGATGCCGATGTCGAACGGTTCGGTGTGGCTGACGATGGTCAGGCCATAATCCTTGCCGCGGAACACCTGTTCCAACCACTGCGCCCATTCCAGATTGGTGATTTCGGTCTGAATGCCAACGGCGCGCAGCTGGGCGGCAATGATTTCCCCCCCGCGGCGAGCATAGGATGGCGGTGGCAATTTCAGCGTGGTGGTGAACCCATCTGGGAAACCCGCTTCGGCCAGCAGCGCCTTTGCGCGTTCAGGATCATAGGCTGATTGCCCCGTCAGATCGACATAGGCCGGGTTATGCGGCGCGAAATGCGTGCCAATGGGGGTGCCAAACCCGAACATCGCCCCATCAATGATGGCTTGGCGGTCAATCGCATGGGCCATGGCCTGGCGCACTTTGACATTGTCAAAAGGGGGCATTTTGTTGTTGGTCGACAAAATGGTTTCCCCCTCGGTCGAGCCAACCAGCACCTTGAACCGTGGATCCGCATCAAATTGCGCCAGATTTTCGGGCGCCGGGAAGCCGGCAAAGGCGTCAATATCCCCCGCCATCATCGCCGCAAAGGCCGCGGTTGGGTCGGAAATGAATTTGAACGATGCAGTGTCCAGCGCCGCAGGGGTGCCCCAATAGCCATCGAAGCGTTTGATGTCGATCCGATCACCCTGCACCCATTTGTCAAAGGCAAAGGCGCCGGTGCCAATTGGGTTTTGTTTGATGCCGTCTATGGATTCGGGCGCGACAATCACCGCATCCCCCCAAGCCAGATTAAACAGGAAATTCCCATTGGGCGCCGACAGGGTGATCTTCACCGTCATCGGATCCACCGCATCCACCGCCGCGATGCCTGCAAACAGGGCCTTTTGCGCATTGGTGCTGTCTTCGGCGCGGGCGCGGTCCAGGCTGAATTTCACATCCGCGCTGTCCATCGTGGTGCCATCATGGAATTGCACCCCATCGCGCAACTGGAAGGTATAGGTCAGCCCATCGGCTGAAATGTCCCAAGATTTCGCCAACCCCGGCACCACCGCCCCGGTGGATGTGAACCGTGTCAGCCCTTCGAACACATTGGCATAAAGCACCTGATCAATCGCCCCAGCGGCCGCGCTGGTTGGGTCCAGATGCGGCGGTTCCAACTGCATGCCGATCTTCAGTGTCCCATCCGCCATAGCCATGCTGACCGTGGCACACAGCGCCAAAGCGCTGGCCGTGATTTTGCGCGTGATTGCGAATGCCATAGGGGGGTCCTCCGTGTTATTAATGGGCATCGGCCCTTTGGCCCATCTTGCGATATGGATTGGCAATTTGTCCACTTAAAAAGCAGCGCGCCTTTGGGATCAGATTTTCGGCGCTTCGCCCACAGGCAGATTGCCCAAAAACATCTGACCATCTTCAAACCGCAGCGGCACACGCAATTTATTGGCATCCCCAGAAAACGCCGCCACGACCGCCAACAGCCCAATCAGCGTTTTGGCGTTTTTGGCCTGTTCACCCTGCAGGCTGTCCAATGCGGTCATGCCTTCGCTCCATCCGGTGATGTCCAGATCAATCTGCCCGCTGGCATATCCGGCACTGTCGCGCATGATTTTCCCCTTGGCCGTGGCGCGCAGCCCCTGCCAAGACAGAATCGCCCGATGCAGCGTGGCCCCTTCGGGGGCGGCCCGATCCAACCCCAGCCCCAAATCCGCCACCAAGGGCGCGGTTAAATGATAGGTCATGTCCAGCTGCAATGTGGCGCCATCTTCGGGGCCAGGGGTGCTGGCATCTTCGCGTCCGGTCAGGCCCTGAATATCCAGCGCCATTTGCGCATCTCCACCCGGCAATTGACGCGCCGATGCGGTCAGGGCGCGGGCATACCAAATGCCCGGCTCGCCCTTGGCCTGCATCCGCAGGCCCTTGCCCTGAATGGTCAAGCGGTCCAAATCCCGATCTGATTTGCGCACAACAGAGGCCCGCAAATCCTGTGATCCCAATGTGAATGTTTCCCCATCCATCGCAATCGTTTGTTGATCCGGCCAAACGACAATCAAATGATTGGGCTGATAGACCAAAGCAAAGACCTGCAAAAACGGCGCGCGCCATTCCCATGTCCGATCCGGCGGGGCCACAACCAGATCACGCAATGTGCTGTCCAGACGGTTGGGAAAGCCCGCAATGCTGCGGTCCGATGCATCAATCTGCCAGCCAGCATCCAGCTTGCCAGCCAGCCAGGTCTGCTGCGCCTTATCCAGCTGCCCGCGGGCATAGGCCCAAAACCCCGCCCAGGCCAGCGCCAAGGCCACAATTACACCGATCAATTTGCGCATGACGCAATCCGCCTCTTTTGCTCACTCATTGGTGGGTCTATACCAATCCCAACAAAAAGGACCAGCATTTATGACATTTTGGGTATTTGGATATGGATCGCTGCTGTGGAACCCTGGGTTCGAAGTGGCACAAACGCAGCTGGCCCATATCGACGGCTGGCACCGCAGTTTCTGCATGCGATCAATCCACCACCGCGGCACGCCCGAAAACCCGGGGCTGGTGCTGGCCCTGGACCGCGCGGCGGGGGCATCCTGCGCTGGCTTGGCACTGCAAGTCGCCGCGGGGCATGAGGATCGCACGCTGGAATACCTGCGCGAACGCGAACTGGTGTCAGCCGCCTATGTCGAAAGCTGGCAGGATCTGCGCGGCCAATCCGGACAAACCCTGCGGGCGCTGACCTTTGTGATTGATCCCGATCATGTGCAATATTGCGGCGGGCTGGATTTGGACGAACAGGCGCGGATTATCGCCCGGTCCGTCGGCGGGCGGGGACCCAACAGCGATTATCTGTTCAACACCGCCGCGCATCTGGATGAATTGGGCATCCCCGATCCCGACCTGCACCTTTTGGCCCAAAAGGTGCGCGGGATCATGGCCGCCGCATAACTGGAGCCACCAAACACAAGCGGTCTTTGCCGCAGGCAAACCCGGGCCTATGCTTTTGGAAATAGGCGCAGTATACTGCGGGCAAAGCGCCGCGGCGGGCGGGCAGGTAACGGGCAGGTTTTTATGCAAATCACATTCACCCATCCCATTCGACAGATCGTGATGATGCTGATCGCGCTGGGCGCGGCATCGGCGGTGGGGGTGCTGGGCGCGCCGATCCTGTGGTCGATCGTATCGGCCAACCTGTATCTGAACGGGGTTATTCTGGCCGTCTTTGCCTTTGGCGTTCTGGCCTGTTTTTGGCAGGTGGCGCAGCTGGCCTATTCGGTGCGGTGGATCAAAACCTATATTGATGCGGACACCGATGCGACGGCGCAATCGGCACCACGGCTGCTGGCGCCGCTGGTGGCGCTGCTGCGCAGCCGCAAGGGGAAAACGGCGCAGATATCGGCCTCGTCCACGCGGTCAATCCTTGAATCCGTGGCCACCCGCATCGAGGAAGCGCGCGAGCTGACGCGCTATATCGTCAGCCTGCTGATCTTTTTGGGTCTGCTTGGCACGTTTTACGGGCTGGCCACAACGGTGCCGGCTTTGGTGGACACCATCAGCAATCTGGCGCCCAAAGACGGCGATGGTGGGATTGAAATGTTCACCCGCCTGATGACCGGCCTGCAAGGACAGCTGTCGGGGATGGGGGTGGCCTTTGCATCATCCCTGCTGGGGCTGGCTGGATCGCTGATTGTGGGCCTGCTGGAGCTGCTGGCCAGCCACGGCCAAAACCGGTTTTACCGCGAGCTAGAGGAATGGCTGTCCACCATCACATCCATCGGCTTTGCCAGCACCGACATCGACACAAGCGGCGCAGGCGCAGCCGGCATGCTGCCCGCCATTTTGGACAATCTGGGCACACAGCTGGCCCATATCAACGACCAAATGACCACCGCAGCCCAGTCCCAGACCGATCTGGCGGCGCAAATCGCGCGGCTGGCGGATCGGCTGGACGCACCGCGCAGCACCCCCGCCGGCGACACAGATGCCCTGATCGCAGCCCAGCGCGATCTGCTGGATGGCCTGACCGAAGCGGCCAAAAATGGCGGTTTGGACGCCGAATCGCGGATGCGCCTGCGGTCGATTGATGTGCAGCTGCTGCGGCTGGGAGATGACATCGCCGAGGCGCGCGTGCAGATGATGGCGGACCTGCGGCTGGAACTGGCGGCGCTAACCCGCGCCTTGCAAGACGGCGCAAAGGGATAATCGCGCATGGCACTGGCGCGGCGCACAGGACAACGATTTCAGGCCTCGATCTGGCCGGGCTATGTTGATGCTATGACCGGCCTGCTGTTGGTGCTGATGTTTGTGCTGACCATCTTTATGGTGGTGCAGGCCCTGCTGCGCGACACAATCACCGGACAAGAAACCGAACTGACCAACCTATCGGCCGAAGTGGCCGCGCTGGCCGATGCTTTGGGGCTTGAGGCCGACCGCAGCGCCGCGCTGCAGGCCCAGCTGGACAGCAGCACCGCACAAATCGCACAGCAGGCCACGCTGATCGCCACCTTGCGCAGCACCCAAGCCGCGACCGAGGCCGCCTTGGCCGATGCCCAATCGCGTATCACCGATTATGAGGCACAGGTGGCCGGCCTGTTGGCCGATGCCCGCCGCGACCGCGCGCAAATCACGGATTTGACCGCGCAAAAGGCCGATGCCGAAACCCGCGCCGATGCGGCCGCATTGGCGCTGGCCAAGGCGCGCAGCGAAATCGACGCCCAAACCGAAGCCGCCCGTCTGGCCGCCGCCCGGCGCGAGGCATTGCAGGCGTTGATCGCCGATTTAACCGCCCAGCGGGATCAGGCGCAGGCGCAGCTGGACGATCAGGGCGCCAAACTAGACGCCGCCGAAGCTGCCCGTCTGGCCGAAGCCGCCGCCGCCGAAGCCCTGCGCGAGAAGCTGAAAAACGCCGATGCCGAGCTGACAGCGATGACCCTCGCCCTGGAAGAAAAGCGCCGCGAGGCCGAAGAAACCCTGACCCTGCTGGCCGCCGCGCGCCAGCAAAAGGACGCGCTGGAAGGCACGCTGACACAGGCGCAAAAGGATGCGGCCCTGTTGGCGCTGGCGCAATCGCAGCTGGACACGCAAAAGGCCATTTCCCGCCGCGCACAATTACAGGTCGAGGCGCTGAACCAGCAAATCGCCCAATTGCGCAGCCAGCTTGCGGGGCTAGAGGATCTGCTGGCCCAATCCGAAGCCCGCGAGGCCGAGGCCAATGTGCAAATTCAGGCGCTAGGCACGCGGCTGAATTCCGCCTTGGCCCGCGTCGCCGTCGAAGAACGCCGCCGCCGCACCCTAGAAGAGGCCGAGCGCATCCGTCTGGAAGCAGAGCGCGCCGCGTTGGAAGCCAAGGCCAAGGATCTGGAAACCTATCGGTCTGAATTCTTTGGCCGGTTGCGGCAATTACTGCAAACCCGCGATGGGGTGCGGATCGAAGGGGACAGGTTTGTTTTCTCGTCCGAGGTGCTGTTCCCCACCGGCCGCGCCGAATTGGCCGCCAATGGCAAAACCGAAATGGCCAAGGTGGCGGATCTGCTGCGCGATATCGCCGCGCAAATCCCAGATGACATTGATTGGATCATCCGCGTTGACGGGCATACCGACAATATACCGCTGTCGGGGCAAGGCACCTATGCCGATAATTGGGAACTGAGCACCGCGCGCGCCCTATCGGTGGTGAAATATATGACGCAGGTCGAAGGCATCCCACCAAACCGTCTGTCCGCCAATGGCTTTGGCGAATTCCAACCGATTGATCCGGCGAACACCCCCGCCGCGCGGGCGAAAAACCGCCGGATTGAACTGAAGCTGACAGAACGTTGATGAGGATTGAAATTGTCACACTGATCGCAGGGTGGTAAGCTGCCATCATGCGATACCTATCCATCATCCTGACCTGCGCGATTGTCATGATTGGCGCTATGGCCGCCACGGGCGGGCAGGCCATGCCGGCATCGACGCATCATCATGCGGCGACAACGCAGATCGATTGCTTGGATGATCACTGCGCCAATCCCGCGCCCCATGCCACCGCCCAAGCCGATTGCAATGAGTGCGCCAGCACCCAAGAGTGCTGCCCAGCCGGTCTGTGCCTGTCTGCGGTTCTGGCGCAGGGGCAATGGGTCAACCGATTGCACGGGACTGTTTTGCTTATCGGGGGGCACCCACCGCAAGGGACGGCCCTGCACAGCCCGCGAAACCCAGACCGCCCGCCGAACGTTTGATTGATCCTGCCTGAAACGGGCAGTCACGATGGGGGGCGCGCCCCCCACAAAATCAATCAAACAGGAATTATCATCATGAACAAATTAACCCTTCTTTTGGGCGGCGCTGCGGTGGCGGTTGGCCTGTCCTATAAATTGTTTTGGCCGCTGCATAGCGAACAAATGGACGACATGCCGATGGCGCAAGACAGCGCCATGGCCGATGCCAGCCACGCCATGGTGCAAATCGAGATGCCGCAGATCACGGGCAACGCGCGCATTGGGCAGCAGATATTCGAAACCACCTGCGCCGCCTGCCATGGCACCGCGGGAACCGGCAATGCCCAGGCCGGTCCGCCCTTGATCCATAAAATCTATGAACCCAGCCACCATGGCGACGAGGCCTTTCAGCGCGCTGCGGCTATGGGTGTGCGGGCGCATCATTGGCGGTTTGGCAATATGCCCCCGCAAGAGGGGCTGACCCGCGGCGATGTGGCAATGGTGGTTGACTATATCCGCACCATCCAACGCGCCAATGGGATCCATTAAAAGGGGTCTTTATAATACACGATAATACACGCTGCCTGCCCGGGCTAGCCGCCCGGGCGGGTGATGACCCGTCCAATGCGCATAATATGCAAAGATGTTTTGTTGAATCCACCGACCCAATGCCGCTGGCAATACCCTACAGCTTGCGCAGCCAAAATTGCAGGGGTTTGGGCGTTTCATCCGCATCCCCCAGATCACGCCAAGAAAATTGCGCCTGCACCCCGGGCAGCGGGGCATAGCCGCGGCCGCGCCAAAAGGCATCCAGCGGGCGATACTCAGCGGGGCGCGCGGGGTGATCCGCGGGCCGCTGCACCGCGCAAAAGGCACTGTATTTATATCCCAACGCGCGGGCGTGATCCTCGCGCGCGTCAAAAAACCGATGCCCCAGCCCCTGTCCGCGGTATTGCGGCAACAGCACGCTTTCGGCACAGTAAAAGATATCCCCCAGATCATAGCCACTGCCCGCAAAGGCCGCGGCGAAATCATCGGCGTGATCTGTCAGGGGCGTGCCGGTCGCCGCCCCGATCAGGCGATCCCCGTCAAAGGCGGCGGCCACAATCGCCCCGGCCGCCTGTTCATAATGGCGCAGATACTGCGCCTCATACGTCAGATCACCATCATAAAGGTAGGGCCAATCGGCAAAGACAGAAATCCGCAGTTGCGCCACATCCTGCAAATGCGGCGTCACCTGATCCCCGCGCAAAATCCGCAGATCAATCATGACACCTGCGCGATCCAATCGGACAGGTTGTAATAGGTCACAACGCGGCTGATCTGCCCATCCGTGATCGAAAAGAACGACCCCGCCGGCAAGCGATAGCTTTGCCCCCGCGCCGCCGGCAAATCCCCATCCGTTTCCAAATAGGTGCCATTGACGATAAATTCCGCCGCCCCGCGGCTGCCATCATCATTGGCAAAAATCACCATATCCGTCAGATTTTCGCGATAGCAGCGGTTCATATGCGCGCAAAATTCCGCAAAGGCGGTTTTGCCGCGGCGGATGTTGCCTTCGTTCACGTGATGGGCCACATCATCGTGCAGACAGGCCAACATCCCATCCACATCGCCTGCATTGAAGGCCGCGAAATAGCGGCTGATGATATCCTTGCTCATGCTGTTATCCTTATCCCCAGCGTTTTGTCAGCTCATCACGGATCTGATCGCGGGTTTGGCGATAGGCGGTCAGCTTTGCGTCCCGCGTTTCACCGCTGCCGGTCGGGTCCAAGATGGGCCAATATTCGACCTGAGTATGAAAGAACCGTGTCAGCTCTAGCGCGCGCTTTTGCGACATGGGGGATAAAGCAACGACCATATCAAAGGAAGATAAGGGCTCACCCAGCTGTTCCATCTCATCAAAACTGCGGGATCGGTGGCGCGACAGCTCGACCCCGATTTCGGCGCAGACGGCGATGGCAAACCCGTCGATTTCCAGATCATTCATCACCCCCACCGATTGCACATAGACATCGGTGCCAAACATCTGTTTCATGATGCCCTCGGCCATCGGGGATCGCACAGCGTTGTGATCGCAGCAAAACAGGATGGATTGCACCGATGGAAGCCCCATGGCCCTAGCCCCCGAAATGCAAAACGCAGATCAGCGTGAACAGGCGCCGCGCTGTGTCGGTGTCGATTGTGGCCTTTCCCTCCAGCCGTTCTTGCAGGATGCGCGCGCCTTCATTGTGGATGCCGCGGCGAGCCATGTCGATGGTTTCAATCTGGCTGGGCGGCATGGTTTTCACCGCCGAATAATAGGTTTCGCAGATGGCCCAGTAATCCTTCACCACCTGCCGAAACGGCGACAGGGACAGGTGAAATTCGGCCAGTTTATCGCCCGCGGGCGTGGTCAGATCAAACACCAACCGCCGATCCCGAATGGCCAGCGCCAGATGGAACGGCCCCTCTGGGGCGGGGCGATCATCGCGGGCGGGCAAATCAAAGCTGTTGGATTCCAGCAGATCAAAAATCGCCACTTTGCGTTCTTGTTCGATCTGCGGCGTGGGGGGCGGCAGATTGCTGTCGTCAAGCTCGATATGCGCCAAAACCGCCATATGGGATCCCCTTATACCTGCGTTACAAAAGACCTAGCCCAGCTTGGGGGGCGGATCAAGCGGCAAGCAAATCAACGGCCAAAGCGACGCAACGGCAGGCTTGCCATTTGCCGCCGCCCGTGGCGGCATGGGGGAAATCCATGGGGGGAGGCACAGGATGGACGCAACGCGCCCAACTATAACACTGGCGGATTTGCAGGCCCGTGTTGGCACGCAGATCGGATCGTCGCGTTGGTTTTTGGTGGATCAGGCGCGCATTGATCGCTTTGCCGATGTGACCGAGGATCATCAATTCATTCATGTGGACCCAGATGCCGCGGCACAGACCCCCTTTGGCAGCACGATTGCGCATGGGTTTTTGACGCTGTCGCTGCTGTCTGCGATGCTGTATGATGCGGTGCCTGCGATTGATGGTGCGGCCATGGGGGTGAATTACGGGTTTGATAAAATCCGCTTTTTATCCCCTGTGCCGGTGGGCGCGCAGGTGCGCGGACATTTCACTTTGGCCGATTTGCAGGAAAAACGCCCCGGGCAGATCACCAATATTTGGGACATCAGCGTTGAAATTCAGGGCAGCACGCGCCCTGCATTGGCGGCGCAGTGGATTGGGCTGGCCTATCTTCAGCCGCAGGATAAGTAAGCAAAGGAACGATCATGGCACTTCCTGATATTTTGAAACAAACACGGCTGCCGGTGGTGGCATCGCCCCTGTTTATCATATCCAACCCCGATCTGGTGATTGCCCAGTGTAAGGCGGGGGTGGTGGGGTCTTTCCCCGCCCTGAACGCGCGCGAAGCGGACGGCGAGCCCCCGATGTTGGACGCTTGGCTGGCGCGCATCACCGAAGAATTGGACCGGTATAATCAGGCCAACCCCGATACCCCCGCCGCGCCTTTTGCAGTGAACCAGATCGTGCATCGGTCAAACACGCGGCTGGAGCGGGATTTGGAAATTTGTCACAAATGGAAGGTGCCAATTTGGATCACATCGCTGGGCGCCCGGCCCGAAGTGAATGATGCCGCCCATGCCTGCGGCGGGGTGGTGCTGCATGATGTGATCAACAATCGATTTGCCAAAAAGGCGATTGAAAAGGGCGCAGATGGGCTGATTGCCGTGGCCGCAGGTGCGGGTGGGCATGC
Source organism: Paracoccaceae bacterium (assembly GCA_023260835.1). GTDB lineage: Bacteria > Pseudomonadota > Alphaproteobacteria > Rhodobacterales > Rhodobacteraceae > JALQTR01. The sequence continues at coordinate 15,064 of JALQTR010000103.1, forward strand.
CGGCGCACAAAGCCCGCTGGCGTTGATCAGCGAAATTCGGGCTTGGTTCGATGGGCCGCTGCTGCTGTCTGGGGCGATTGCGACGGGGCAGAACATTCTGGCCGCGCAGGCGATGGGGGCGGACATGGCCTATATCGGGTCGCCCTTTATCGCCACAACCGAAGCAAACGCCGTGGACGGGTATAAACAAATGATCGTCGACAGCGGCGCCGAGGATATCGTCTATTCCAACCTGTTTACCGGCGTGCACGGCAACTACCTGCGCGGATCGATCCAAAATGCCGGCATGGATCCAGATGATTTGGAACAATCTGATCCAAGTAAGATGAATTTTGGAACAGAAAAGCCAAAATCATGGAAAGAGATTTGGGGATCGGGCCAAGGGATCGGTGCAGTGAAATCCGTCACGCCGGCCGCGGAATTGGTCGCGCGACTGGCCCGCGAATATAAGGCGGCCAAAACGCGGATGCAGGGGATCATCAATGGCGGTTGAATTGTGGCTGATCCGCCATGCCCAGGCCAGCTTTGGCGCGGCGGATTATGATAACCTGTCCGATCTGGGCCACCGCCAATCGCGCGCATTGGGCGCGGCGATTGCGGAATTGGGCTTCACCCCCGATGCAGCATGGATTGGCGCGCAAAAACGCCACCGCCAAACGCTGGATGGGATCATGGCGGGAATGGGCCGGCAGATGGCACCGCAAATCCACGCGGGTTGGAATGAATTTGATTTCACCGGCCTGTTGAACGCGCGATTTGACGGGCAGGATGCACCCGATGGCATCCACACCGATCGCAAAACCCATTTTCGCGCCCTGCGTGATACGGTGCTGATGTGGCAGCGCGGGGCAATCACCGCGCCCCCTGAAGATTACGCCGATTTTACCGCCCGCGTGGCGGATGCCCGCGCCGCTGTGCGCAGCAGCGGCATCAAACGCGCGCTGGTTGTCAGTTCGGGCGGCGCCATCGGGCAGACCGTGGCGCAGATCATGGATGCCCCCGCGGATGCGATGATCCGCCTGCAATTACAGGTGAAAAACTGCGCCATAGCGCGGCTGATCCTGTCAGATAAGGGCGACCATCTTGCCAGCTTCAACGAAACCCCGCATATCTGTGCCGCAACCGAAGAGTTGCTGAGCTATAGCTAACGACAGGAGGCCCGGATGCCCGATCACGCACAAACCGCGCAGCTGAACCTTGATGCGGTGCAATCCTATTTGACGGATCGCATTGATGGGTTTTGCGGGCCGATCACCCCGCATAAATTCGACATTGGCCAATCCAACCCCACGTTTTTGCTGGACACCCCCAGCGGCAAATATGTGCTGCGGCGCAAACCGCCGGGGGTGCTGCTGAAATCGGCCCATGCGGTGGACCGCGAATTTCGCGTGCAAAGCGCGCTGATGGGCAGCGATGTGCCGGTCGCAAAAATGCATCTTTTGTGCGAGGATGACAGCATCATTGGATCGGCCTTTTACGTGATGGATTTCATCGACGGGCGCAGCTTTGACGACCCCCGCCTGCCCGATCTGGACGCGCAAACTCGCGCGCAAGTGATGGATGAAATGAACCGCGTCTTGGCCGCGATTCACGATGTGGATTTGGGGAAAACAGGTCTGGATGATTATGGGCCGTCGGGCAATTATTACGCCCGCCAGATCGACCGCTTTACCAAACAATATCAGGCCACCCAAACGCAGCACATCCCACAGATGGATGAATTGATGGATTGGCTGGCACGCAATATCCCCGATGATGATGGCCAGCGCAGTTTGGTGCATGGCGATTACCGCATCGACAATATGCTGTTTGACAAAACCAGCCCCCGCTGCGCCGCGGTTTTGGATTGGGAATTGTCCACAACGGGGCACCCCTATGCCGATTTGGCAGCGGTGATTATGCAATGGTCCATGCCCCCCGGCAGTGACGGGCGTGGGCTGGCGGGTGTTGATCGCGCAGGCCTGGGCCTGCCCAGCGATCAGGCCTTTGTTGATGCCTATTGCGCACGGCGCGGCATTGCGGGGATTGATGGGTTTGGGTTCTATCTGGCCTTTTGCTTCTTCCGCATGGGCGCGATTTTGCAGGGCGTTTTGAAACGGGCTCTGGATGGCAATGCATCGAATCCAGACCGCGCCATGAAACTGGGCGCGCAGGTGCCACGCTTTGCCCAGCATGGGCTGGCGGCGGCTGGGACGGTGTAATCGATGACACAAGAATCCCCCTATCCGTTTCAAGAACATCTGGGTTTCACCATCACCGATTGGCGGCAGGATTATTGCCGATTGGAACAACCAATGCGCCCCTATTTGGGCAATCGCAATGGCGCGCTGCATGGCGGGGTCAGTGCGGCGCTGCTGGACACTGCCATGGGCTATGCCTGTTGTTACAGCGCCGATCCTGATCAGGTTTTGCGCACTGTCACACTGTCGCTGAACGTCAATTACATCGGCCCCCCAAAGGGGGATGTGTTAATCACCGAAGCCCGCCGCGTGGGCGGTGGACGCACCACCATATTCAACGAAGCCATTTTGACAGATAACGCCGGCAACACCATTGCCACCGCCACCGGCGTCTTTCGGCGGATCAAAATGGATGACACCCAAAAGGGACCATAAGCCATGACAATGATGCAGCAAATGACCCTGGCCCGCCGCCCCGAAGGCGCGCCAACGCAGGCGGATTTCAATCTGGAAACCTGCCCAATCCCCACCCCCGGCGCGAGCGAGGTCTTGGTCGAAGTCAGCCATTTTTCGCTGGACCCCTATATGCGCGGACGCATGGATGCGGCCAAAAGCTATGCCGCGTCCGTCCCCATTGGCGGCGTCATGGAAGCCGGCGGTGTGGGACGGGTGATTGCATCAAATGATGCGCGCTTTGGCGTGGGGGATCAGGTGTTTGGCATGTTCGGCTGGGCCAGCCATGGTGTGGTAAAGGGCGGCGCTTTGCGCAAATTGGATGACGCATTGCCCGCCACCACGGCGCTGGGCGTTCTGGGCATGCCGGGCTTTACCGGCTGGTATGGGCTGACACAGCGCGGGCTGCCACAGGCGGGTGAAACGCTGGTGGTGGCTGCGGCCACCGGGCCGGTTGGGTCCATGGTGGGACAGCTGGCGCGCCGCGCAGGGCTGCGCGTTGTGGGCATTGCCGGCGGCGCCGATAAATGCTCCATGGCGCGCGATGAATTTGGCTTTGACGCCTGCATCGACCACCGCGCGCATGACACCGCGCGCGATTTGCGCACCGCACTGGCCGATGCCTGCCCTGACGGGGTGGATATTTATTTCGAAAATGTTGCGGGCAAAACATTGCAGGCGATTATCCCACTGATGAACGTGCATGGGCGCATTCCGCTGTGCGGCATGGTCAGCTGGTATAACGAGGGCGCCTTGGGCGCAGGCGCCAGCACGGGGGACAGTGATATGTTGCCATGGTTGTGGCGCAATCTGCTGGTCAGCCGCCTGACCGTTTCGGGCTTTATTATTTCCGATCATTTCGACCAATTCCCCACCTTCCTGCGCGAGGTTGCGCCCCTGGTCGCCGCGGGCGATGTCAAATACATCGAGGATATAGCCCAAGGTTTGGAAAACGCCCCCGCGGCCTTTGCCGCCATGCTGAAGGGCGGGAACCGCGGCAAACAAATCGTCGCGATTTAATCAAATTTTAAATTCTGCTTGGCAAGGTTGGGGCATGACACAGTCCCAACCTTTTCTTTTTGACACACAGCTGCATCTGGGCGGGGATGAGGCCGCAGCGCGCGCCCCGATTGATGGCACCAAACGCCTGCCATCCTATATCCGCGATCACCGTCAGCGGTTGCGGCAGCGGTTTATGGCCGGCGGCGCCGGGGCGCTGGCGGATTATGAACTGCTGGAAATGATCCTGTTTCGCGCAATCCCACGGCAGGATGTAAAGCCGCTGGCGCGGCTGCTGATCGATACCTTCGGCGATGTCGGGCGGGTGATCACCGCGCCCACGGCGCGCCTGTCGGCGCTGCATGGGGTGGGCGATGCGGTGATTTGCGAATTGAAACTGGTCGAAGCCGCCGCCACCCATCTGGCCCGATCCCGCGTCATCAAACGCGCCGTGGTCAGCAGCTGGGACGCGCTGATTGATTATTGCCATACATCCATGGCGCATCGCGAAACCGAACAATTCCGCGTGCTTTACCTAGATCGCAAAAACATCCTGATCGCGGATGAGGAACAGGCCCGCGGCACCGTGGATCATGTCCCCGTTTACCCGCGCGAGGTGATCAAACGCGCATTGGAATTAAACGCCAGCGCGCTGATTTTGGTGCATAACCACCCATCGGGCGATCCATCGCCATCGCAATCAGACATCGATATGACAGCCCAGATCGAAGCCGCGGCATCGGTGGTGGGCATCCACCTGCATGATCACATCATCATCGGCAAAGAACGCGAGCTGAGCTTTCGATCCGACGGGTATCTATAGCCCCAAATGCACCGGCAGCTGCACCTGTTGACCGGCAAATTCGCAAGGCGGCATTTGCACCGAAATATCCTGCAGCCGCGCGGTCGCATCTGCGCCAATTTGGATCATCTGCAAATCCTGAATGCCGCCGCAATTGCCCTGAAGCACCGGAATGAACGGTGCCAGATCATCGGGGAACCCATCAACAAAGCTGTAGACGCGGGCCTGATATCCATCCGCCACTGGACCCAAATCCAACGGGGCGGCATC